>NZ_CP007496.1:0-352569 GCF_000803625.1 Candidatus Nanosynbacter lyticus | reverse complement strand
AGGTCGAGTAGCAGGCACAAGTTTTGCAGCACCGTTTATCGCAAGAAAAATGGCTTATCTTATAAATGTTATGGGACTTAATCGAGAGGAGGCAAAGGCTTTGTTAATTGATTCAGCAATACCATGGAATAATAAAAAAACATTTGCTGATTTATCTTTAATTGGTAATGGTATAGTTCCGATAAAGATGGAGGATATTTTATCTACTCCTGACGATGAAATCAAGTTTATCGTCTCGGATATTTCTAAAGCATATGACACATATAACTATGATTTTCCAGTGCCGATATCAAACGGAAATTATCCATATGTTGCTAAAGCAACAATGTGTTATTCTCCGAATTGCTCAAGAAATCAGGGAGTAGACTATACAAATACAGAGATGCAAATTACCTTTGGTAGACTAAAGCTAGACGGCATTGAATCAATCAATAAAGATAATCAGTATACGGAAGATACTCCAGGTTATGTGAAGGAAAACGCAGCTCGAAATGTTTTTAGAAAATGGGATAATGTTAAGCATATAGGAGAGACATTCACTGCCCGAAAGCGAGTTAAACCAATTTTAAATCAGTCTAATCCTCAGTGGGGGATGAGTATAAAAACAATTGAACGGCTAAAAACTAGAGATGGGCAAGGAGTTCGATTCGGTGTTGTTGTCACTTTAAAGGAATTGAATGGAGAGAATCGTATCGAAGATTTTATTCAACAAGCAGAATTACGAGGATGGCTTGTTAATAGGCTTCAAATAGATGCACAAGTTGAACTATTTAATAGTCTAAATGAAGAAATTGAATTCGAATAAGAAGGGTGTAAAGGAGACTTTTATGCAACTTTTAGAACAGCCTATAGGTATTGGTTATGGTAACGTTATAAGAAAAAATACCTAGAATCTGCTATTTGTAACGATTTAGGTATTGCTAGAGTTTATTCTAGAAAAGCATTGAGGAAAAGACGGAATAGAAAAACACGAATTCCTTTCTTGATGGAGGTGTATTGCAATGCTAAATAGAATCATCCTCTTGACATCATAGGGCGGTCTGGAACATGGTGAGGATGTTACGTAAGCGTTGAAACGAGAGTTTCTGGAAGAATTAGAAGCAGATGTCAAAGTCTCTACAGAAAATCCCTTGATTATTCCAACGTGGCATAACAAGTTCGATGACCCGGTGCTTATCATTGCTTTTGAGGTGACACTCCTAGGTAATCCACGGGTGAGTGAGGAAGCCGAGGAACTAGCTTATCTTCACCCGCAGGATATTGCCCCTAACCAGCTCGATTCGACGCTTATTAATAAGCTCAGTGTCCTTATCTGCGATACCAATCAGTGAGACATCCCTATCGCTAAACAACAGTCGAAGAACGCAACATCGCATACTCTTCTATAAGAGTGGCGCATTTTTCGATTGCAATTTCATGCCCAAGCTGATACTCACTACGCATGGACTTCGGCAGCTCGCGCACTTCATGAAACATCATATCAAGCTCGGGTACGAAAAATAACTCCCGAAATGGCATACCTTTGAGTCGCGACTCCTCCCGTGACTCAGTTAAAATAACGCCAGAATTTTCTCCAAAAATCACCTTCTCGCGACCATCAGGGAAGTTTACTGCAAGACACGTCTGATATTGTGCTCGCCTATTTGTCTTATTTTCAAGCTTCTTCAAGCAGTAATCTACGATTTCCTGATCACTCATCTCGTGACCATCCCAGCGTCTTGTAAACACGCCAGGCTCGCCGTTTAATGCTTCAATCTCCATACCTGAGTCATCGGCAATAATTATTAAGTTTTTATCATTCCCGCGTAAATAACGCCTCGTATGTCGTGCCTTTAAGAGGGCGTTTTGTTCAAAAGTCACACCCGTTTCTACGCAATCGGGGATTTGATAGCTCAAGTCTGCTAGCGAAATAATTGATATTTGCGGGTCGAAGTTACGAAACGTTGCAACGAATTCTTCGTACTTGCCTGGGTTTCTGGTGGCAAATAGTATAGCTGTTTTCATTTTGTTACCACCTTATCTCTTTCAGTAAATTGTGCATACATACAAATATCACGATACGGTCGAGTGATGATTTCAAACTCCTGAACTCCTATCCGTGCTTCAACATCCTCGATTCGCCGCAAAGCCGACTTTTTATCCTCGCTGATGATTTCTGTTTCTATGAAAACACCCACACCGCTAATCTCATCAATAGCAATCGTTAGCCCCGGCTCATCATCGCACTTAAATATCCGTCTAAACTTATTGACCTCGACCAATTTCACCATACCAAGATTTGCTAGCAGCTGCTTAGCGACGGCCGTATTCTCTGGATTGACCGGCAGATTAGTTTCTGGCTTGACGATAACCCCATCCTCAGTGTGCGTGCGCTGATTGGTCGGTGGCTTATAGGTTATCTCAGCAAAATCATCACGCTGTCGAACCCGTAAACACTCAACCGTCTGCATAAAATCAACATCCGGTCGAGAATAATAAGTGTCAATTTCAGTAGTTTCGCTAGACAGAAAAAATCCCTGAGAACTCAGTCGTGCAATAAACTCCTCCAAATCACCCAAAAATTTACGTTTACGCTCTATTTCATATCGTTCTGCCACGCAGGAACCTCCAACTCACTTACGCAATACTAAAAGTATATAGCAATTTATGATAATCCGCCACGCCAAGCTTGCATTTTACCCCTAATCTATGCTAAAATACCGAAGTTAATATCAAATCACACGAAAGGTGAGTAATGAGTCTGAGTCGAATCGGAAAACTGCCGGTGGTTATTCCGGCCGGTGTGACAATCACGGTTGACTCTGGTGACGTGGTCGTAAAGGGCCCGAAAGGTGAATTGACACAATTCATCACGCCAGCAGTTGAGGTGAAAGTCGAAGACGGACACGCCACGGTTCATCCGAAGGATGAGTCCAAAACTGCTCGCGCCCAGCACGGTCTAATGCGCGCGCTGATCAACAACATGGTAATCGGCGTCACCAAAGGCTACGAGAAGCGTCTCGAGGTCAATGGTGTCGGTTTCCGCGTGAGCTCCAGCAACAACGAGCTGGAAATGGCGCTCGGGTTTTCACACCCAGTCAAATACAAAGCCCCAGAGGGCATCACCGTTACCAATGAAAAGATGACTATCATCGTCAGTGGTATCAATAAACAGCAAGTCGGCCAAGTCGCTGCGGAAATTCGCGCGCTGAAGAAACCTGAGCCATACAAGGGCAAGGGTATCAAGTACGCTGACGAGCAAATTTTGCGTAAAGCAGGAAAGACAGGTAAGTAATCATGGCTGAAAATAAGAAATTACTCAACCGCGCTCTTCGCAAAAACCGCGTTCGCGCCAAGGTTTCAGGCACTGCAGAGCGCCCACGCCTGACGGTCACCATCAGCAACCTGCATGTTAGCGCTCAGCTGATCGACGACGTCGCAGGCAAGACATTGGCTGCCGCAACCACCGTTGGCACCAAAGCAAAAGGTACGATGAGCGAAAAATGCGCTGCCATCGGTACCGAAATTGCCAAGAAAGCAAAGAAAAGTAAAATTAGCGCAGTGGTCTTTGACCGCAACGGCCGCCAGTACGCTGGTCGCTTGAAAGCATTGGCTGATGCTGCGCGCCAAGAAGGATTGGAGTTCTAGTATGGCAGAACAAGCTGCAAATACTACCCCACGCGCAGAAGGCCGCCGGCCTCGCAGTCCGCGTGGTGGTCGCCGCGATGACCGGCGAAATGTGCGTGATGACGCACCAAAAGAGTTTGAAGAATTGGTAATCAACATTGACCGCGTGTCCCGCGTGGTCAAAGGTGGCCGCCGCTTTCGTTTCAAGGCGTTGGTGGTTGTCGGTAACCGCAAAGACAAGGTTGGTGTTGGCGTGGCCAAAGGTGCCGACGTGCAAGCGGCTGTCGCTAAGGCAACCTCAGTCGCCAAGAAGCACTTGATCACCTTGCCACTGAATGGCGAAACCATTCCGCACGACAGCGAAGTTAAGTTCTCAGGTGCTCGCGTGCTGATCAAGCCAGCCGCTCCTGGTACCGGTATCATCGCTGGTGGTGTGGTGCGACAAATCATCGGCGTGACTGGTGTCCGCAACCTGCTCACCAAGTCACTGGGTTCAACCAACAAGGTGAACATCGCCTACGCAACTATTGAAGCACTGAAATCACTGGTTCCACGCGAACAGTGGCTCAACACTCAGCCAGTCAAAAAGACTGCTAAAAAGGAGGCTAAGTAATGAAATACAACGATCTCCAAGTTTCAGCAAACAAGAATAAAAAGCGCGTTGGCCGCGGTATCGCTGCTGGCCAGGGTAAAACCGCTGGTCGTGGTACCAAAGGTCAGAACGCCCGCACTGGTAAAAAGCTTCGCGCTATGTTCCAGGGTGGTCAGCGCCCACTGGCTCAGGCTGTACCAAAAGCTCGCGGCTTCAAGAGCTTGCGCACACCAGCTCAGGTAGTCTACCTCGACCACTTGAACGCCTTTGACGGCAAAACCGTCGACAACGCGCTGCTGTTTACCGAAGGCTACATCGCCACGCCGTTCCACACGGTCAAGGTGATCGCTCGCGGTGAATTGAAAGCCAAGGTTGACTTGAAAGTGCAGGCTGCTTCCGCTTCAGTCGTTATAGCGATTGAAAAAGCCGGCGGCTCATTTGAAAAAGTCGCGACACCACTGCGTCAAAGCATAAAAGAAACTGAAGAGAAATAAATATTCTCATCAAGCACAAGAATCCCCTCTATAGAATAAGGGGATTCTTTATTTCGGTATGGAAATATTAGTTGTGGTAATGTATAATTAACAGAGTTAAGAATTGTTAGAGACTATGAGGGGCTAAAACATGAATTGGAGAATAATTTTCCGCTCGCTAAAAAATAAAGACATGCAAAAGCGATTATTAATCGTTGTCGGAATAATCGTCGTCTACAGATTATTGGCACACATCCCAGTGCCATTGGCTGAACCAACCCAGCTACGTAACGCGATTTCATCAGTGCTCGGACAGACTGATTTGGGTGGAATTTTGAACCTGCTTTCTGGCGGCGCACTATCAAGCTTTTCTTTAGTGTTGGTCGGGCTTAGTCCATTTATTACCGCCAGCATCATCATTCAGCTATTAACTAAAGCAATTCCGAAGCTAGAAGAACTTCACAAGGACGGCGAGACTGGTCGCCGTAAAATTCAGCAATGGACACGCATGATTACCGTTCCGTTGGCTATCGTTCAGTCAATTGCCTTCATTTTTATTCTGCGCCAAACAGTTCTTCAAGGTGGCTCAACAACACTAGCTGATCCAACAGCAATGGAATGGATTGTGTCGGTTACAGCCATGACCGCTGGCTCGGTTCTGTTGATGTGGCTAGGTGAATTGATTACAGAGCAAGGTATTGGTAACGGTATTTCTATCGTAATTTTTGCCGGAATTATTAGCCAGCTACCGCAAATGCTTGCGTCGCTCATTTCTTCGCTGCTCGACACTTCATCAGGCAGCTTAAACGTATTTAATTGGTTTACGCTACCTCTTAACCCGACTATGTTCTGGACAGTGCTTATCATGTCTATTGCGGGACTCATCGTTCTATACTTCCTGGTGAAAATCAACGAAGCGCAGCGTGTTATTACTATCAATTATGCTAAACGCGTTCATGGCAATAGCAACTATGGCGACGTAAAAAGCATTCTGCCAGTCAAGCTGATTGCAGCTGGCGTTATCCCAGTTATCTTTGCAGTTGCGTTTCTTAGCTTGCCACAGTTTGTTGGTCAAGTCATGAAAGCATCTGGTAATACCAATCTCCTGCCAACAGCCGACAAGCTTATCACCTGGTTCCAAGCGCCAAGCGCTGGCTCATTTACAGGCAGCACTACTGAGGCATTCATCTATCCAACGCTATACTTCCTCTTAGTCATCGCCTTCACGTATTTCTACACTGGCATCGTCTTTAATGCTAATGAAATCGCTGAAAACTTACAAAAGCAAGGCGGCTTCATCGAGGGTGTTCGGCCGGGCGCTCAGACTGAGAAGTACCTTACAAAAACCGTTAATCGCTTGATTCTGTTTGGCTCAATTGTTCTGGGAATTGTAGCGATTCTACCATTCGTCGCTGAATATCTGACATATCATTTGACGGGTTTGCACGGCTTGCGCCTATCAATTGGCGGTACCGGAATCTTGATTATTGTGTCGGTTGGTCTTGAGACCTTAAGGCAGATTAACTCACGAGCATTGATGGTCACCTATGATGACTTTGACCCAGATGAGCTGCTCGACAATGGTAAAAAGTCTAAAAAACGCCGCTTGTTTAAGAAAAAATAATTACCATAAAAAATCCCCGCCGATAAAGCGGGGAATTATTTTATAAAATATTCTAGCGTAGCCTGTAATCGTAAGATAGATTATCGCCATCTTTTTTCTCGTTTTGACAGACTGGCGCGATTTCCTTACTAATATTATTCTCATCAGTCATTTTGCAGCTTGGAATATCAAGCAGATTAAACTGATTAGTCGGTGAAATTGCTTTCCATCCATCTTCCTTCTTAACTGCAAACATTCGCGCAGCTGTACTGCCGCAACCATATCCAAGCAGCAACTGCTTCTCGTCTTGAGTATTTACAATTACGCTGACCGCACCATTGTTATCTTTGCAACCTGATCGCTCATTTTCTTTTTTCAGAAACTCACGAATTTCTTTTACGGACGCGTCGTGCCGAGCGATCGCCCTATTTCCCTCAAAACGAAAGCCCAATGAGCCCAAACTCACGAAGCCGCTGCCAATCTTTTCCGTCGCTGCGTATGGTTTGTGTGGTGATTGACAGTTCAATTTCCACACCAAACAACCAACAATCAGCATCAACACTGCTATCACACCAATCAAAACGGGCACCAGCAGCTCAACTTGTGATTTTTTTGTTTGAGACTTTGTCCGATTTTTCGTACTTGCCATAAAAATCCTTATGTTAAATTTGATAGCTCAAGTATAGCACATAAATTTATGGAAATATGTTGTGAGATAACACATATGTGACAAGAATATACAAAAAACGATTACTGTTGTAAACTATATAATGTAAAAAGATTACAAACGTAAACATTAAAGGAGGTAAGAATGTGAAAGAAAATTGCAGAATCGATAAAAAACAGCATATAACCGATGCAGAATGGGAAGTAATGCGAGTTGTGTGGGCAAATAGCGAAGTTACGAGCAAGTTTGTGACAGAGGTGCTTTGTGAGAAAATGAACTGGAAACAGGCTACAATAAAGGCGCTGTTGAATCGGCTGCTGAAAAAGAATATTTTGAAAAAGAAGGAAATTGGGAACAAGTATATTTATTCGACAGATTTTACAGAAAAGGAAGTTGCTAACAGTTATATATTAGGAACTTTTGATAAAATTTGTAAAACGAAAGTTGGAGAAATGATAGGGAAAGTTATTGAGAACAGTGAACTGAGTTTTGACGACTTGGATCTGATTTTAAAGGCTGTTGAGGAAAAGAGGAAGACGGCTATGGGAGAAGTTTCGTGTGATTGTGTGGAGGGGCAGTGTAATTGCGAACATAGCGGACATAAGCATATTTAAGATATGGTGTACTAAATGAAGGAAGAAAAGATTATGGCAGAAAAAAACTATACAGTAACCGGAATGAGCTGTGCATCTTGTGCCAATGCTGTGGAAAAGGCACTTAATAAAAATAATGATATTAACGCTTCAGTTAATTTTGCAACTGAAAAATTGAATATTGAATATGATGAGAAGAAGTACAATTTTGATAAAATTAGGGAAATAGTGGAGTCGGCTGGGTATGGACTGGCTGAGGATATGACAGAAGATAAAAAGGTGGAACTTTATCAAGAAAAAATAATAAGTTTGAAAAATCGATTAATTTTAGCAGTTATTTTTGTTGTTCCACTTTTGTATATTTCGATGGGGCATATGCTTGGGGCAGTACTTCCTGAATTTTTGAATCCTAAGGTAAATCCGCTTAATTTTGCGTTGGCACAGTTTGTGTTGACTTTGCCTATTATTTATGCTGGGAGAGATTTTTTTTCACATGGATTTAAAAATTTAGTAAGAAAATCTCCAACAATGGATTCATTAATTGCTATTGGGTCAACGGCGGCGGTACTCTATGGAATTTACGCAACTTTTGGAATTGTAATTGTAGACCCTGAAGCACATATGGATTTATATTATGAGTCGGCTGGTGCAATTATTACGTTAATCTTGTTTGGAAAACTGCTGGAGGCAAAAACAAAAGGTCAAACTTCATCGGCAATAAAAAAACTTATCGGACTTCAACCTAAAAAGGCTAAAATTATTGAAAATGGAGCGGAAAAGGAAGTTCTGATTGAAAACTTGAAAGTTGGAGATATTGTTATTGTGAAGCCGGGAGAAAAAATTGCGGTGGATGGAAGAATTGTGGAAGGGGCGACTTCTGTTGATGAGTCAATGTTGACAGGAGAAAGTTTGCCAGTAAGCAAAAAAGTTGGAGATAAGGTTGTTGGCGGAAGTATAAATAAAAATGGAAGTATCAGATTTGAGGCGACTGAAATTGGTAAAAATACAGTTTTGTCACAAATTATAAAGCTGGTTGAGGAGGCACAGGGGTCAAAGGCTCCTATCTCTAGAATGGCAGACATTGTGTCGGCATATTTTGTGCCGATTGTTATTGGGATTGCGATAATTGCAGGAATTGCTTGGTTTCTAAGTGGAAGTGGATTGGTTACTGCATTGTCGTTTTTCATCGCTGTACTTGTAATTGCGTGTCCGTGTGCATTGGGACTTGCAACACCTACATCAATAATGGTTGGAACTGGAAAAGGGGCTGAAAACGGTATTCTTATAAAAAGCGGGGAAGCTCTTGAAACAGCATACAAAATAAAAACAGTTGTATTTGACAAGACTGGTACGATTACGAAAGGAAAGCCTATACTTACTAATTTGATTGCTTATGGGAAATATAATGAAAATGAATTGTTAAAAATTGCTGCAAGTGTGGAAAATGATTCAGAGCATCCATTGGCAGAAGCAATCGTAAACAAAGCAAAAGAGAAAAATATTGAAATTAAGCCGTATGAAAAATTTAGGGCAATGCCAGGTTACGGTATTCGTGCAGCATTTGAAGGCAAGGAAGTTCAAATTGGAAATAGAAAATTGATGGAAAATCGAAAAATCAATGTAGAAATTTCTCAAAAAGATTATGATATTTTGTTGAATGAAGGAAAAACGCCAATGTACATTTCGATTGATAACGAATTGGCGGGACTTGTTGCAGTTGCAGACGTTATCAAGGAAACAAGCAAGGAAGCTATAGAAAAACTGAAAAAAATGAGAATCAAGACAGTAATGCTAACTGGAGATAACGAAAAAATTGCCAAATTTATCGCAAAACAAGTGGGAATAGATGATGTAATTTCAGAAGTGCTGCCTTATCAGAAATCTCAAAAAGTAAAGGAACTTCAGGAAAGAGATGAATTTGTTGCAATGGTTGGAGACGGAATTAACGATTCACCAGCACTTGCTCAAGCAAACGTTGGAATTGCGATAGGAAATGGAACGGATGTTGCTATAGAATCCGCTGATATCGTCTTAATTAGAAACGATTTGAGAGATGTTGCGGGTTCAATAGCATTAAGTAAAGCAACAATCACAAATATAAAGGAAAATCTATTTTGGGCATTCTTTTATAACGTACTTGGAATACCATTTGCCGCTGGAATATTTTATGCATTTTTCAATGGACCAAAATTGGATCCGATGATAGCGGCTTTTGCAATGTCATTTAGTTCAGTATCTGTTTTGGGTAATGCTTTAAGATTGAAATTTTTTAAAGTTAAATAGAATTTTAAAAAATAGGTTGAAGTTTACAATATTATAATTTATAAATAGCAATTTACAAACTTGTAGAAATGATATAAAAAACTTAAAAAGTCTATTCTAAGAAATGTTGTGAGATAATACATATAGCACATAAATTTATGGAAATACCCCTTGTCAAACTGCGCTGCGTGCTGTATAATTGACAACTGTAACTTATGGCGAGTCAAAAGGAAGTCATCAAAATGGTAGGAAAGGTAGTGGAAGCACTGCCTAATACTCAATTTAGGGTGGAACTGGAGAATGGCCATAGTATCATCGCGCACATTTCAGGACGAATGCGCAAGCACTATATTCGCCTGGTGCCTGGTGATAAGGTTGAGGTTGAGATGACCCCTTACGATCTTACAAAGGGACGAATCAGCTTCCGCCTACGTGACGATCGACCCCAGCAGGGCCGGTAGTCAAATATTAACGTTAATCTCGGGTTTACTCGGGAAGGGAGATTTGAGCACTTTATGAAAGTTCGTGCAGGTGTGAAAAAAATCAGCCCCGATGACAAGTTCGTCCGCCGTAAAGGTCGGTTGTACGTCATCAACAAGAAAAAACCTAAGAACAAGCAAAGGCAGGGTTAAGCATGGCTCGAATTGCTGGGGTAGTTATCCCAACAGAGAAGCAGGTGCAAATCGCGCTCACCTATATTTATGGGATTGGGCCAAAGCACGCTTCGAGCATCCTTGCGGCGGCTAAGATTGAGCCGACCACTCGGGTGAAAGATCTCACCGAGGCTGAAGAAAACAAGATTCGCGAAATTATCGACAGCGAATACACCGTCGAAGGTGATCTCCAGCGCTTGGTAACTAACAACATTAAGCGCTTGAAGGATATCAACGCCTATCGCGGTCTTCGCCACAAAGCAGGACTGCCGACACGCGGACAGCGGACTCGTACGAATGCACGAACTCGCAAGGGTCGCGCCATCGCCGTGGGCGGTACACAACCAAAAGCAGCAAGTAAGACCTAAAGAAAGGACTAAGAAATGGCAGACGCAAGATCTACCAAGAAGAAGCAGCGCCGATCAGTCCCAGCTGGTCAGCTGCATATTCAAGCAACATTTAATAACACCATCGTTACTTTTTCCGATAAGAAGGGTAACGTGTTGACCGCTTCATCAGCTGGTGCATGTGGTTTCCGTGGTAGCAAAAAAGGCACCGCCTACGCTTCACAGGTTGCCGCTGAAAAAGCTGCTGAAGCTGCGAAAACTCAGTATGGTTTGAAATCAGTTGACGTTTTCGTCAAAGGTGTCGGTTTGGGCCGTGATGCCGCTATTCGTGCGGTTGGCGCCTTCGACATCTCAGTAGAAAGCATTAAGGACGTAACTGGCGTGCCTCACGGCGGTGTTCGTCCACGAAAGGTACGGAGGGCATAATTATGGCACGAGATAATTCACCGATTGTCAAGCAAAGCCGCCGCGAAGGTTATGCGCTTCATCCAAAAGCACATAAAGTTTTGGCACGAAAATCCGGTATTCCAGGTCAGCACGCGCACGGTCGCCAGAATAAGCCAAGTCTATACGCTACACAGCTGCGCGAAAAGCAGAAGGTTCGCCGCCTGTATGGTTTGGTTGAAAAGCAGTTTGCTCGGCTGATGAATGAAGCAACGCGCGCCCAAGAAGGTTTGGCGGGCGAGAACCTGTTGAAGCTGCTGGAGCGCCGCTTGGATAACGTCGTTTATCGTTCTGGATTCGCTGTTAGCCGCCGCGCTGCTCGTCAGCTGGTTAGCCACGGCCACTTTGAACTAAACGGCCGTCGCGTCGATATTCCATCGATTCGCGTTAAGGCTGGTGACGTTATTACTGTTCGTCCAAAGAGTACCAAATCTGAGTACTTTACGCACATTGAAGATGTAATCAACAATTCAATCCAAGGCCCACTGAGCTGGCTAAAGAGCGATAGCAAGAAGCTGAAGATTGAAGTGACTGGTTTGCCAAAGCGCGAGGAAGCAGAAGCTGACATCAACGAGCAATTAATTGTTGAGTATTACTCACGATAAAAGAAGGGTTAGGGAAGAATTATGGCAAAAGCAATTTACAATCCAGCACTCGCGAGCGTTGATGACATTTCAGCGACCAGTGCTACTTTTCTAATCGAGCCGCTTCACCCAGGCTACGGTAATACTCTTGGCAACTCACTACGCCGCGTTCTGCTATCAAGTGTTCGTGGTGGTGCGATTGTCGCTTTCAAAATTGAGGGCGTAACTCACGAGTTTACCACTGTTGAAGGCATCAAAGAAGATGTTGTCGACATCATGCTGAACCTGAAAAACGTTCACCTGCGAGTGTTTACTGACGAGCCGGTTGAGCTGCGCTTGGAGAAATCTGGCGCTGGCGAAGTAACTGCCGCTGACATCAAGACAAATGCTGATGTTGAAGTCGTTAACCCAGAGCAAGTAATTGCTACAATTGACGATCCAAACAAGCATTTGGTGATGGATTTGGTGGCAGAAGCAGGTTGCGGTTACCAGACAATTGAAGAGTCAAGCGAGAACCGCTTGCACAGCGACATGATTGCTATTGATGCAATGTATTCGCCAGTGCTGCGCGTTCGTTACAAAGTTGACTCAACCCGCGTTGGTCAAGAGACAAACTTGGATAAACTAGCAATTACCGTTGAAACCAACGGTACAGTTACTCCACGCGAGGCGTTTGAAGAAGCAGCGGCAATCCTGGTTAACCAATACACAGCTTTAGCAGGCAACACCATGGTGACTGGTGCGCCAGCACTTGGCACAACCAAAGATGATGAAGAGTCAGAATTGGCTATGTCAATTGAAGAATTAAACCTAAGCGCCCGCACGACGAACGCGCTGATTAACAATGAAATCCGCACGATTCGCGACCTGGTGACTTTGACCGAGCAAGATTTGCGAGAATTGAAAGGCTTTGGTTCAAAGGCGCTGGATGAAGTACGCGACAAGATGGCGGAGTTGGAGTTTTAACTATGCATAGACACGGATATCAAGGGCGCAAGTTCGGCCGTGAGCGTGATCAACGACGAGCCTTGCTGAGAGGCCTGGCAACCAGCCTGGTCGAGCACGGCAAAATCGAGACCACCTTGCCGAAAGCCAAAGAGCTGAAGCGCCACATTGAAAAAATCATCACCAAGGCGAAGAAAGGCGATCTAGCCAGCCGCCGCCAGGTGATCGCAGCACTCAGCACCCGCGCTGCTGCTTACAAGCTCGTTGATGAAATTGCCCCACAGCTGAGCGGCCGCACCAGCGGACACGTTCGCGTTGAACGAACACGTTTGCGTGTTGGCGACGGTGCACAAATGGCAATCATCGAGTTTGTCGACGATATCAAACCAATGCCAAAGAAGGAGAAATAAGATGAAGACTTATTCACAAAAACCATCTGAAGTTTCTCGCCGCTGGGTATTGTTTGACGCAAGCGAGCTGCCACTCGGTCGTTTGGCAACTGAAATTGCTAAACATCTGACTGGTAAATACAAGCCAACCTACACACCGCACGTTGATGGTGGCGACTACGTCGTGGTTATCAACGCTGCAAACACCGTCGTTACTGGCTACAAGGAAACTGACAAGTACTACTACCGTCACAGTGGTTTCCCAGGCGGTATCAAAGAAACGCAGTTCAAAGAAATGCGTGAACGCCACCCAGAACGAATTATTGAAGAAGCTGTCAAAGGCATGCTGCCAAAGAACAAATTGCAAGCAGAACGCCTCAATCGCCTGCGCGTATTTGCTGGCAGCGAGCATGCTCACGCAGCACAAACCCCAGAGAAAGTTGAGGTAAAGTAATATGGCTACTGATACCTATTTCTACGGCTTGGGACGACGCAAAAGTGCTTCAGCAAGTGTTCGCTTGCTTCCTGGCAAGGGTACCATCACCATCAACGGCAAAGCAGCCGCTGAGTACCTGGATGGCAACAAAACCTTGCTTGCCGAAGTGACCGACCCACTAGCTGTCGTCAGCAAGCAAAAGGAATACGACGTTACCATCTTGGTCAAAGGTGGTGGCCTCGCTGGTCAAGTTGACGCCATCAAGCTTGGCATCGCTAAAGCATTGACGGCTGCTCACGCTGATCTGCGCCCAGTTCTGAAGAAGGCTGAGCTGCTCAAGCGTGACCCACGCGAGAAAGAACGCAAGAAATACGGTCTGCGTTCCGCCCGCAAGCGCGAACAATTCTCCAAGCGTTAAACAGAGGAGAAACCAATTCTCGAAAATACTCCGTCTCATATGCAGGCGGGGTATTTTCATAGTATACTAAGACTATGTTTGATAGAATAATCCATCGCTGGCTACGTATTCCTTACACCTTAAATGTGCATTATTTTTGCCGCCCAGACAATCCAAAGTCTACGATTCTACTTGTCCATGGATTAGGCACCTCATGGCGCACCTGGAAGCCATTGACACAATATCTGCCCAAGGACGCGCGGGTTATTGCTATTGACATGCTGGGATTTGGCAACTCACCAAAGCCCGACTGGAAATCTTACAATGTCCAAGATCAAGCCACCAGCATCGCCGCCACTTTAAGAAAAGAATCAATCAATCATCTTGACGTAATCATTGGCCATTCTATGGGTTCGTTGGCAGCCGTAGAACTCGCTAAAAAATATCCAAAATTAGCTCAGTCGCTAATCCTATGCAGCCCGCCGATATACCAACCTAAAACTGACGAGAAAATCCATCATCCAGAAAAAATATTACGCGCCCTATACAGCCTTATCAACAAGCACCCAAGGAGTTCAAAGCGCCTACTGCAATTTGCCGACCGACATAATATATGGCCCGACGCTGGGTTTAAGGCTGACAAAGTCACCGCCAAATCTTTCCTGACCGCACTAAACGCCGCGATTATTAATCAAACCACGATGACTGATATATCACAATTGAAACTACCGATCACTATTCTATCTGGCAAACTTGATCCGCTAATTGTAGAACGGAATTTGAAGCAATTAGCCAAAGAGCATAAGAATATAGCCCACCGCTCAATGACTATGCAGAGCCACGAAATTACCGATAAATACGCCAAGTGTTTGTCTGGGATTATAAAACAGCACCTGACGGGAGAACTTCCATTAAAATCCGTACGTCGCATAAATAGATTAAGAAAATAGCCCATGATTGAAATCGAATCCAAATTCAAGCTATCAGCCAACATGACTCGCGACAAGCTCATTGCGGTCCTAGAAAATCAGTTTGTCGTGCCCATCTCAATCAAACACCAAATCGATACGGTTTTTCTATTACCCGAACAGGTTGACGCTCCAATTATTCCTGGCTCAAAGATTATGCGAATACGCGACGTCCTCGACCCAAAAACCGGTGAGTTGCAGCGGAGCTTTATGACGCTAAAAATCGAAAGGCAGGCGAAATTAGTATCTGATGAATATGAGTTTGCAGTTGATAGTGGCGACATGGCACGCCAAATGCTTACAGTGCTGGGTTGGCAAGAGGTTGTCACGGTTGATAAAGTCCGCCTTGAATCGAAAACTGAGGACTATACGATTTGTGTCGATGAAGTTGCTGGGCTGGGGTTGTTTATCGAGCTGGAGGTTTTGGCTGAGGACGACGCAAATGCCGACAATATTCAACAACAAATGTATAGTTTCCTGAAAAATCTGAACATTGATGGTGAATTATGGAAGACCCCTTATGATACGAGCATTAGAAATCTGCGAAAGGGCGTTAGTTAACGTATACTTATCAATATGAAGCACAGGAATAGTCTAATTTATTTTGTAACTTCCAATCACAAAAAGTTCGCCAGCCTCCAGAAGCTCCTCCAGCCACTCGGTGTTGATTTACGGCAGCTCGACTATGATTTTGACGAGGGGCGAGGGCTGGATATTCAAACAATTGCCAAAAGTAAACTATCTCAAGCCAAGAAAGCTTTTCCAAACAAGCGACTAATCGTTGATGATCGTGGCTTTTTCATTCTGGCCCTGAAAGGTTTTCCGGGGCCGTTTGTTAAATTGCTACTGGATAGTTTTAGCTATCCCGGCATAATCAAGTTAATGCAAGGCGAAACTGATCGTAGGGCTATATTTTCTTTTGCGGTTGGCTATTTTGACGGCGCGGAAGATCATATATTCGTGGTGGACGAAGAGGGCTTTATTATCGATGAACCGCGCGGCGACAATCTGCACGGCTGGACGGAATTGCTATATATTTATGGGCATCCGAGATTTCCCGGCCGCAGTTTGGCAGAATTGAATGATGAAGAGTGGCAAGAATATTTGGCGGCAATTGAAACGGTTGATGGGTTTGCGATGCTGAGGGATTATCTGAAGGGAATAACCTCATGACTAAAACCATCATCTGCAAAGACGTCTTCGGCAATCAATACACCGTTCCCGTTGACGAACTAAACATTCGCGTCGGCGTGTACGCAGTTATTATTGAGGATAATAAGATTCTTTTAACTCGGCAATGGGACGGTTATAGCTTGATTGGCGGCGGTGTCGAGAAGGGCGAAACGGTTGAGGAATCAATTATCCGCGAAATTAAGAAAGAAACTGGACTAACCATCATGCCGGATAAAATCATTCACCAAGCAACTACTTTCTTCAAACGCAACGCTGAGGCGCAAGCCAACCAGTCAATCTAGCTGTACTTTACCTATAGCCAGCTGCACGGGCAAATCAATAACGACAACATAACCGACAGCGAAAAAACCTACACCAACGGCATGCCGGAGTGGGTTGATCTGGATAAGATTGACGACATAAACTTTCGGCATAGTGTGAGCTTGAGGACAATTTTACAGAATTATACTCCACCATTTCACGCCTACTAATAGCCAAAGGGTGTTATAATATATCTAATGAAACCATCCAAACCCGTCATCCTCACTGGCGTGCGCGCCAACAACGATATTCACATTGGCAATTATTTTGGTGCCATTTTGCCGATTGTCGATATGGCGAAGCGCCGCTCGTCCGATTTTGATATCAATCTGTTCATCCCCGATCTACACAGCTTCACCACGCCGATTGACCACAGCAAGTTGTACGATAGCATTTTAAATAACGCACGAATTTATACCGCCGCGGGACTGCCGCTAGATAATGAGGCGATTCACTTGTACCGCCAAAGCCGCGTCCCGGCACACAGCGAACTAGCGTGGATTTTGGACTGTTTCACTGGATTTGGAGAGATGGGTCGAATGACGCAGTTTAAAGATAAATCACACAAATTTCTTGATGAGATTGACAGTAAAATTCACCTACCAACTAGTAGACAGAAAGCGCAGGATATAGTTCATACAGGTATTTCCGTCGGTCTCTTCAACTACCCAGTCCTGATGGCCGCCGACATCTTGCTCTACGGCGCCACCTACGTGCCAGTCGGCGACGACCAAACGCAGCACCTGGAATTTACCCGCGACATCTCCGAGCGGATGAACCGCAAATTTGGCGACTTATTCATCGTACCAAAACCGGTCGCCCAGCAGCACCAATTCTTCGGCAACGACCAAGGCCTCAGGATCAAAGATCTGATGAACCCGGCCAAAAAGATGAGCAAATCCGACGACAGCGGCAAGGGCGTCATTTTCCTTGGCGACGAGCCAGAGGCAGCCCACAAAAAAATCATGAGCGCCACCACCGACTCATTGGGTAAGGTACAATACGACCGCGACAACCAGCCGGGCATTTCCAATCTGCTAGAGGTTTTAACACTGGTACGCCAGGATGCTGGAAAAGACGTCAGCTTGGAACAGACCATCAGCGAGTATGCCGGCATGGAGCGCTACGGCGATTTTAAGCGAATCGTAGCTGATGAAGTAGCGGAATTCTTAGCGAATTTCCAAGCGCGCTTGGCGGCAGTTGATGATCAGGCAATTGAGAGTAAGCTAGAGTCCAGCGAACACGATATGAACATCGTCGCCAACGAAACCTTGCACCGTGTCCAAACGGCCGTGGGGCTGCGGAGATAGGAACGCCCGCGTGAAAATTTCGCCGCGCACCGTCCTCAAGATCGCCAGGCTATACCAACTGGCAGATGACAATACGCCCGTCAAGGCCTTGTGCCGCTTGAAGGTTCAGACGGACGAATCGCACATCGTGGCGGAATTTATTTTGAACAAGCAACATTTCGCCGTACTATACGGCTCAATTGTCGACGAAGAATCAATTGACGAGCTGTGGCCTGACAGGCCCGCCAACGCCGAAATTTTACCAAATCCGCTTGATTCGAGCTGCACCGAGACGCCGTTTCAAGGCAAGTTCGTCATCATGCTCCACATCGTACCAACCAAACAGCGCCTGGACGTCCACTTGTCCACGGTATTTGACCTGTCAATTTCGCGCAGCCTCTGGCAAAAATACATCAAAGCCGGCTACGTGTCAGTCAACCAGCGAGTAGTAACGACGCCAAAGTTTGAGGTCGACGAGACTGACGAGATCGCCGTCAAGCTGCCAGAACAGGAGCAGGCGAGTACAGAACTGCCGATATTATACGAAGACGACGACGTGATGGTAGTAAATAAGCCGAGCGGACTCCTAACCCACGCCAAAGGTGGACTATCGACCGAGCCGACAGTAGCGGAAATTATTCGCCCCAAGACTTCGTTTGCCTCAGACACCGATCGGCCGGGCATCGTCCATCGGCTCGACCGCGACACTTCGGGTGTGCTGATTATCGCTAAAAATCCTGACGCTGCCGCCCATCTACAGCGGCAATTCGCCCAGCGCACCACCAAAAAAACCTACCTCGCGGCGACCGACGGCGTACCGAAATTAGCCGCCGCAAAGATTGACCTACCGATTGGCCGCAACCCGTCCGCGCCCAGCACCTTCCGTGTCGACCCGAATGGTAAGCCCGCCCAAACCGCCTACCGCGTACTGGCGGCGACTGACACTCGGGCGCTCATTGAACTTAAACCCACCACCGGCCGCACCCACCAACTCCGCGTCCATATGGCATACCTGAACACACCAATCCTCGGCGACCGCGTTTATGGCAAACCGAACGCCAGCCGCCTGATGCTTCACGCCCAGAAGTTAGAAATCACATTGCCATCTGGCGAGAGGAAAACATTTGAAGCGGCCACTCCAGAAGAATTCAAGCAGCTATTTCCAGAGGAATTGTAGTGTCTGAAATTATTGTCTCAACCCAAGACGTCCAGAAAATCGACCAAATCACCGCTAGGCCGCCACACGCACTTTTAATTGTGGCAGACTACGGGCTAGACGGTAAAAGCGTGGCTCAAAAAATAGCTAAAAATAGTGATATTTTCCGCTTAACTCCGCTTCCAGATAAACAATCCATATCCGTTGAGCAAATTCGTGATCTCATTGCTAAATTACGAACTTACGCCATAAATCGCCGAACTATTATTATTGACGAGGCGGACTTGATGACTGAATCATCCCAAAACGCACTGTTAAAAGCTCTGGAAGAACCAAATAAAAACACCATCTTTATCCTTATTGCAAAAAATCCAAAACTAATGCTAGACACAATAAAATCTCGCTGCCAAACCCTTACACTTCATAAAACATCATCAGTCCAGGACAAAAAACTGCTTGAAAATTACAACTTGGACTCCGCCACCATCCAGCAAATCCTCTTTTTGGCTGCCGGTCGGCCGCTACTGATTCGTCAGCTAGCAGAGAACCCAGACAAATTCGCCGAATACAGACAGCTAGCCACTGACGCAAAGCAAATTTTAGCCACAAATCAGGAATATACTACTTTAAAAAATATCGCAAAATATTTTACCGACCGCCAGAAAGCGCTAATCCTCACAGATATCATTATCAACATGATTCGCTTTCAATCCCTATCTCATGGCATGAATTCAACATTAGAAAAACAGCTCAATAAGGCTACAATCGTCAGTAAAGCACTAAACTCAAACGCTAATGTCAGACTAGCGCTGATGCAACTTGTGCTATAATGATATAGATATGTTTGGACTATTCCTCATTCTAATCCTAATGATTTGGGCGATTTTTTATCATCCATCAATCAAAGATGCTGGCGATTTGCCAACTAAAATTACCGAAAAGCTTGATCAGTTGTGGGTAATTGCCCAAGATTCAATTCGCGAAAATAAATATCTACGAGCAGAAAAGGCTTTGCTAACCATCTTGCGCGTCGACGAAAAGAACGCCACCGCCTATAATCGCTTAGGCATTTTATACGCCAAACAACGCGCCTATAAAGACGCCATCGAGTGTTTTGAGATTGCCCAAAGCTTAGAGCCAAGCGCCTCAAGCCTTCATAACGTTGGTCTGATTTACTATGAAACCGAAAATTATGAAAAGGCTTCATTAGCCTTTGAGCAAGCCCTGGAGATGGAAGATGACTTGGCGGCTCGCTACATCGCCTACGCTAAAGTCCAAGAAAAAATTGGAAATACGAAAAAGGTGATAAACGCACTAGAAAAGGCCGTTGAGCTAGAGCCAATTCCACAAACTCTTAAGATATTGGCGGAAGCTTATGAAAACTCTGGTCAAGCAGACCTTGCTGAAGGTCTACGTAAAA
Organism: Candidatus Nanosynbacter lyticus; assembly: GCF_000803625.1. Lineage (NCBI taxonomy): Bacteria > Bacillati > Minisyncoccota > Nanosynbacteria > Nanosynbacterales > Nanosynbacteraceae > Nanosynbacter > Nanosynbacter lyticus. The sequence continues at coordinate 332,251 of NZ_CP007496.1, read as the reverse complement.
AGGCCACTAAGATGTTAACGCCATCTGCGCCGGCTCAAAAAACTGTCGGCACTCCACGGCCGCGCCAACAGCGCAAAATCCATCAGCCACGAAAAATTGTCATGTAGGCTATTGTCACGATGTTAAAAAATTGCTAAAATAAATCCAGTGCCGCTTTAGCTCAGCTGGCTAGAGCAACGGTTTTGTAAACCGTAGGTCCTCGGTTCGAGTCCGAGAAGCGGCTCCAAATTACGCTGGAATCGTGTAGTGGCAATCACAGGAGACTGTAAATCTCCCGCCGTAAGGCTTCGTAGGTTCGAGTCCTACTTCCAGCACCAAATTTGAATCATCGTCGCCTTTTTGGGGCGACTTTTTGATAGCGCAAAGTAGTAATATTGACTTTTATAAGCATATGTGCTATTATATGGATATGTTTGAATTTACAAAATCTATTCTTACATTATGGAATAGCGAAAAAAACCAACGATTGAAATTACAATACGCTTATATTATGCTGGCTATAATTGGGCTAACTGCGGCGGGATTATTGACATTATTTAACGCCTCATCGGCGCACTTGGCGGCATCAGCTTCAGGAATATTGTTCGTTACTTTCTTGGTCAATAGCATAGCGTGGGGAATAATAGAAGCGTTTGTCACGCCGAAACTACCAAAAGAAGTCGGTACGCCAACCAAGAAATCCACTCGTAAAAAATGACTCAGTTGATTAAACACGGCTTAATGTGCTAAAATTAAGCCTGTTACGCCGCGATAGCTCAGTTGGTAGAGCGCATCCATGGTAAGGATGAGGTCTCGGGTTCAAGCCCCGATCGTGGCTCCACAATAAGATATTTAAGGCTCGTGATCGAAAGATTGCGAGCCTTCTTTTGCTCATACGAGAATCGTCCTAGGAAACCCGATATACAAGTCTTTTCTTAGTGCATTAAATTCAGAGTGGTGGCCCACCAGTACAAAGAATAATAATTTTAACCGAAAGGATTCTTACGAAGACTTGAAAATAACTTTTTACTATATCTACTCCGGCTTATACTGCCGAGTACCTCTTTTAGGGGAATGTACGAAAGTTTTTAGAATTATTCGGTGAGATTGGCGCCTATTCTACTGCCTTAAAACGGCTATGACCTAACGATCAACAAATATAAGGAAGTCGAATACGAGAAAGTTGAATACCCACCAACTTCTGAAATTATAGCTGAGATTAAGAAATTAGATCGTGAAGCTTCCGAAAGTCTGACCGAACTTGAAAAATTATTAAACGAAACAAATCCGGATTTGTAGGTACGATATGAAGGTAAGACTGAAAGAATTGGGTACGATATTTACGGGAAATACTCCGAGCAAAAAGGTCGACGAATATTGGAGTAATAGAAACATCAAGTTTATTAAACCGGATGTGATAAAAGACGAATTATGTGTCATATCTAGTGCAAATGAGTATATCTCCGCCAGCGCCAAAAACGTTTCTAGAATAGTACCAGCAAATAGTATACTTGTCACGTGTATTGGGAAAATAGGACGAGTCGGCATAACGGAAGAAGAAGTCTCGTTTAATCAACAGATAAATGCTATCGTTCCGAATGAAGCAATTATTCCAAAATACTTGGCATATGCCATCTATGCCAATCGAAAACAACTGAAGGCTATAGCGAACGCGCCGGTCGTTCCGATTATTAATAAAACGCAATTTAGCGACTTCAAAATTAGCATATGCGAATCCGTAGAAAAGCAAAACAAAATCGTTAGAACACTTGATGTTATCTCCGAGATAATTACACACGACAAGAAAAAGATCGAAGCATTAGATGAGCTCATCAAAGCCCGATTTGTCGAGATGTTTGATGATAACTTTGGCGAAATCGTTGAACTCGGAAATGTCTGTGATGTACGCGACGGTACTCATGATTCACCAAAGTATCACAATGCAGGCTATCCGCTCGTAACATCAAAAAATATATGCGATGGGAAAATAGATTTTTCGACCTGTAATTTAATCCAGAAAGAAGATTATGTCAAGATTAATAAAAGATCCAAGGTCGATGTCGGTGATGTTTTAATGCCTATGATTGGCACTGTTGGCAATCCTATTATTGTAAATACCGACAAGGAATTCGCCATCAAAAATGTAGCACTAATTAAATTTAAAGACGATTCCGTAATTCTTAATACGTTCATAAAAACATTGCTTGAGTCAGATTATTTTGGCAGGGCCGTACTCAGTAAAACAAAAGGTGGGACGCAGAAATTCATTTCACTTGGCGATATTAGAAAATTGGAGTTTAATTTACCGCCAATCGAACTACAACACCGATTTGCCACCTTTGTCGCCCAAATCGACAAATCAAAATTTGCTGTACAAAAGTCGCTAGAAAAAACGCAACTTCTATTTGATAGTTTAATGCAGGAGTATTTTGGCTAAAAAGTTATTCCTTTTGTTAGTGGAGGTGCCAATCTAACGAAAGGAGTTATTAATGGAAGACGCCATTAAATACATTTTGGTGGATATGGACGAATATCTCACCGCAAATCAGTCACAAAAATTACAGCGCGTGCTCGTTTCGCGCCTTACAAAAGAAACGAGATCTATAAATGGCATTTCAAACGACAATTATTTGTCGATGTTTTTGAATGCTAAAAAGATAGAAGGATGCTCTGAACGGACATTGGCCTATTACAAGACTACTGTAGAGAAACTACTAGATGAAGTAGATGATCCAATACGTAAAGTAACTACCGACGATATACGTGAATATTTGGCTAACTATCAAGGTTTAAATGATTGCAGTAAAACAACTATTGATAATATCCGTCGCAATATCTCAAGCTTCTTTACATGGCTCGAAGAGGAAGATTATATCATCAAAAGCCCAATGCGGCGCATCCACAAAATTAAAACTACGAAAACCGTGAAAGAGGTTATTTCCGATGAGGAAATTGAAAAGATGCGAGATAAATGTAAAAATTTACGCGACTTAGCGATAATTGATCTACTTTATTCTACTGGAATAAGAATTGGCGAACTCGTGCGACTTAATATCGACGATATAGATTTCGAAGAACGCGAATGCATTGTTTTCGGTAAGGGCGATAAAGAAAGACGCGTATATTTCGACGCAAAAACTAAAATACACCTAATGAGCTACATAAATAGCCGCTTTGACACAAATCCTGCCCTTTTTGTGACACTTGATGCGCCTTACAATAGATTACAGATATCTGGCGTAGAAATCCGCCTGAGACGCTTAGGGCGCGAATTAGGCATAAATAAGGTTCATCCGCATAAGTTCCGCCGGACTATGGCAACACGTGCAATTGATAAAGGGATGCCTATTGAACAAGTTCAGAAGCTACTCGGACATTCTCAGATCGATACGACTATGCGTTATGCTATAGTTAATCAAACGAACGTAAAAGTTGCACATCGCAAGTTCATTGCTTAGCGGCAAATTTTGATTTGTCGATTTGGGCGACAAAGGTGGCAAATCGGTGTTGTAGTTCGATTGGCGGTAAATTAAACTCCAATTTTCTAATATCGCCAAGTGAAATGAATTTCTGCGTCCCACCTTTTGTTTTACTGAGTACGGCCCTGCCAAAATAATCTGACTCAAGCAATGTTTTTATGAACGTATTAAGAATTACGGAATCGTCTTTAAATTTAATTAGTGCTACATTTTTGATGGCGAATTCCTTGTCGGTATTTACAATAATAGGATTGCCAACAGTGCCAATCATAGGCATTAAAACATCACCGACATCGACCTTGGATCTTTTATTAATCTTGACATAATCTTCTTTCTGGATTAAATTACAGGTCGAAAAATCTATTTTCCCATCGCATATATTTTTTGATGTTACGAGCGGATAGCCTGCATTGTGATACTTTGGTGAATCATGAGTACCGTCGCGTACATCACAGACATTTCCGAGTTCAACGATTTCGCCAAAGTTATCATCAAACATCTCGACAAATCGGGCTTTGATAAGATTATCTAGGTAAAAAAGTTGCGATTCTTTTTTATCTATAATGTTTTTAATTTTCTCAAGTTTTTTGCATGCGGTTTTTTGTTCTTTAATATCGGGAAGCGATATTTCCGCATCAGTAAGATTGCCTAGTTTAATATATTTAATAACTCCGCCAATCGATAGTTTTCTTAATTCCTGAATATACCGCGTCATAAAATGATAGAGGTATGGAAGATGAAGTCTTCCGTCGCCGTTAGATTCGACAATGTACGTTCGTTGATATGCGTCAAATTTTCCGTTGTAATATTTGACATTTAGATCGCCATTTCCCGCAACTAGTACACACTCGCAATCATATGAATATGTAGATATTCGCAACGGCTCTTTCGAACATGTAAAGAATGGATACGTGCCATCATCAGAAGCCGCATTGGCGTCCAATTTGCCGGTTCTAATCTTCGTTAGCTCTCCAAGTTTAACTTTCATGATATATCTACAAATCCGGATTTGTTTCGTTTAATAATTTTTCAAGTTCGGTCAGACTTTCGGAAGCTTCACGATCTAATTTCTTAATCTCAGCTATAATTTCAGAAGTTGGTGGGTATTCAACTTTCTCGTATTCGACTTCCTTATATTTGTTGATCGTTAGGTCATAGCCGTTTTTGACTATCTCATCTTTATCCACAAAGAATGATTGCTCGTTGCGTTTACGATCTTTCTCACCATCAAGGTTTTTAAACCTTGCAAGAATATCGGGGACGTCACTTGTTTTGAGCTTTGAGCGCTTGTCATCAAGACTATATCCATCTATTTTCATGTCGTAAAACCAAACCTTGTCGGTTCTTTCATTACTTGAGTTAGTAAATACTAAAATCGCCGTAGAAACACCAGCATATGGCTTAAATACGCCCGAAGGCATCGAAATAACAGCTTGAAGCTTCTTATTTTCGACAATTTCTTTCCTGAGTGCTTTGTGTGCAGAGCTACTGCGGAACAGAACACCATCAGGCACAATTACAGCTGCGCGACCATTCGGCTTCAAATGAGAAGCGATATAATCAACAAACAGAAGCTCAGCACGTTTTGAAGTAATCCCAAACTTCTTATGCGGGGTGATACCGCCTTTTGGCGTCATGAATGGCGGATTCGCAAGAATCACATCATAACGGTCATCCCAGTAATCTTCTGAGCTGAGCGTATCATGCTCAATAATATGAGGGGATTTAAAGCCATGCAGGAACAAGTTTACACGAGCGATACGAGCCATGTTTGGTTCGATATCAAAACCGTAGAAGTTGCGATGAATTTTCTCAATATCCTCACTATTCAAACGTTCTTTTTCAATGTGCTTCTTCTTAATCCAGCTATACGCAGAGATAAGGAAACCTGCGGTGCCACAAGCAGGGTCTAGAATTTTATCAGATTTGTCTGGATCAATAAGCTCAACCATCATATCAATGATATGGCGAGGTGTTCGGAACTGACCAAGCTTATCTTGAGATCCCATAGTGGAGAGAAGGTATTCATAAACGTCACCGATGGAGTCGCCAGAACTCTGCTTAATCTTATCGATTTCGCGAAGAAATAAGTTAAGTGTATTTGAGTCGGTAAATCCAAGTGTCGCACCATTAAAAATCTCACGGAATAGTGGAGGAATGTTTGGATTGCGGCTCATATTCTCGAGGGCATTGCGATAAAGAATTACGCGATCAGCACCAGTAGTAGTTGGGCTCATCAAATTGTGCCAACTATATTTTTCATATTCACCAGAAAAATATGTACGTTTGCCGCCAAGTGCAGCAGAATCGTCATCAGTATCCGACATGAACTTATAAATAAGTGCATAAGAAATTGCATCCACCTGGGCGATTGGACTTGGTAATTTACCCATGAGAATATCGCGGGAATTATCTATTATTTGTTTAAATTGGGTATAGTCCATTCATTAATCCTTTACTCTTAGTTTTTCTACATTAATATAATCTCTAATATAGCTAATAATCTGATTTACTCTTTCGATACCTAGGCGTTTGAGCTGTTCGATTGTAATAGAGCCGAATCCAGCCAGTAGACTATAATCTCTATTATCTATAGCCTCAGACACGCGTCGATCAGTGATATACGCATCAAATAATTCAAATGCATCGTTGTACAACTCTCCAACCAAAGTTTCACTCAGCCCTTTATCCGAAATAAGTTCATTAAACTTTTGCTGGATATATTGAGCTTTAGTCAATGGCTCTTTATTGTTCATGATTAGATCCAGAATCTCACGAAGGTCTAGCCTGCGGTCTAGATTGAAGATTTTGCGAATTTTCTCAGGAGTCATATAGAACTTAGGCTTATCTTCGCCGAGTATTTCGGATTTAAGATAGCTTAGCGCCCCATCAATATTGCCATTATTATACAACTTGACGAATTCTTCATTAGATTTCACCTCATCTTGGAAGCTGCGGAACATCTCGCGATCAACGCGCATGCCTTCTTTACCAACAATCGTCTCATCTATTCCACTCAGGGAATCATTCTCATTCAGGTCTACCGTACGGTTTACCACGATCACGGGAGGATCGACATCGATAAGCAGCGGCGTCACTAAAGTGTTTTGCGTTTGCCTACTCATTGGCACTACCAACGGCGCATTATAGTCGTATTTTTCTTCGAAGTATTCGCAAACTGCGAAAAAGTCTATAATACGGAAGTTTTCTTTCTTAATAGTTTTAACTTTCTCGCCATTTTCATAATCTACATATTTGAACGTATGGAGTCGCGTACCTCGACCTTTCATCTGAATAAAGTCAGAAGGGCTAAACACTGGACGCATGAACACGAGATTTAATAAATCGGAGCAATCGTAACCGGTCGTCATCATGCCGACCGTGACGGCGACTCTAGTGCGACTACTTTCGTAATCCGAAAGCCACCTTGTATGTCCGCGCAGATTATTTTCAGAAAAACTAATCGAGAGCTGTTGAGCGTCACGAACATTACTCGTAATCTGAATAGCGAAATCAGAATTATACTTACCAGGGAACTTTTCCATAGCAATTTGGTTAAGCATTTGGACTATTTTTTCTGCGTGTTTTTGGCTAACAGTAAAGATGATGGTTTTACCAATTTCTTTAGATAACGGATCGACCGCCGCGTATTTCATAAAAGTCTCACAGAACACGCGATTGGTCTCTTCATTGAAAAATGTTTTCTCGAAATCTCTGATACCAAAATTCTCGTCAACATCTTCGCCATCAATAATTTTATGGACTGCATAGCCTTCATCTGCGAGCAGTCGTGAGGTAATATTCGTCCTAGCATCCAGGATGACGGGATTCACCAAAAACGGACCATCAGGATCGTTTACGCCATCTTTTAGGTCATATCTAAAAGTCGGTTGACCAGATTCGCACCCAAAAGTCCTATAGGTATCCAATAACTCTCTGCGTTCGAATTCTTTTTCTGAATTTTCATCTTGCTTGGTATTCTTTAAAAAATCCTTCGGTGTGGCGGTAAGCCCAATCTTGTACCCAGTGAAATATTCGAAAACAGCTCTCGCGTTGCCGCCAATAGAACGATGCGCCTCATCTGAGATAATTAAATTAAAGTCATTCGGACTAAAATCACGATAGCGACTACTCGCCAAAAGAGATTGGACCGTACTAATAACGATATCGGCAGTCTTCCAGTTATCTCTATCTTCCTTCCACACCTTAACCACGTAATCTTTACCGATGGACTGCCTAAAAGACTTCTTGGCCTGATTTTCTAATTCAATGCGGTCAACCAAAAAGAGGATTCTCTGAGCGTTTCCTGTCTTTAGAAATAGTTTGATAATAGCAGCGCAAGTTAAAGTTTTTCCGGTGCCAGTCGCCATCTCGAGCAGGAAGCGTTTATTGCCGTTTTGCGCCGATTTTTGAACGGCCTTAATCGCATTTACCTGATACTTGCGAAGGATTTTCAGTTTATTTTTCTCTATAAATTCACTACGAGTATCTTCGTTTATATAATCGGGATGCGTTTTAATTTCAGGCATTTGAGATTCGGCGATATAGGTTCGAGAAATATTCTCGTTTACAAGCGCATCAACATCGGAAACCCATTTCTTTTCATCTTCTAATGAGCTTAGAGTCGGAAAGCTACTAATTGGCTCGGGGTTACCAAATTGCATATCCCACAGATAATGCGTGTTGCCGTTACTAAGAATTACATACCTTAAGTGTAGAGAATTGGCATAATCGCGAGCTTGTTCTTTAGCGGAAAGCGGAGGAATGCTTTCACGCTTAGCTTCAAGGACGGCAATGGGCTTCTGGTTAGAGCCTAGAAGAAGGTAATCGACAAACCCTCGTCTCGTATTTTCAAAATCATCGCCCAGGTTTTCGATATCTACTTTGTTTTCTACATCGACATTAGCGGGACCGTCTTCGTTATCCAACAATCTCCACCCGGCATCAGAAAGTAGCATATTTATCTTTAGTCGCGCTTTAGCTTCCTTTTGTGCCACGTTATTTTCCTTCCGCAAATTAACTTATAAATATCTTTACTATAAGTATACCGTACTTTCGCTATTTCTTATCGCAAAAGCGGTTAACATCCTCCTTCGTGATGATAAGTCAAAACTTTCTCTGCGTCCAATTCGATCATCTTACCAGACTCATCTATAATCAACAAATCTCAGTTCAGATCCGCCGCCCACTTTAATTTATTGTGTGGTCCGCCAAGAGCCCTACCTCCTTTTAGATCCTGCAAACTTAAGAAGGTTTGCCCATCTTCACTTGATGAATTAGCTTTATTAAGGAATTCGTCCCTAGACAAAGTTTCGCGTTCTTTTAAAAAATCTGCCGTCGAAATAAAATAATACCCGTCAATAAACTTTTCAAAATCATCAAACCATGAATTGGCAATTACTGGGTGATTAGTAACTATCAAAACATTCTTAGCATTGAATTTTTTCGCAAAGTCGTAAGAAGAGAGAGTTTTACCAAAACGCAGTCTTAACAAAGTTAGGAGGGAACTGTGACGAAACGATCGATAGAACAGAGAATCGATAAAGTACGCGGGTTGATACTTGACTAGGTGATTAGCGAAGTAAGCATAAAAATTAGTAAAATCTGATATGGTACTAGCATTTTTACTCCACACATGCTATAATTAGCCAAGACGTTTTATAAAATCTAACGAGTAAAGAGATGGCAAAGAAGAATACGAAACGAAAGCTGATTGGTTTGGTGAGTAACTTGAGCAACCACCGAACTTACTATACTACCGTTAATACCCAAAACCGCACCACTAAAGGTCAGGGAAAATTAACACTGAAGAAGTATGACCCAATTGCAAGGCAGCACGCGACCTATACTGAGACAAAGAAGAACCTCGGTCGTAACGAAGTTAAAGCTCGTAAAAGCTAATTTAACAGGATCATACAGAAACTCCCTCGCATTCAGAGGGAGTTTTTATTTAGCAAGAATGTCTGACTATTTCCTCAATCGAGATTTCATATCACGAATAGTATTCATATAGTAAAGAAAAGCGTCGTATGGCGAATCATACGGACTAAAATAAGCGTGGACATCGCCGTCGGTAAAATTCTTCGTTCCCATGTAATAGAAGTGGTCTGAAGTTTGCAATTTTCGCCAATCGCTAATTAGACCTTCGTCTTTACTATTCAAGACCTCATCTTCGAGCTCATAGACATATCGCAAAGCTTCTTTCTGCAGGCTGTTTCCATTCCAAGCCGTCAAATCCCGCTCAGCGTCCGCCCACGTTACAGGCGACGGCATACTTATTTCACCGGCAGGCGCATTCGCATCCAGTGCCTCGCTAACGGTATAGAAAGTATTGCCATCAGCACTCAGCCATTTATCAACAAACTTCTCAAAGAAGCCGAAAATCCCAGATTCCGCCCATTGATGTTCGCCGAAAGTTTCATAGTCCATGAACAAGTTAAGCAGTGGCGCGTAACGGACAGAATCTTCCACCCACGTATTAAACTTATCCGCAGTCAGCGGCCATTCATTCCATTTTCGATCGCTAAACCTAAACGCCAAATCATCGCTCAATCGATAATTCTTAAGTAGCAATCCAATTTTCTTCGTGCCTCTCGGGCGATATACATAATTCGGACTGCGCCAATTCAGAATCGGATCCCAGCCTTCAGCCAACACACCCTTAAAGCCATCCTGCTCAGCCCATTTCGCCAAGTCATCACTATACGCCAACTCTGTATTTGCTAAAACTCGTGTTTCCGCACCAAAAATCTCGCGAATCTTCCAGCGATGAAGCTCAACTTGACGCTCGAATTCCTTGCGCGAATAGAAAAACGCCAGACTGTGATGATACGGACTTGATAATATTTCTACTTGACCAGTCTTTACTAAGCGCTTAAAACTTTCCAAAACCTCAGGATTAAACCTTTCGGCTTGCTCTAAAAACGTTCCACTAAAACTCAACGAGATCTTAAAATCAGGATATTTTTTCAGCAACTTTTCAAGCAAAGCATTCATCGGCAAATACGACTTTTCTGCAACTTTTTGGAATATTTTTTGATTGTCCTGATCTGGATTTTGACCGCCAGAGAAATAGTTATACTTCCAAGCCACGTCAAATATACTATACTCGCGTATTCGCCACGGTTGGTGTACGTGTAGATATAAAACTATTCCTTTATTTTTATTCATGCCAGCGCTCCTTTATACAGTTTCAGACATTTTCTAGCGGCATCTTGCCAGGAAATTCTCGCGTATTCATTCTTAACGTTTTTCTTCAGAGATTTCTGTAAGGCAGGCGATTCAGCGACATTAACAATTTCATCCGCCAATTTATTTACATCCCAATAATCAAACCGCATAATATTATTCAGAACCTCGCCGACGCCGGATTGACGACTAATAAGTAACGCCGTGTCATGATGTGCTGCTTCCAAGGCAGTCAAACCAAATGGCTCAGAAACCGAACTCATCACAAAAACATCAATCAAACAGTAAATATCTCGCCACTGTTTTCCGCGCACAAATCCTGTAAAAATCATCTTATCGCTAATCCCTAAATCTGCCGCCAGTTCAATCAACTCATCTCTCTGTTCACCATTTCCAGATAAAACAAAAACGATTTTCTCATATTTATCAAGCGCCTTCGCTGCAGCTCGCACAAAATACGTCAAACCTTTCTGAACCGTGAGTCGCGTCAACGCGCCAACAACCGTATAACCATCCTCCTTCAACTCCTCCAAATACCTGTAAGTACTGGCATCATATTCATGAGGTGGCAAATCAGCCAAATCAATCGCGTTATAAACCACCTCAATTTTCTCTGGCGGAATGTGATAATTCTTAACAATTATTTCTTTCGTGATCTCGCTTACGGCAATTATCCGATCCGCCATCAATAGTCCTTGTTGCTCAATTTCGTGAACCAGAGGATTTCCGGACTGCTCGCCAGAACGGTCAAATTCCGTCGCGTGAACATGCACAATTAGCGGCGCACCAGTCATCTCCTTAGCAATTATTCCAGCTTCCATCGTTAACCAATCATGTGCGTGAATCGCGTCAGGCTGATGATTTTTCACAAACTTCCGAACGTATTTACCGTAACGCCTCTGCACAGCGCGCATAGGGGAAAGACCGTATTCATCCTTGGCATTTTCACGGTCTTCCTCTGAGCCGTTATTATATGCACCCAAATCGTGATAATTCGGCGGCAAAGGAGTGGCTGAATATACATCCATATAGTCAATCTCGGGATGCTTGGCGGTATAGGGAATAATAAAGTCAATATCAACACCCTCTGAAACGAGCGCTTTCGACATCTGATAGCAGGCAACGCCAAGTCCGCCACTGTTGTGCGGAGGAAGTTCCCACCCAAGCATTAAAATTTTCATCTCTGTTTTCATTGTAGGACGACGTTTATGTTTTTTCAAGAGATTTTGGTATTTTTTTTCACGAAATATTTATTTTTCACAATTTTAACATTTGCCAGAAGGGCAATTCATGATAAAATGAACGTCATAGGAGTGTAGCTCAGGTGGCTAGAGCACTGGTCTCCAAAACCAGGTGTCGGGGGTTCGAGTCCCTCCACTCCTGCCAAGATTCTCACTTAAAAGAGAATCTTTTTTATTAGTAAAAAATCTGTTATAATCTCTCCATATGAAACCTCTATCTCCTTCGCTTCCTCACATTATTGCCATGGTTGGCACACCGGGTTCAGGGAAGACTCAGTTTGCTACAGAATTTGCAAAAATTTTTAATTCTCCAGTAATTAATTCTCGTCAATTTGAAGTTTTTACAGACGACACAAAAGCCATTTCTGACGCGACTTTGGCTATCTTAGAAGAATTTTTGAAGACCAAGCAAACTATCATTCTAGACGGCGCTACCGACCAACGCACTAACCGCATGCGTATTAATCGGTTGGCTAGAGAATATGGATATAAAGTCCTATTTGTCTGGGTGCAGACTGATTCTGCAACCGCCAAACGACGCTGGATAAAAAATTACGGACAAGACAGTGAATCGTTCGATCGTCGATTAAAACAATTCTCCGCACCACACAGTAGTGAATCTTACATTGTAATTAGCGGCCGCCACACCCTAAGTACTCAAGCGCGCACTGTCCTTAAGCAAATTGGCACCAGTCGCCCAGAAGCCCCACGTCGCGTTATGTCAAATCGCATTAGCATAGGATAAGCATGCCAACCATTACCGATGCTGAGTTCGGAGAGATTGTCGTTAAAAGACAAAGTCTAGCGAAGAGCGTTAGTCTAAAAATCGCGCCGGATGGCCGACTTAGAGTTACTATGCCTGTATATGCGCCTGTTGTCGCAGCAAAAATGCTAATTAAAACCTCGCGTAAACAGATTCGCGAATTAGTTTCTAAACACCAAGCAACCTTTTCTTATACCGAAAATCAGCAAATTGGTAAAAGCCATCATCTGTTAATACAATCCACAACTAAGTCGTCTAACGTGAAAATTATCGGTACTCAAATATTAGCGGAAATTAACGAATCAGAATCAATTAAATCCGCTCCAGTCCAGCAAATTATTCGTGATAAAATCCTCATCGCCCTCAGGAAAGAGGCAAAAGGACACCTACCAAGGCGTCTATCATTTCTAGCAGAAAAGCATGGTTTTTCTTTTTCTCGCTGTAAAATAACTCACGCCTCCAGCCGCTGGGGAAGCTGTTCTTCTTCTGGAACAATCAGCCTAAATATTGGGATGATGAACTTACCGTTTGAACTTATTGACTACATAATTATTCATGAACTATGTCACACCAGGTACATGAACCACTCGACAGCATTCTGGTCGGAAGTTGCCAAATTTGATCCGCAATATAAAACCCACCGCAATGAACTAAAAAAATATTCACCGCACGTATAGAAATATATACGCTTATGCTATACTTAAGCCATGTGGGTGTTCATTATTTTGTTGATTATTCTTAGTGTTATCTTGGGAAGTATAACTATTGCCCTACATCAATTGTTACAAAAAATTGACGGCAAATTAAGTAAAAAAACCCCCAGGAAAAACCTTAGAGAGCATCAAAGACTAATCACGCTAATTAACAATATCACTGATGCCATTCTCAGCACCGATGAACACGGAATCATCAATACTTATAACTCTGCCGCTCTTAGTTTAATCGACACAAACAGCGGCATTAATGGCGAGCATATTAGCCAAGTTTTAGAGCTGAAGACGATTGATAAAAAGCCAATTGACATCTTCAAGGAGCTCACTAAATCTTCAACAATTCGTCAGCGCGATGACATAATTATGATGATTGACGATGATGATTACGTACGGCTGGAAGTAACACTTGCTCCAGTTCAAGGTGGCGATAAAATAACTCCGGATGGCTATGTGCTAATTTTACGCGACGTCACCAAAACAAAAAGCCTGGAAGAGGAACGCGATGAATTCATTAGTATAGTGAGTCACGAACTACGCACACCCATTGCCATAGCCGAAGGGTCGCTAAGTAACGCTAAATTGCTTGTCGAGCGTAATATTACTAGCAAAATACCTGAGGCAATTGACGAATCTCATAAGCAAATTTTATTTTTAGCGCGCATGGTAAATGATCTGAGTACGTTATCACGCGCCGAAAGGGGAATTGCTGACGAGACAGAGATAATCGACGTAGCCGAACTTGCCGCACAGATAAACTCTGAGTACTCGCCACAGGCAGCAGAAAAAAACTTGGCCTTTAATTTGGACATTGGTGGGCGGCTTGGGTCAGTCCAAGCTTCTCGTTTATATCTAGAAGAAATACTTCAGAACTTTATTACTAACGCCATCCGCTACACCCAAGAAGGCTCAGTTACGCTGTCAATTAAAAAGAATCGATCTGGCGAAATTATCTTTAAAATCATTGACACTGGTATTGGTATTAGTAAGGCTGACTTAAATAAAATATTTGATAAGTTTTATCGAGCTGAAGATTATCGCACGCGCGAAACTAAGGGCACTGGCCTGGGACTTTACGTATCCGCCAAATTAGCCAAAAAGCTGGGCTGTAAAATTGAGGTAGAAAGCCGACTGAATCACGGTTCAACTTTTGGTTTTAGATTGAAGGAGTTTAAGAAATGATGAAAAGGATATATAGCGCAGCTTGCTATTTTTCCTTAGATAGACTACAATAACTATTGACAGTCTGTGAAAAGCAGACTTTTTAAATTGGGAGAAAATATGGCACAGAAAGGCAAGGCAAGCAGCAAAATCACAGTTCGTCGGATTAAAGCTACTGACGACGCGCCAAAAAAAGAAAAAACTGTCACAAAAAAGACTAATAAGCCAACCAAGGTAGTCGCAAAAACAGCTAAAAAATCTAGTGAACGCGGCACACTAATTGGTTATTTTAAGGGCGCTTGGGCAGAATTGAAGCTGGTTCGTTGGCCAACCCGCTCAGCCACTTGGGCGATGACAGCAGCAGTCCTCATCTTCACCTTGGCTTTTGTTGTTCTAATCCTACTACTTGATGCTGCATTTAATTGGGGCTTTAATCAATTTTTGAAATAAAAGGAGTTATATATGAGTTCAAAACGATACGATGACAGCCAGCAATGGTACGCAATCCACACTTATTCTGGCTACGAAGAAAAAGTTGCTGAGTCAATCCGTCAGCGCATTAACGGTGTTGACATGGCCGATAAGATTTTTGACGTTATCGTGCCAAAGGAAAAACAGATCCAAATCCGTAACGGCAAGCGAAAAATCGTTGAGGCTAAGATTTTCCAGGGCTATGTGTTGGTAGAAATGAAATTGACTGACGAAACCTGGTATATTATCCGCAACACCCCAGGTGTAACCGGATTTGTTGGCGCCGACACGACACCAACGCCAGTTTCAGAAAAGGAAATTGCCAAGATTAAAAAGCGCATGGGTGTTGAGGAGCCAAAGCATCAAATTGACTTCGCCGAAGGCGAAATCGTATCGATTACTGACGGTCCGTTCAAAGGCTTTGACGGCGCAGTTAGCGAAATCGATGCTTCTAAGGGCACGCTGAAAGTTATGGTTAGTATGTTTGGCCGCGACACTCCAGTCGAGCTGGACGCCTTGCAGGTTAAAAAAGCTTAGCTTGCAATTTAGCGAATTTTTCGCTATAATATTCGGGTTACGCACTATAAACTATAAGGAATAACTATGGCAAAGAAAATTATTGGTAATTTAAAATTGCGCATTCCAGCTGGTCGGGCGACAGCAGGTCCTCCAGTTGGTTCAACACTCGGTCAGTGGGGCTTGAACATGATGGACTTTATCAATCCATTTAACGACGCCACCAAAGACATGATGGGTAAGGACGTAATTGTTCACATTCAAGTTTACGAAGATCGAACCTTCACTTGGAATTCGCTTGGACAACCAGTTGACGACATGATTCGTGAAAAGGCTGGCATCCAAAAGGGAAGTGGTAAGCCACACGTTGATAAGGTTGGTAAGCTTACTCGCGCGCAATTACAAGAAATTGCTGAAGCGAAAAAAGACCAATTGAACGCAATCGATATTGAAGGCGCAATGAAAGTTGTTGCTGGATCAGCTCGCTCAATGGGCGTAGAAATCGTCGACTAATTTGAAAAAGGAGAATAGCCCCGAATCTGTCGGGGTTATTTTTATGGTAAAATTTGAAAAATGATTGTAGAAAATATTTTAGACAGTGCAGTTATCTCAGCTCTCCAATCCGATCAGCTAGTCGTCGCTAAGACCGACACTATTTATGGCGTACTGGCTAGAGCTGAATCAAAGAGAGCAATTGAAAGATTGTATAAAATCAAGCAAAGATCCTTAGATAAATCTGTTATCGTTCTTGTTACCGACATTAATGATATTCCTGGGTTGGCGCCACACTTACAAGAAAGTTATCAAGAGTTAGCCAAAAATCAACCAACGACAATAGTCGTGAATGTATCGCCTGATTTTCTGCCACATATACCGCACATTAACGGCACGCTGGCATTTCGTGTCATCCCAAAATCACCACTGTCGGAATTAATTCAGAAAGTCGGCTACTTAGCCGCTCCTAGTGCTAACCCACCAGATAAAGAGTCAGCAAATAACATTACCGAGGCAATCAATTACTTCCATGAATCTGCTTCCGTCTATGTTGATTCCGGAGAAATTGTAGATTCTAAGCCGTCACAAATTATCCGCATCAATGACTCCGGAGAAATTGAATTTATAAGAAAATAATTTTCAAACAAAAAACTTCCCGTTAGACACCTAAAAGGGAAGCTTTTTTCGTAGATTATCTGACAAACGGATGGGCAATTTCCAAATCTGGACGCTTTTCCGCAATTCTCAGCAGCTCATTATATTTAGCAATTCTCTCCGAGCGAGACATCGAGCCAGTCTTAATTTGACCCGTTCCCAGTCCAACTGCCAGATGAGAAATTGTTACATCCTCAGTTTCACCCGACCGATGACTCATCACGGTGTTCCAGCCAGCATTTTTCGCCATCACAACCGCCTGAATAGTCTCAGTCAATGTGCCAATTTGATTTGGCTTAATTAAAATAGCATTGCCAGCTTTTTCCTCAATTCCACGCTTCAATCGCTCGACATTCGTCACCAGAAGATCATCACCAACCAACTGAGCAAAATGCCCCAAATCTGCTGTCATCTTCTCCCAATCTTCCCAGGCTTCTTCGTTTAAGCCATCCTCAATCGAAAGAACCGGCACGCGCCCAAGCAGCGCCTTATATGTGCGAATCATTTCATCAGCCGACAATACGCGGCGCTCAGTCGACAAGTGATATTTGCCATCTTTATAAAGCTCACTTGCCGCCACATCCAGCGCAAACCCAAAGTCTACACCCAATTTATAGCCGGCCTGCTCAATCGCTCTAGTCAAAAGCAGAATTGGCTCCATGTTGCCATTTCTGACATGCGGCGCATAGCCACCTTCATCACCAACTGTCGTCGGATAACCCTCATCTTTCAGGATTTTCGCCAGCGCATGAAAAACTTCCGCGCTCATTCGAACCGCATCCGCAAAAGTTGCCGCACTAGTTGGAATAATCATATATTCCTGAAAATCAGTCGCACCGAGCGCATGCTGGCCGCCGTTCATCACATTAATCATCGGCATCGGCAGAGACATTGTAGGATTTCCAGCCAAGCTATTGACGTATTGATACAACTCCACGCCACGTGACTTAGCGGCAGCTTTCGCTACAGCCAACGACACCGCTAAAATTGCATTTGCACCCAGGCGCGCCTTATTTGGCGTACCATCCAGAGATTTCATTTTATTGTCAATCGCCGCCTGATCAAACGGGCTCATTCCTTTTAAGGCCTGAGCGATTTCATTATTAACGTTATCAACCGCTCGAAGCACACCCTTACCGCCGAACGCCAACTCACCATCCCTCAGCTCAACCGCTTCAAACGACCCAGTACTAGCACCAGAGGGAACAGCCGCCCGCCCAAAAGAACCGTCACTCAGAATTACGTCAGCCTCAACCGTCGGATTACCACGTGAATCTAAAATTTGCCTTGCCTGTATGTTTGTAATTGTTATGTCCATAGTTACTAGTTTAGCAAAAAACAGTAACTATGCGTTAGCCCTCATTTTATATAAAAATATCACTCTTCTAATTCGCGCTCTATTATTACAGCCTCTCCGATCTGTGACTCACCCAAGCCTGAATAAAAAACTCCTGGACTATCACACATATGGACACTCACGCGCCTCTCTCCATCAGATGCCTGCAGCCCCAAGGGTCCTGTACACCCATTAGCTAACATGTAAATATCCCTCTGCGCTTTTGCAATATTTTCATCTAGCTCGTTCATTCCGCTGGCGGCCATTTTACAAACAATTTTGGTAGCTTTATCTTCATCTAATGTCTCGCCGGTAGCCTCGTCAACCAACGCTACTTTATCACCGCCCAACGCCATCGCCAAAAGTCTGTTTACTGTTTTTCTGTATTCATCTAGGTTATTTAACGCTTCTATTATTCTTGGACAGGACATACATTGCTCTGGGACGTAGATATCTATCGTTCCTAAAGAACCGTCTTCGTTACCTACGATTTCCGTAAACTTATCTCTATTTGACCTTTCCGAAAACTCACTCATAATATTAAATATTATACAATTCTTTTTCATAAAATCAAATATTTGCACTAATCTCTAAAAATATGGTATAATTTCATCACTATCAATCAATGCTGGGAGGCGGGTCCGTCGTAGAGTCACGAATCGCCGTTCGTACCACAGAAAGGATTATTATGGTAAAGAAAGCCGAGTTGCTAGAAAAAGCAGCAGAACTAAAATTAGCAGTCAGCGAAAAAAACACGATCGCTGAAATTGAAGCAGCAATTGCAGAAGCTGCCGATACAACTAAATCTCACGACAACAAAGACAAAGATGTCGTCGCTGAACGTGAAGCCGTAGTTGCCAAATCTGGCAAACGCAGCCAAAAAGCCCTAGACGAGGCTGCTGAAAAAGCAGAGAAGGAAGCTCGCAAGGAAGCTGGCGACACCACTCCACAGTCTGACGATGCTGAGGCTCACGTAAAGAAAGGCCCAAAGCCAGTTACTCGTCCACGCTTGGAGCGCCGCGGTAAAAAATACCAGGAAGTTGCAAAAAACATCGAGAAGAACAAATTGTACAGCTTAGACGAGGCTTTGAAATTGGCCACTGAAACCAGCCCAGTTAAGTTTGACGCTAGTGTTGAAATCCACATCCGCTTGGGCGTTGACCCACGCCAAGCGGACCAAAACATCCGCTCAACCGTAGCATTGCCGCACGGTACAGGTAAGGATGTTCGCGTAGCAGTTTTCGCACCAGAATCAGAACATGCTGCCGCTAAAAAAGCTGGCGCTGACATCATTGGTGACGAAGAATTCCTAAGCCAATTGGATAAGGAAGAGCTGAACTTCGACATTTTGGTTGCAACTCCGCAGTACATGCCAAAGCTTGGTAAGTACGCACGATTGCTTGGCCCACGCGGTTTGATGCCAAATCCAAAGTCTGGCACCGTTGCTGCCGACGTCGCTAAAGCCGTTTCTGAAGCAAAGGCCGGAAAAGTTGAATATCGCGTTGATAAGCAAGCCATCGTTCACTTATCAATCGGAAAAGTATCATTCGGTACTGAAAAATTGTCAGAAAACGCACGCGCATTCCTAAGCAGCTTAAACTCTCAAAAGCCGTCCAGCTTAAAGGGTGTTTACATTAAGAGTGTTGCAGTCGCTACAACTATGGGCCCTGGTATTAAAGTAGAGAACTCTTTGTAGTCTTTACATTTCAGACAATTAAATCCCGTCAATTCTGGCGGGATTTTTTATTAGACTATTGATTTTTTCTGATTTTATGCTAAAATAGTAAAGTCCAATAGATTGCTGATGTGTATTTTTTACTTTCCAGCGTGACTGGACAGTGAACTTTTACAATCAGCACCACTCACGAAAGGGAAAAATCATGACCAGGCCAAGGAAGCGGACCCCCCTAAGGATCGTTTTAGGGGCGATCCTCCTAGGGTTCATCGGAACGGCCCTCCTCTTCGGAGGAACATCCCAAGCCACCACCCCTTCATTGGAATGTACCGGGAAAGGTTGTATCGAGTGCAACCCTTCCGTGGAGCAATGTGTACCTCCGACGCCTCCGGCACCCACGCCGGAACCGGTGCCCACACCAACGACGGAACCGACACCTCCGCCTCCGGCACCCACGCCGGAACCGGTGCCCACACCAACGACGGAACCGACACCTCCGCCTCCGGCACCCACGCCGGAACCGGTGCCCACACCAACGACGGAACCGACACCTCCGCCTCCGGCACCCACGCCGGAACCGGTGCCCACACCAACGACGGAACCGACACCTCCGCCTCCGGCACCCACGCCGGAACCGGTGCCCACACCAACGACGGAACCGACACCTCCGCCTCCGGCACCCACGCCGGAACCGGTGCCCACACCAACGACGGAACCGACACCTCCGCCTCCGGCACCGGAACCAAGTCCTACACCGACTCCGGAGTCTAAGCCAGAGACTTCGGTCCTGGCGAAGACCGGGTCATCTTCTGCTAACCTACCCTGGATCGCGGTCATCTTGGCCGCGCTGGGGTGGGAAGTGATATCTCAGGCGAGGCAGAAGCGCCGCGCCTGAAACACCCCTAGTCCGAGGGGTGCTAGCCCAACCCTCTAGCACCCCTCGGCGCCAATCATAGGCGTAAAAGTTCACACCCGCTCTACTACAGAGCGGGCTTTTTCTTTGTCCAAGATTAATATATATTTGATTTTATTACTATATTATTGTAAAATAATAATATGTCAAAATTGAATAACAAAGGTCTATTGGACGGCGCCGAATGCGCGAGACTAGCTCCCGAAGAAGCTGATCGCTTATTTTTCCAAATAAACTCAAGTATTCCAAATCAAGATTTAAGAGGTATCAGAAAGACAGAAGCCGCGGAAGCCGCCATAGCCATGTGTCGAAAATGCCCAGTATTAAAGCAATGTCTAGAATATGCGCTCCAACACCCAGAATCTACTGAATATGGAGTTTGGGGAGGCACAACTGCCCCTCAACGCAGAAGAATATTACGATCAGGTAAAAAAGCGATAAAAAAGGCAATTGAATCAGCTGGAGAATAATCGCCATAACCCTTGTCTTTCGTTGTCATTTCTGCTACAATTCTAAGGAACATTACCAAAGACAGTGGCGATTTGTGTAAAAACAGATGTAAAAATGCCACCGAGGGATGAAACTAACAGTTTTATTTGACGTCTTTGGTAGTGCGAGAATCAAAGACGTTTTTTGATTCTCCATTACCGCACGTTAACAAATTGGCACATAACAAATTAACTCAATCAAAGAAAGGATTTTTATGGCAATTTCACGCGATAAAAAACAAACTTTGGTTGCTGAACTAACAGGGCTTCTAAAAGACGCCAAAGGTACAGCGTTCGCTCGCTATCAGACACTTACCGTGGCTGACTTGCAAGAACTACGCAAGGCTGCCCGCGAAGCGGGCGTTACCATCAAGGTTGTTAAAAACCGACTGGTGCGCGTAGCTCTTCAGGAAATCGATACTTACAAAGAAACCGACACCAGCTTATTGGTTGGTCAATTGGTTTACGCTGTAAGCACCGAAGATGAAGTTATGCCAGCAAAGGTATTGGACACGTTTGCAAAAACGCATCCAGCATTACAACTTGCAGGTGGCTTCTCGGGCGAAGGCTTGGCAATTAGCGAAGCTGACGTTAAAGCATTGGCAGGTCTACCGAGCAAAGACCAGCTCGTTGCTCAAGTGGTATCACAATTGCTATCACCAGTACACGACACAGTCAACGCGCTTGGTGGCAATTTGTACGGACTTCTGGACGGCATCGAAGCCAAAGCTACTGCTTAAGTTTAGCAATCAATACTAGTAACGTTGCATTCATCGCAACAATATAATAATCAAGGAGAATATCAATGGCTGATATTAAGAAATTGGCTGAAGAACTTGTAAAATTGACAGTTCTAGAAGTTAACGAATTGAAAAATCATCTTAAAGAAGAATATGGCATCGAGCCAGCTGCTGCAGCTGTCGCTGTTGCTGGTCCAGCTGCTGGCGGTGACGCTGCTGCGGCTGACGAAAAAACTGAGTTCACAGTTACTTTGAAAGACGCTGGTTCTCAGAAGGTTGCTGTCATCAAGGCTGTTAAAGAAATCACCGGTTTGGGCCTTGGCGAAGCAAAAGCTATCGTCGACGGCGCTCCAGCACCAGTTGTAGAGAAAGTTTCTAAAGACGACGCTGAAGCTGCAAAGAAGACTTTGGAAGGTGCCGGCGCTAGCGTTGAGCTTTCATAATTTGTTATATAACGCCAATTTGTTTCGTTTGATCACCGTCCGCTTTGGGCGGTGATTTTTATGTGACCGCTTGCTAATATCATGAACCGCACGCCAATTGCAAGGGTAAAATTTGCAACACTTTTTTATTCACATCTTATAGCGCTGTGGAAAATTAGATAAAAATAGATATGACGACTTGCCACAAACATAAAGCTGTGTTATATATTAGTTAAGTATTATAAAAATAGACAAAGGAATTGCGAGAACCATGTCTGAATTACCAGAAAAACAAATTAAGCGTCTTCGGACACTTATTCAAGAGGCGGAAACTAACTTAGCTGCTGCAAAAGAACTATTAATCAGCATCATCGGTGACGATGGGCAAGTGGTCACACCAAAGACCTCATCTGATAACGTAACTGGAAAAGTTATCGAAGGTGTATTTGACGGGCAAATGATGCTTAGTCCTGACGGAAAAAATTACCCAATCCCTGCCAATTACGCTTCGAAGTCTAAGCTGGTTGAGGGTGATTTGATGAAATTGACCATCGCAGAAGACGGCAGCTTTATCTATAAGCAAATCGGCCCAGTGCCACGCAAGCAGGTCATCGGCACGCTCGTCCAACACGACGGCGTCTATTACGTTGAGGCTTCTGGTCGTGAGTATCGTATTTTACTCGCCAGCGTCACTTATTTCCGCATTAACATTGGCGACCAAGTCACCATCATCATCCCAGAAGACAATCCTGACGCTACCTGGGCAGCTGTCGAAGCAGCACTGTAAAGGAAACTTATGCCGAGTGATTTTTTACTCGCTTACGTCAGTTTTAATAACGAGAATAAGCCGTTTATTGACTGTCAGGTTGGTGACGAAATTGAGCGGCGGGAATTGTTTGGGCAAGATTTATCGCTTGAATTTGACTTCTCGACCAAATATTGCACTGGCTGGGTAGATTTTGAAAATCATTGCAGCCAAATTTGTCCAGATTCCACCACGGTTGACGGCAAATATGAAAACTGCCTGAAATGCCGTGATCGGACTGGTTTTAATCCTGCGTTTTATAACGCCGATTCGGTGTCAGCACAGCAAGAAAAGATTAATCAAAACCCGCACTTCGTCTATCTGGCATATTTCGCGCCAGGAGTCATTAAAGTCGGCATCTCGCAAGAAGAACGCGGCATTCGGCGATTGCTGGAGCAGGGAGCGCGCTTAGCGTTAAAATTGGAGACATTCTCTTCGGCGTTAATTGCTCGACAATACGAGGCGAAAATTTCCGCGCTGGACGGAATTGTCGAGACTATGCCGATTCATAAAAAACTTGAGCTTATAAAGCAACCTTTTGAACGCGCAGCTG
This sequence comes from Candidatus Nanosynbacter lyticus, assembly GCF_000803625.1. Classification (NCBI taxonomy): domain Bacteria; kingdom Bacillati; phylum Minisyncoccota; class Nanosynbacteria; order Nanosynbacterales; family Nanosynbacteraceae; genus Nanosynbacter; species Nanosynbacter lyticus. The sequence continues at coordinate 308,662 of NZ_CP007496.1, read as the reverse complement.
GCGAGAAGAAGTTGCGGCAAAAACTACTTGAAATTGAGCAAAAGATTGGTGTGTTATTTCCAAAATCCGAGCTAATTGCTTGCGAAGATTATTTTCATACTAACGACATCGATCTAGCACTAGCTATAATCATGAAAGACCAAAATAAACTTGTCGGGCGCGTCCACAGCGTTATTGGCTCGATTGTCATCACCGAGCATAAAGACCAGCTACTAGCTTACAATCTCAAAAAGTTCATCGGCTACCAGGCGCATAAAATTACTGGAGATATTGAGCTGGAACTACCAAGCGAGCAGTTGACGCTATTTTGATACAATACTTATTTATGAATAACTATTCAAACTTCGTATTTCCAAATATAGTTTTTGAAGCATTTCCAATTCTCGAAAAATTGGGGTATGTTCGACAGTTCGCACCGCTAGTGCCATTATACCCCGACACCACGTTTCATCTATTCGCCGATAATAACGGACGATTCCTAGTATTAGTTATGACCGACTATGCCGATCCAATAGATCAGAGCCAAGAGCTAAAAAATATTTCTGGTGAATATGCGTTTGAATTTACTAAGCTTATCAAGCCGTACGAAAACGATGAATATATTGAGATAAAAGAAAATGACGAAATACTTGAAAATCCGACTGTATCAGATACTGATAGTTATTACCGTTTTTATGTCGCCGAAACTAAGCACAAAGTCGACCTACGCTATCCATAAATACACTAGACGCTGTTTTCTGCTATAATTGTCCCATGAGGAATGTGAGGGAATGAGTCAGGCGCTGTACCGCAAATATCGCAGTCGTAGCTTGGACGAGGTGTTGGGGCAAGATCACGTGACCAACATTTTGCGCCGAGCCTTGGAGCAGGGGAAAATCGCCCATGCGTATTTGCTGACGGGTCCGCGCGGCGTCGGAAAAACCAGCGTAGCGCGCATTTTGGCGCATGAGATCAATCAGCTGCCGTATGACGAGGAAGTGTCACACCTGGACATCATCGAAATTGACGCCGCCAGCAACAACGGCGTCGACGACATCCGCGCCCTGCGCGAGAAAGCACAAGTCGCGCCCGTTTCCGCGCCGAAGAAAATCTACATCATCGACGAAGTCCACATGCTGTCCAAGCCTGCCTTCAACGCACTATTAAAAACCCTGGAGGAACCACCAGCGCACGTAGTATTCATCTTGGCTACCACCGACGCCGACAAGCTGCCCGCCACCATCCTCAGTCGCGTCCAGCAATTTTTCTTCCGTCCAATCCCGACAGAAATTATGGCACGCCAGCTCATGAACATTGCCGAAAAAGAGGGCTTTGGCATTGAGGAAGGCGCCGCACGGTTGATTGCTGAGCGCTCGCGCGGCGGGTTTCGCGACGGGATCAGTATGCTAGACCAATTATCAATTTTGGCAACACCCGACCAACCATTGACCAGTGCTATGGTCGCCGAATATTTAGGTCTAAGCGACACTTCAAAACTTAACGGATTACTGGATTTATACCAGACTGGCAATAATGAGCAAATCTTAGATGTCTTCAGGGATTTAGAAAATAATGGCGCCAATTCAGTAGTCGTTTCCCACCAGTTACTATCAATTGCACGTAATAAACTACGGCAAAACCCAAATCTGGTCAAGCTAGTCCAGCAGTTAATTGAGGTTGATCGGCACCCGCATCCGGACTTAAAATTATTGACGATATTTATGAATTGCGATTCTCAGGCCAGTAAAAATCCAATTACGCCAAAGAAAAATGTCGCCGAAACCATAGTTAAAAAGCAGCCTACAATTTCAGCACCAGCCAAACCGACTGCTCCAGCTAAACCAGTAGAAAAGCCTCTTGAGAAAGAGGAAAAGACAGTGGAGCCGCCGAAGAAACCCACTGCAAAACCAAAGAAAACTGACACTCCATTAGAAATAGATTGGGACAAAGTAGTTGAAAAGGCAAAAGAAAAATCCCTTGGGCTATCTTCTTTACTGCAAAAAAGCCAGTGGGCATTTGATGGAGAAAAATTAACAATTTACGCCGGCACCGCGTTTTACAAGAAGAAACTGGACGACGCCAAAAATCGGCCATTAATTGCGGAGATAATCACGGAAGAGACAGGCATGGAGCTAGAAATTGATATAATTGGAGAGAAGAAACCGCCAGAGGATAAAAAGCTGGCGAAAATTGCCGAATTGATGGGTGGCGGCGAAGAGGTTAAATTGGAGGATATTTAATGGCAGATAAAGGCAACGCGAACGGAAAAATTCCACCACAAAATTTAGACGCAGAGAAGAGTCTGCTTGGAGCTGTTTTAATTGACGAGGAAGTCCTGGCGGATGCTGCGGAGATCACTCACGCTAACGATTTTTATGACAAAAACCACGGACTGATTTTTGCCGGGATGATGCGCTTATTTGAAAAACATAAGCCAGTTGATTTGTTGACACTAACAGATGAATTAAAACGTAAAGATGAGCTGGAGATGGTTGGTGGATCGGCCTACCTAACAGAACTGACAAACTACGTACCGACAGCAGCGCACGCCTCAGCATACGCCGAGATGGTAGCGCAAACGGCAGTGCGTCGACGACTTATTAAGGCGAGTGGTGACATTTCTGAACTTGGCTATGACGAATCTACGACAACGCAGGAACTGCTAGAAAAAGCTGAGGCTGAATTATTCAGTGTTTCCGACCAATCAACCAAACAAGATTTAGTGAGCTTAGAGAGCATTCTGACGGACAGTTTTGACCGAATTGAAGAGCTTAGCAAAAATAAAGGCTCTCTACGGGGCGTCCGTACTGGATATCGCGACCTTGACAATATGACGGCTGGACTACAGAAGTCCGACTTGATCATCCTGGCGGCTCGTCCGGCCATGGGTAAGACCACACTAGTGACTAACTTAGCATACAATGTGGCGACAATTGAGAAAAAGCCGGTGCTGTTCTTTAGCCTAGAGATGAGTAAAGAACAATTGGTTGACCGTATGCTGGCAGATGCTTCAGGCGTCGACAGCTGGAATATTCGCACTGGAAACTTGAGCGATAATGATTTTGCCAAATTGTCCGAAGCCATGGGCGAGATGGCCGAAGCACCGATTTACATTGACGATACGCCGGGACTTTCGGTTCTAGAGATGCGCACTAAAGCTCGCAGAATTGCTCATGAGAATCAACTGGGACTAATCATCGTTGACTACTTACAGCTGATGCAGGCCAACGGCAATCACAATGGTAACCGCGTCCAGGAAGTATCGGAAATTTCCCGTGGCTTGAAGTTAATTGCCCGTGAGCTCAATGTACCACTGATTGCGCTAAGTCAGTTGAGTCGTTCAGTCGAATCGCGCACCCCGCCAATTCCACAACTGGCTGACCTACGTGAATCTGGATCCATCGAGCAGGACGCCGATATCGTCAGCTTCATTTATCGCCCAGGATATTACGAACCAGACAACCCGGAAGTCCAAAACATCACCGACCTAATCATCGCTAAGCACCGTAACGGCCCCGTCGGAAAAGTCCAATTGTACTTCCACCCAGAGCGCCTCCGCTTCATGAGCCTGGATCGCAAGCACGAATAGAATTGTGCTATAATCATACCAATGAAAAAGCAAAAAGTTACTGATATTTTTCTTTACCGATGGCGCTATGCTTTCGGATATACTCTGTTGGTATTATTGTACATAGGGGCTGTTACGGTTTCCGCTTTACGCGCACCAGGCGGACTGTCTCAAGCAGAAATTGACATGGTTAATACCACAAACCACTTGAAATTTAGCTCAGAAGGACTTGCCACAGCCAACTTACCGTTTCATCTACTTCAGCTAGCATTTTTCAAGCTATTTGGCGTCAGCTTACTGACAATTAAAGCCCCAGCCGTCCTGCTGTCGATCATTAGCTCCATAGCCATATTCTTCCTACTTAAACGCTGGTTTAAGCCCTCCACGACCATCTTATCGCTACTTATCATGATTAGCACCGGTCAATTCCTATTCATAGGACAGAGCGCAACCGTTGGCGTTTTATATATTTTCTATACCGCCCTAACACTACTTTTTGCGACGCTCATTCTTCAGAAAGCGCCAAAAGCTTCACTCTGGCGGATTGGACTAGCTATCACCACAGCCTTCAGCCTCTTTACTCCATATCTTTGGTATATCAATTTAGGACTCCTGATTATCGCCTTTCTCCACCCACACCCACGCTACTTTCTTATCTCCAGAAAACATCGAGGGTCCTGGATTTTACCGTTGACTATTCTACTCACAATAATTCTCGGAATTGGCTTTCTGTGTTATAAATCTCACGCGCTATTTCATAGTCTCATTGGCATTAATAATCTCAGTTTTGATATGTTCGCCAATCTTAAAACCCTATACTACACCTATCTTCGTATATTCCCGTCAGTCGTAGGCAACCAAATTACACCAATCATGGACTTTAACGCCATGATTCTAATCGGATTAGGATTGGTTCGCAGCTTCCAAAAAATTGCCAGCGCCCGCTCATTTATGATTTGGTCATGGCTAGTTTTAGCAATAGCCCTACTAATCTTCCAGCCAAGCTTAACACCAATTATCATCGTTCCACTATTCATTCTGCTGGCAGTCGGCCTGGAATCCCTAATGGCTATGTGGTACGGGCTTTTCCCGCGCAACCCTTACGCTCGCGGCACAGGATTAGTTCTTATATCTCTCTTAATTATTGTTATGGTGGCGGGTGGTAGCTTCCGCTACATTGATAGTTATCGCTATTTCCCAGAGGCTGTTTCACATTTTAATAAAGACTTGTCTCTCTTACAAAAAAATACCGCACCAACTGACTCGTTCTCTCTATTAGTCAGCAAAGAAGAATCGCCAATTTACGAAGCGCTCCAAAAACATAGTTATCATAAAATATCAATTATCCGCACGGCACCAGAAAAAGTCGGACAAACACTATACGTCAGCCATGCCACAAAAAACACCATACCAAAAACCTACTCAGGCCATTTATCTTCAATTATCGTCAGCGAACACAACCAGGGCGGGGACCGCTTCTACGTCTACACATCTGACAAAAAATAAGGTATAATTATACATATTAAATAAGGAGGAATATGGCATTTGATCAAGTAAAAATGTTGCAACAGCTACGTAAAGCACAGAAACAATTAGGCAAGGAAATCATTGAAGTTGAGGCTGGTGATGGTGCGGTAGTGGTGCAAATTAGTGGCGAACTAAAAATCAAGTCAGTAAAAATTGACCCAGAAATGGTTGACTTAGAGAACATTGAAGAACTAGAGCACTGGATTGAAATTGCGGTTCGCGACGGTATGGCTAAGGCTCAGGAAGTTGCCGCTGAAACCATGAAGCCATTGATGGGCGGCCTAGGAAACTTGCCATTCTAAGATCATGTCAACTGACATTTTACCCAAAGCCTTAACGGCTTTAATTGATGATTTTGGTAATTTACCCGGAGTAGGACCGCGGACAGCAGAGAGATACGCTTACGCGGTTTTACGCCGTGATCCTAAATCTGCTAAGCAGTTGGCGCGCTCACTGGATCGACTACATGACCACGTAAAAACTTGCCCAAAAACATTTGCGCTGATTGATGCTAGCGACGACGTTTCGCCACTATACGCAGACCAGGGCAGAAATAGACAGCTTGTTTGCGTAGTTGAAGAGCCGCTAGACATTATTGCGCTAGAGAGAACAAAACAATTTACCGGCACCTATCATGTACTAGGTGGCGTGATTTCGCCAATCGATAATATTGGACCGGAGCAACTGCATATTCCTGAGCTAATTGAGCGTATAAAAACCGACGACGTACAGGAAATTATTATCGCCACTAACGCCTCAGTCGAGGGTGAGTCTACTGCTTTGTTTTTACAGCGCTACATCCAGGAAGCTGGATTAGGTACTACAATTACTCGCTTGGCGCGCGGCATACCAGTCGGTGTTGACCTTGAATATGCAGATCAGATTACATTAACGCACGCCTTAGAAGGTCGGAAAAAACTATAATCTCACACCTTAAAGCCAATAAAATACCCGCCTGATTATGGCGGGTATTTTTCTATTAGCTTAGCCTATTACATTTGGCGGCGGCTAACAACATAAGCGATAGTAGCTGCGGTCAATCCACCCAGGCCTAGTGCTGACATAATCACGTCGCCTGCACCAGTCGTTGGCAACTCTGGAGAAGGCGTAGGAGTGGCAGGAGTTTCCTGACACTTACTCATATCCGTCGTATGATTTAACTCGTTGAATTCTTCTTTCTTAATTTCACGAATTTCTTTAGTCTTAATCACACACACCTTAATCTTAGAAGGAGCCTCTTTACAGTCATTTGGATTCTTTGAGTGCTTTTTCTCATTGAATTCAGACTCTTTAATAGTTACTGGGTATTTCTTTGTTGCTAAATCACAAACTTGAATTTTAGGCTCGTCTTTAACCGTGATAGTCTTTTCGCAGTTTGGGCTCTGCCTTTTAACTTCACCAGCCTCTTTGCCGTTTACCGTAACAGTAACTTTATAGTTACCAGCTTTTGCGTAAGTGTGTTGGATTTCAGATGAGGTAGTTGTCTGAGTATTACCATCACCGAAGTCGTAAGTGTAGCTGGTGATAGTTGCGCCGTCTTTAGCGGTTGCTTTTGTACTAAACTTAAACGTGTTACGAGAAACTTCAGCTACTTGCAGGACGTCACATGTTAGCGCTGGCTTTGCTGGAGGTGTTGTTGGTGGACCCCAAACTGGGTTACCACAATCCTTAATAACACCGGTGATGAACTTACCATTGTCATCAAACCATGCATAGATTCGGTAGCTCTTAGGGCCATCCACAAAGCTCTGGCCAGTTGTGTACTGGTAGTAAGTATAACCAGCCGCGCTATATGTACGCTGTGGGGTAGGCTGACGAGTACCAGCCTTAGACTGTACGGTTACGGCGTTTGTAGCCACAACTCGACCGTCAACTGTAATATTACCGCTTGCATCAACCACACCTTCACGCATGTTTGAGCCACCCTGAATCATGGTTTCAGTAATATACCATTGGCTATATAGAGATTTAATCTCCGAACGGCTATATGCCGATTGCAATTCTGACATAGAATTGGTGCCGCAGTAAACGACATTAAATTTGTTACAGCCGGCAGCCTGTGAAGGCGATGCTAGCCAAATTCCACCGAACAAAGCGATTCCCAGAGAAATAGCGATGCCGATTTTCTTAAATTTGTTCATAAAAACTCCTCTTTCCAGCCCAATATTCGGGCTTTATGTTCCCATACTAGCACAATTTTTATATTTTGTCAATAATAATTTATAAAAATGTTTACGTTTTTAGTGTATCTGTTAAACGTCTCTATATAGCTATAAATTAAGCCCCTAAAATCCTCACCAAAGACATAAAAACTATTTGTTATAATAAATATATGCTCGATACAGCTAAACAATTTATCCAATCTGCAAATAATATAGTTATTATACAAGCTGAAAACCCTGACGGCGACAGTCTGGGTTCTAGCTTGGCACTGGAAGAAGTGCTGAGCGACCTGGGAAAGTCCGTCACATTATATTGTCCGGTCGACACCCCCAAATACCTACGTTACATACGCGGCTGGGATAGGGTAGTTGGTGATTTTCCAACACAGGCCGACGCCGCTATTATTGTCGACACTAGCGCCGACGTATTGCTTAGCAAGGTACTAGAAACACCTGGAGTAAGACATTTTCTGGAAACACATCCGGTACTGGTTATTGACCACCATACCGCCGAGTCAACGCTGAGTTTTGAGCACACCATACTATCTGATACGGTGGTGGCCACCGGGGAATTATTGTACCAATTGTTCACCCACGCTGGTTGGACTATCAACCGGCAAGCGGCGGAGAATTTGCTAATCGCCATTATGTCTGACAGCCTTGGCTTAACTACGCCAAATACCACCGCGGCGACCTTTCACGTCGCTGGTGAATTGACCGAGCTTGGCGCCTCCAATGCCGAAATCGAAGAGCGACGGCGCGAATTTATGAAGAAATCGCCGGAAATTTTGGCGTACAAAGGTAAATTGATTGAGCGCATCGAATATTTACTGGACGGACAATTGGCGCTGGTACACGTGCCATTTGAGGAAATTCAAGCCTACAGCGACGCCTATAACCCCGGCGCGTTGATTGGTGATGAACTACGACTAGTCGAAGGCGTGGCGCTCAGCTGTGTCATCAAAACCTATCCCGACGGCAAACTGACCGCCCGCCTACGCGGCAACCTCCCAATCGCCGACACGGTCGCTGGCTACTTCGGTGGTGGCGGTCATCCATATGCGTCAGGATTCCGTGTATACGAGAATTATGACGAGGTTGTGCGGGAATTGGTAACGGCGACGGATAAGGCCTTGAAAGAAGCAGAGCAGAGTTAAAGCTTTTACAATTACTATATAACACACCAAGATCGCAACAGAGTTGATAAAAATATTACACCACATTTTTGACAAAATCGCTTGACATTTTATTCTATTAGTGATATATATATATCAGCTTTTGTTGACTAGTTGAGTAAATCCTTGTCCGAAAGCGTACTTTGACAAGCAGCCTAGCACAGGATGAGGTTTTATTCCTTTTTTTGAGGAGAAAATAGAAAGAGGAATGGAATCTCGTCCTGTATTAAAGAACAACACTTAGCCACATTCACGTGGGGATGAGAGGAAAGGCAAGACCGTGAAGCTCATCAACCCTTCTACAGGGGAGTGTCAAGGATACGTCCTGACCAACGCTCTTTCAAAATCCCCCACTAAGACCCTAACGACGATCTTCGTTAACGAGGAATACTGGGGAATGCTTGAATCTATAGACAAGGCTACTGAACAATTAGTCGAATCTTACGGTAGAGCGTTCGGACCCGCCGACAAGCACGACTTGTCTAGTGCGCTGGATGAATTCGAATGTGCAATCTTTACTATGGCCGCATATCGACAGATCGGAGGAGGATGTCCAGAGATTGAAAGTACAAACTCAAACGACCTATCCATCACGTCAGCCTATGTTAAGCGCATTTTGCGGGATCGTATTGAGATACCCGTCTTAGAAAATGTAGCTAACAAAGGCATCGGCGGCATTGTATGCCTTCGGCTCGCTCTCTTCATGGCCTTAGCTTACGAGTTTGTGCTTGAAGAGGTTACAGTGGCACTTCACAACCAGTACCTCGAGCACTTCTATCATATGCTGATGTGTAAGCAGGGAGCCGAAGACTGATAATCCGAGTCCTACTCGGCATGCAATAGCGGCAAGTTGTTCTTTTTTATAAAGGCTGCTTGTCGCTATTCCCTGAAATTGTTATCAAGACCCATCCGGGGTTATTTTTATATCAATTTTGAAAAACCAACCCGCGTACCGTACAATAGAGTTGATGATACAGCTCTACAACACTCTTACTCGCCACAAAGACAAACTGATGCCGCTCGACAGGCAGACGGTTCGCATGTACACCTGCGGGCTGACTGTGTATTCGCAGCCGCACATTGGCAACTGGGTCGGCTATATCTATTGGGATGTATTGGTGCGGTTACTGCGCTGGCAAGATATTCCAGTGATTCGCACGCAAAATATCACCGACGTTGGGCATTTGACTAGCGATGATGATGGTGGTGAGGATAAGATGGAGAAGGGGGCGCGCCGCGAGGGTAAAACCGCTTGGGACGTGGCCAAGCAGTACATCGCCATCGCCGAGCACGAAGCCTACGAGGTGTTGAAATTAGTGCAGCCCGACCATTTGGTGCGGGCAACGGACTACATCCAGCAGCAAATCGACTTTGCCCGCGGACTAGACGAGAAGGGATTGTTATACAAGATTGATGGCGATGGCATGTATTTTGATACGTCGCGGCTAGCAGATTATGGTAAATTAGCGCGGCTAGACGTGGCGGGCCTAGAAGCGGGCGCGCGAGTCAGCGTGGCAGGTAAGCGCAACATCACCGACTTCGCCGTCTGGAAATTTTCACCGACCAACACCAAGCGCGACATGGAATGGGACAGCCCGTGGGGCGTTGGCTTTCCGGGCTGGCATTTGGAGTGTAGTACAATTGCTCGTGAAACTTTGGGCGACCAAATAGACATTCACACCGGCGGCATTGACCACATTCCAGTACATCACACCAACGAGATTGCCCAAAGCGAGAGCCTGACTGGAAAACAATTTTCTCAAATTTGGCTGCACAATAACCACATCAAGGTCGACGGCCGAAAGATGAGTAAGTCGCTGGGTAATATCATCACCCTCAGCGACATCACGGCGCGCGGATTCAGTCCGATGGCCTTTAAGCTGGCAATCCTCAGCAAGCATTACCAAACCGAGGGGAATTTTACCTGGGAGATTTTGGAAGCAGCCCAGGCGCGGTTGGATCATTGGCGCGGCTATGCGGCTCTGCGACACCAGACGCACGACACGCTGGATGATGATGACGAGAAAGATGAGCAGGAGGGTACGGTGTCGCTGCTGGCGGCGCGGCAGGCGCTGGTTGAAAAGTTGAATGATAACTTGGATACGCCAGGGGCGTTGGCGCTGATTGATGAGGCGTTTTCACTACTAGATCACGCGCCGTTAGAAAAAATCCATCGCGGTGGTTTGTCGCAATTGATTGAGATTATTGACGAGGTTTTGGGCCTAGACTTGGCGGAATCGACCCCTGATATTACCGACGACTTGAAGAGACTGATCATCCAACGCCGCAACGCCCGTGCTGAAAAAGATTGGCAAGAGTCTGACCGCATTCGCGACGAGCTGTTGGTCGCTGACATCACCATTCGCGATACGCCAAGCGGCAGCATTTGGGCATGGAAATAGCCCGCTGAATCCAACGGGCTATACTTTCATTCTGGATTTAATTAACTTTCGTTTTTCAATTTCTTCATTAATTTATTCAGCGGTTTTTCACTCTCAATACGATTTAGTCGAGCCTGTTCCAAATAATTCTCCAGCAACACCCTAACTACGCCAGCCGTCGGAATGGCAATCAAGCTTCCCAAAAGCCCGCCAACATAGAGACCGATTGTCACTGACGACAACACCATCAGCGCCGATAGTTCTAATTTCTTTGACTGAATTGACGGTGCGATGAAATTGTTCTCAATCTGCTGATAGACGATGAAATATATGGCATAGATCACACCAGCAGTGACGTTGTTGAAGAACAGCAGTAGCGCAATTAGCAACCCAGCCAATGTTGCGCCAAACATTGGGATAAGCGTCAACACGAAGGTAACCATGACGGTCAACATCGCCAAGTTTGAATCAATAGCCGGAAATGCCAGACTGAGCACGAACACCACAAATCCCGACAGTATCGCATCAATTCCAGAAACTGTTAATTGGCCAGAGACATATCCCGTGACTACGTTATACATGCGCCCAACCAGTCTTTTATGTCGCTCCATTTTTTCCTGGTCGTTATAAAGACCCCATAGCCGTTTCATCCACATCGGTCCCTCCAGTAGCATCAAGAATGACAGGACTAGCACCAAGAATAATGACCCCAGAAATGCTGCCAATGAACCTACGCTTGAGATCAAGCTAGTACCAGCACTAGCAGCCCAAGACGAAGCCTGTTGCTTCAGGTTATTTAACGTCGCGTCAACCTGCGGACGTAAACCGTTTTTATCAATTAACTCATTAAATCCATGCCACTGTGAGCCAGTTTGGTCAATCAAGCTCGGTACACTTTCAACAAATTTGGCGGATTGCTGGACGATTGGCGGCACCACAAACCACGCCACACAGCCCAATAAAAGGACTAACGTCGTATAAGCCAGCGCTGTGCCGCCCAATCGACTTTTACCTGGTAGTTTTTTAGCAATAGCTGCTACTGGTCGATTCAAGGCTAGCGCTAAGAATAAGGAAATCCCCAACAAGATAAGCGCATCCTTTGCGGAGTAAATTGCTAGGCCAGCCAGGCCAAAACCCATTACTACTAGCCAAAACCGCACGAACGTTTTTGTGTCTATTTCAATACGTACTTTCATATTTAAACCTTACCAGCTTTCCTTTTCATCCGCAATGTTGATAGGGATAGTTTATTATCATACGACATAGCACCGTAGCGGAAAACGCGCACCGATAGCCACATGACAAACACTGCCGTAACGACCAAAATTGTCGCGCCCAGCAATGCTTCCCAGACTGGCAAATTGCCGACTGCATTTCTTAACAATAACGGAATTGGCGCAGTAAACGGAAATAGCGATAGGAACTTAACAAAGAACGAGTCAGGGAACGACACAAAAACTGTAATGCCATAAAGTGGTCCAACAAATAACATCATCACCAAGCCAAACCATTGGCTCGCTTCCTTAGCGGTCGGCATCATTGCGCCCAAAGTCACCAGCATGCCCGTAAACAGCATGAAGCTGGCTGAGAAAATTACTATCGCCAAGCTAATCCTCACAGGATCAAATACAAGTACGCTCAAATCCATATTCGGCAATTGTAGCTTTGACCCAAACGCCAGGTATCCCGCCACGACAGGCAAAACAACTATCGATATCTGAATCAAGGCCAGCACCATCAGTGATAATATTTTTCCTGTAATTAATGTGTCAGTTTTAACCGTCGTCAGCAACATCTCTACTGTGCGATTTTCTTTTTCTTCAGTAGTACTGGTTAGCATTTGATTGCCAAAGAAGCTAATCAGCATGAACAAAATCACTAGAAATAGTCCTGGCGCTATCATTTCATTAATGCCGCCATGCTCCTTACCATCAAGATAAGTAGTTGACGATAATTGGACTTTGTTTTGAAGAATAGTGACTTCTGCTGGACTAATGTTATTAGTTACCGATTTACTCAGCAGGCTCTGCGCCACTGCGCCATATTTACCGTTCTGGAACAGACCGACATCTTTACCGTAAACTTCAACTTTTTGCTGGCTTATGTCTTTTGGAAAATAAATATAAGCATCTACTTTGTTATTTTTTACGTCATTAATGCCAGATTCTTTTGATTGAGCTGGCTTAGCCTTAACTGCTGCGAGTAGCTCTGAAGATATTAACTTTGAATCGTCGGTAATTTCTAATGAGAATTCTTGCTTGTCCAATTCTTTTGATGCCTGAATTGTCGTACTCTGTGACCAAAACATGATGCCGTAAAGCACCGCTATCATCAGAGGGAAACCCAATGCCATCAGCCAAAAAGTTGGCTTTTTCAAAGCTCGGATCGTCTCAAATTTGAAGACTGTACCTAAATTATGCATTCTACTCATCACCTAACTCCTTATCTTCGCCGCCATACACTTTGACAAAAATATCGTCCATTGAAGCACCACCGAACTGCTTTTTCACCTCTGCCAGCGTGCCGTACGCCGCTGCTTGACCTTCCTTTAATAAAATCAGTCGATCACACAATTGCTCAACCTCTTCCATTTGATGCGTGACGTAAATAATCGTCGTGCCAGCTTTTCGCTGCTCTTCAATGATATTCATCAGCAACCGACGATTCACCGGGTCAAAACCCTTGGTCGGCTCATCCATAATCAGCAATTCTGGGTCGCCCATAATTGTTACACCCAGCTGAATTTTTTGCTGTTGCCCACCTGATAATTTATCTAATCGCATATTTGCTTTGTCGCTTAAGCCAACGCGCTCTAAAAATTTCAAAGAGAATTTTTTAGCTTCATTACGATTTAGACCTTTCAATTGACCAAAATAAATCATCACGTCCAGCACTTTTTCCTTTTTATACAGCCCGCGCTCTTCTGGTAGGTAACCGAGGCTCAGCTGATTCTCCACGGCATACGGCTTGCCATTAATTAGTAGGTCACCAGCCGCTGGCTCATATAGTCCCAACAAAGCTCGAAGAGTCGTGGTTTTTCCTGAGCCATTACTACCGAGAAAACCAAACACTTCACCCTGAAAAACATCAAAGCTCAAATCTTTAATAACTGTTTTATCGCCAAACTTCATCTTAAAATGACGAATCTCAACAATTTTTTTATTACCGGACATATACCTCCTTTTCTTTTGAATAAAATTATAGCACTATCCCTAACAAACGTAAAAAGGGTATAATAGATACAGTATGAGACTATTAGTCATCGAGGATGAACGAAAAATAGCAAGGGTGATTTCCGAATCTCTCAAGCGCGAAAAATACGCCGTTGATATCTCTAATGACGGCGAAGAGGGCTTTAATTTGGCGGACAGCCAGCCGTACGATTTACTAATCGTTGACCGGATGCTGCCGGGTATGGAGGGTGTGGAAATTGTTAAAAAACTGCGGAAAAACGGTAAAAGCATGCCGATTTTATTTCTCACAGCCCTGGGTGCCACCGAGGATAAAACCTTCGGGCTGGACGCGGGCGCGGATGATTACTTGGTTAAGCCGTTCGCTATTGACGAGCTGCTGGCGCGAGTCCGAGCCTTACTGCGCCGGCCGCCAATTCAGCGGCCGGATGTTCTGAAAATTGCCGATTTGACGATTGATAAGCAGCAGCAAACCGTGATGCGCGCCGGAAAAACTATCGACTTGACTAGTAAAGAATACGCGTTGCTGGAATATTTGATGCAGCACCCGAACCAAATTCTCAGCAAGGAAATGCTAATCGACCATGTTTGGGATTTTGATGCCGATATTTTACCGAATAATGTCGAGGCGTACATAAAAAACTTGCGCCAAAAAATCGATAAGCCGTTCAAAAAACAATTGATAAAAACCGTCCGCGGCTTCGGTTACCGGATTGAAGCATGAAAATTTTTACCTCGGCAACTATTAAATTGGCGGGCTGGTATTTACTGATTTTAATGATCGTCAGCCTGCTGTTTAGCAGTATTATTTTTCAAGTGGCGCGCTCGGAAGTTGACGCGCAAATCCATAAAATTATCATTCAGCGCGGCAACGATTTTCCTAGCATTGATTTGTCGGAACGGATGGATATTTCGACGCGCAATCTGCTGATTAGCTTGGGCTATATCAATCTCATCGTGCTGCTGGCGGGCGGCGCTTGCTCGTATTTATTGGCCAGGATTACGCTGCGGCCGATTGAGGCGGCGCATAAAGCCCAGTCGCGGTTTGTCTCCAACGCCAGTCATCAACTGCGCACGCCGCTGGCAATTATGAAAGCAGAGACCGAACTGGCGCTGAAAAACCCGAAAACGCCGCGGGCGGAACTAACGGAAACGCTGGAAAGCAATTTGGAGGAAATTAACAAATTGACCGAGCTGACCGCCATGCTTTTAGAATTGTCGCGAACAGAGAACAGGCTGGCGCTGGAAGATAAAAGCTTCGACTTGGCAGAATTGATATCCAATCTCATCCGCGAACGAAAAGCCGAAACCCGCACGGAAATGAATTGCCCGGAACACACAAATATCTCTCTTCACCAAGCCGCAACGCGGGAGCTGTGCGCGATTTTACTTGACAATGCATTAAAACACAGCCCGAAGAATTCGCCGGTAAAAATCCAGGTACTGCCATCGAAACAGAATATCACCGTGCATTTTACTAACGACGGCGCAATTTCCCAGCAGAATCTGCCGCACGTGTTCGAGCAATTTTTTCGCGGCAATCAACAAACAAAAGGCTACGGCTTAGGACTACCACTAGCCGAACAATTAGCCAAGGCTTTAGGCGGTCAAATATCCGTAAGCACCGCTAAAACCTCAACCATTTTTACAATTTCTTTACCTATTATTTAAATTTTCAGCTAATTTTCAGAATTGGATGTTGTAATGGGATTATTGATTGGTTGGATTGCCAGTCTGAAAGGGGAAGTATGAGTACAACATTTTTAAGTAAAAAAGGATTTAAGGAACTGCATAAGGAAATCTCGCGTTTGGAGATGGAAGAGAAGTCGCTGATCGCCGAGCTAAAGGAAATAGGACGCGCCAAGTCCCGCGACGACAAGCTCCATCGTAACGACGTCATTACACAACTAGAAAATATTCAATCAAAAATTTTCACGAAGAAGGATATTTTACGCCATGCTAAGCCTCTACCGCGAAAACGGGATCGTCTGAGAATCGCTATTGGCTCAGTGGTGGATTTAATGGATCAACAGGGAAAAATATTCCGCTACACACTAGTCAATAGCTTGGAAGCTAATCCACTAGACGGCAGGATTTCTGTGGATAGTCCATTAGGGAAGAGCCTGCTTAACCATAAAAAGTCCGAAACCGTTTCCTGGAAAAACGGCTTAGCCACCAGGCAACTACAGGTAGTTAATATTCGCTAACTTGGATTGTCCACCACAACAGTTTAGTCCTCACTGGCGGGTGAGGGCTTTTTTTCATATAATAAGCTTATGCTTTTTTATAATTTATCAATTGATGAAACATTGAAAAAATTAGGCTCGCGACGAGAGGGACTGGCGATGAGTGAAGTAAAAAAGCGCCAGAAAAAATTTGGAGAAAACGTTATTAAACTCCAATCCGAACCACTTTGGCGAAAAATCATTGAACCATTTATGGATATTTTTTCACTAGTACTGATTTTGGCTACAATAGTCAGTCTCATTCATGGCGAAATAATTGATGCCGTCATTATCCTAATCATCTTAATAATTTCTGCTGTAATTTTTTACGTCCAGCGCTTCTCAACCGACCGAGTACTCAGGAGCTTGTCGCGCCATGATGCGCAAAAAGTTGACGTTTTAAGAGCGGGAAAAATTATTTCTATTGACAGCGCAAAGCTTGTCCCCGGTGATATCGTCAATCTTTCCGAAGGCGAAAAAGTACCAGCTGACATTAGGCTAATTAAAGCCACAAACCTCCGTATCAATGAGTCTCAGCTGACAGGCGAATCAATCCCAATTGGCAAAAATAGTGATAAATTAGAGGGTGAGCAGCAGATTTACGAGCGCACCAATATGCTATTTCAAGGTTCGTTCATAGTATCTGGCACTGGAGCAGGTGTCGTCACAGCAACTGGCAATCAAACAGAGTTTGGTAATCTGGCCGCACTGTCAAAAAAAGAAATCGCCAAAAGTCCAGTCCAGCAGAAAATCGATAAATTAATTACCAAAATTATCGCTGTCGTTAGTGCAGTGGCGACTGTGGCGTTTTGTTTAAGCCTGCTGCGCGGCATGGATGTTTTAGACAGCTTACGCTTTGTGATTGCGCTATCCGTAAGCGCCGTGCCAGAAAGTCTGCCAATTGCAATTTCCGTAGTTTTAGTGCTGGGAATGCGCCGAATGGCCAAGAAAAAGGCGCTAGTCCATCAAATGAGGGCAATTGAGACCATTGGCGTAATTAACACTATCGCTACAGATAAAACCGGCACGCTAACGAAAAATTTATTGACTGTCCAGGATATCTGGACTCCAGAGAAGCGTAATAATCTATCAAAAACCATAGCGTATTTTGTTAATCGCGGCGACAGCAAAAGTCACGACCCGCTAGATATAGCACTGGACAATTTTGCTCGAAAAAATGGTACTGGCGTCCGCGGGCTACCAGCAGCAGAATTGCCATTTAATCAAGACTTCTCGATGTCAGCTGCCGTTTGGCATAATGGAGCGAGCTATAAAATATATTACAAGGGCGCCCCAGAAGAAATTATCAAGCGCTGCAAATTACCAGCCACAGAATCCAAACGCGCCAAGCAAGCAATTACCGAATTAACCTCAAAGGGATACCGTGTAGTTGGTCTGGCAATCAGCGACGATGCAGAAATTCCGACTGACTTCTCTAAAATATCGCGTCAGAAATTGCAATTTAAAGGGCTTGTGGCGGTAGCCGACGTCTTGCGACCAGAGGCTTCTCGTGCTATAAAATCAGCAATTTCAGCAGGCGTTTCGGTACGCATGATCACTGGCGACCACTTCGAAACGGCATATCAAATTGGCAAACAACTTGGTATGATTGAAGGCAGAGAAGAGGTTTTTGATTGCCGAGAAATGTCGAAGATGACTGACGACCAATTGGACGCAATAATCGAACGGACAAAAGTGTTTTCGCGCGTTATTCCAGAACAAAAATACCGGATTTTAACCATATTAAAGCGTCACAATATTACCGCCATGACTGGAGATGGTGTTAACGATGTACCAGCGCTGTCTGGTGCTGATGTTGGGATTGCTATGGGCTCAGGGTCACACATCGCAAAAGACGCCGGAGCAATAATCCTGCTAGACAACAATTTCAAAACAATTATCGACGCCATGCGAGAAGGCCGGACAATTATCGCCAATGTCAAGCGGATGTTATTTTATCTTTTATCTACCAATACAGGCGAGCTGATTACAATGATCGGCGCGCTGCTGATTGGCATTAAAACGCCGCTGGAACCAGTGCAAATTTTATGGGTAAATTTGGTGACTGACACGTCAATGGTGATTCCGCTTGGTCTGGAGCCAGCTGAGAAAAATGTCATGAAACAACCACCCAGAAGTCCTGGCACACCAATTTTAGATAAGATTATGATTTGGCGAATGGCTGTAGCTGCCGGCACAATGGCAGCAATTGCACTAATTACATATGTGTTCTTCGAAAAGCATTACGGTCATGATTACGCGCAAACGTTGGCGTTTATATCTCTGGTAGTTAGCCAATGGGCAAATGCTTTTAACGCCCGGAGTGATGAAGATTCTGTCTTTACACGCCTAAAAGTGATGAATCGTAGCTTTTACATTGGAATAGCAATGTCGTTAATTTTGCAAGCCCTGGTACTGTTTGGGCCGCTCGGTGAACTACTACACATCCACAAAGTCGCCACACACCACATGACTACCATTGGTCTAGCTTCGCTAATTATTCCAATTGCCACCAGTGAGATTCATAAGTGGTGGACCAGACAAAAATTAACTGACAGAGTGTTATAATATTCCCTCAGGAGGAGGACAATTATGGAAATCAGACCAATGACAATTACCGACTATCCTGGAGTCTATGAACTTTGGACATCAAGCGCAGGCATGGGCCTAAATAACCTGGATGATTCAGAAGAGGGAATTGGCAGATTCTTAGACCGCAACCCGACAACATGTTTTGTAGCAACAGAAGAAAGAGAGATCGCCGGAGCGATTATAGCCGGTCACGACGGTAGGCGCGGCTATATTTATCATACCGCGGTCGCCGAGCAATATAAGAGACAGGGAATTGGCCGAAAATTGGCCGAATCAGCACTAAAGGCCTTAAGCGAAGAAGGCATTAATAAGGTTGCATTGCTAGTATTCAATAGCAATGATGGGGCTAAAAAATTCTGGGAGAAGCTAGGATTTACAGCGCGAACACCAGAGGAAGGCGACGATGTTGTGTATTACAATAAAGCCCTGGCAAACATAACGCGAATTGATACATGACAAATAAAAAACACCCCTTAGGTGCAAAAATTCTTGGCTGGGACGGCAGGATTCGAACCTGCGAATGCTGGGACCAAAACCCAGTGCCTTACCACTTGGCGACGTCCCAATATAGCCAGGACCATGATGATTATAACACGCTGGCCAGAAAAAATCCACAAGTCCTGGTATAATACACTCTAATGGGAAAACAAATTTTTGAGACTTTAAGACTAGAGAAAATCGTTGGTGGCGGCCAGGCGCTTGGTGCTATGAATGATGGGCGCAAGGCGTTCGTTTGGGGCGGGCTACCAGGCGAATTGGTGAAAATTCGTATAACTAAGAAAAAATCGCACTTCGTCGAAGGCGTGGTGACAGAAGTTCTTGAAAAAAGTCCAGAGCGAATTATGCCGCGAGATGAGAATAGCTATCTCAGTACTAGCCCTTGGCAAATCATGCCGCTCTCCAGCGAACAGACATATAAAGCGAATTTAATCGAAGAAGCTTTCCGACTTCATGGCGTTATGTTACCAGAGAAAATTGACGTATTTACTGACGGCGTAGAATTTAACTATCGCAATAAGGTCGAGTTTAGCTGGTTTGGCGATAAGACAGATAACGGCACGAGAGAAACTTTAGATTTGGCATTTTTCAAGCGAGGTAGCAAGGGTAAAGTCGTTGTCGAAGGGACTAGTCTGGCTCATCCAAATATCAACAAATTGGCAATTGAAATTCGCAACCTCCTGCGAACCAAACCTGTTACCGCCCGACAATTAAAAACCCTCTTGATCCGCACAGACCAACAAGGAAACGCCGTCTGGCAATTATACATAAAAGACCGACTCGCAGACCTCATTTCCAAAGAAGAGGCAACCCAACTGTCAGCCAAAGGCAGCGAGATAATCTATTCCGACCCGAAAAGCCCAGCCAGCCGAGTCACTGAGCGTCTGAATAAATTTGGTGGCACAACACTAACCGACACAATTTTGGGCGTCACATTTAATTATGCCTGTGAAGGATTTTTCCAAGTTAATATTCCAGTTTACGAGAAAGCCCTAAGCGACATGCGCGACTGGATAGACCATGAGAATAATTTACCAACCCTCGACCTTTACTCTGGAGTTGGCACAATCGGGCTGACAATTGGCGGCGATGATATTACACTAGTCGAAATTAACGAACACGCCGTCGCGGAAATGCAAAGAAACATCACCAAATTAAACCGAGCAAACGCCAAGGCGATTTTAGCGCCAAGTGAAAAATCTCTGGAATATATAACGGGCGAACAAATCGTCATCGTCGATCCACCACGCGCCGGGCTGCACGCAGATGTCGTTCGGAGACTACTGGAAACTACGCCACCACGAATTATTTACCTCAGCTGCAACCCCGTCACCCAAGCCCGAGACGTCAGTCTACTTCAGGAAAAATACGAAATCACACATCATCAAGGCTACAATTTCTTCCCGAGGACGCCGCATATTGAGCATTTGGTGGTACTTGATAAAAAGTAAATAAGAATACATAGCATTGACAAAATGTAAAATATTTGGTATATTAATAACATGCTTTATGATAATCCAACCACAAGAGAACGTTCGGGATGTATAAATCCAGAAATTGAAAATCCAGAGGTACCAGGAGAAGTGACAGTCAGAGACTTGGCTCTAGAAGCTATATTAAATAGTTTACCCGACAGAAGTGGAAATTCTTCGTCCGACACGTCGAGCGATAAATAGTTGAGTCAGCGTCGCGAGAATAATCACGCCAATCGCTGGCCACATGATAAATAAATTAGGCACCGTAAAGTCGAAGAAATCTCTCAAGAAACCAAAGCCGAAGCTACCTGCCGCCACAACAACCACCGACAATAAGTATAATAGTCGGGCGCGCTTGGCGGCTTTATCGATAGTGACATCCAGCATAATTCCAACCAAAAATACCAAATATACACCAAAGAACGTTGCCGTCAACACCGTCATAGTTGCAACTTCAGCGGCGTGACCAGGGAAGACTACGGACATAATCCAATAGGTAAAGGCTACCGTTAAGCCAGTTAGTAGTGCAATCGGCAATACCGCCAGCAATGTATCACGCCAAAAACGCTTAGGATTTATGCGATGTTTCGGCATGGGAGGAAAAAGCGTCCACATAAGCGTCGGCATAGTCACCAGAAAAATATTCATAAACGTAATATGTCGCGGTGAATACGGATAGTTCATATTGATCAGAATTGTCGTAAGAAGAAGTGTCACGCCGTAAATAATTTTATGGAAAAAGAGGATAGCAATTACTTCAATCGCCTGCATAATTTGATTGCCCAGCTTCATTCCCATAGGTAGAGAAGTGAAGGAATTGTTAAGCAAAATAATATCAGAAACCCGCCGTGAGGCTGGGGCGCCAGCGTACATAGCCACGCCGAGGTCTGCCTTTTTCAGAGCCAGCGCGTCATTAACACCATCGCCGACCATGCCAGTAAATTTGCCTGATTGTTGAAACCTGGCAATCAAACGCTCTTTCTGATCGGGTAGAACACGGGCAAAAATTGTATAAGTGTCAGCGGCTTCATTAAATTCGTTATCACTTAGCTTCGCCAAATCAGCCCCTAAAATCACTTTTTCTGGATGCTTAATGCCAGCTTCACGTGCGATATATTGAACCGTGCGCGGATTGTCACCAGAAATTACTCGGATAGTTACACCTTGGCGCTGCAAAAAATCTACCGTCTCAACTACACCATGACGCAGGGAATTACGTAAAATAACCGCGCCAATAGCCATACCAGAGCCCTCTTTTAAATCTTTTATTTTGGTTTTTTCGTCCGCAAATTCCGCCATCATCAATACGCGCAGACCTTTATCCGCCCAATCATTCAATTTCTTTCGAGTCTCCTTATCAATAGGCGCCAACTTCGACACAAACTCCGGCGCACCCATTATTAAGGTTCGCACCGTACCGTTGACCCTAGCTCTCACGCCCGCCATTTTACGCGCAGACGAAAACGCCATAACATCAACTATTTCCGTATCCTTTGGCGGGGTAGCTTCTGCTAGAATAGCACGGCCAGTAATATTCCCGCCACTAGTTTCATGGGCAATCAAAGCCGCAAAGCTAGCCACATCCGAGCTCGAAAAATCATCTCCAAACGACGCTACCTTTTCCAGCGACACTTCATCGCTGGTCAGAGTGCCAGTCTTATCCACCGCCAGCAAATTCAGCAGCGCCATCGCTTCAATTGCCGACAACTTCTGTGGCAAGACTTTTGCTTGAGCTAGCCGTAATGAGCCAAACGCCAGCAGTAATGAGCTTGCCAATAACAAACCCTCTGGCACAACCGTAACCGCCGCTGAAGTAATTGTCTTTAAAATAATAACTACATTATCACCGGAGAAATAATAGACTATAGCAATTAACAGAGATAAGATAATTGCGCCATATGTCAAGAAATATATTGCTCGCCAAATCGCTAGCTGTAGAGGTGTTAATTCTGGCTTATAGTGCTTCAGAACTTGGCTAATAGCGCCAGCCTTCGTGTCGTCGCCAACAGCAATTACTCGCGCCATACCTTCACCAGCCAAAACAGTTGTCGCCGCCAATACAACATCGCCATTCTTCTTTTCAATCGAAGCCGACTCTCCGGTCAACATACTCTCATTCAATTCCAGGCCTTTTGACTCAATAACTTTCGCATCAGCCGGCAGCTCATCACCGGCCTGAATAAGAATTTCATCGTCAATCTTCAGATCATCATAGTCCACTTCAACTACGTTTCCATCTCTCAACAATCGAGCCTTCGGTGCGCTCATCAGCTCTAATTGACGCAAAACTCGCTTAGCTCTAAGTTCTTGGACAATACCAATTGTCGAGTTTACGACAATCACCACAGAAATAAACCAAGCATCGCGATACTCACGCACATACACCAGCGCACCAGCAAGCAAAAAAACAACCACGACAATAGGAGAAAGCAAATTTCGTTTAATAATATCCAGATAGTCACGCATTAGCTTGTCTGTATCCTTCTGTAGCGGAAGCGTGCACCCACCCTCCAATTGCCATATGCATCAGAATCAAATTGATATATTTCACCATTTTTTACTTCAGAAATAAGCACCAGAGCAGGATTATATGGCGCCAAAGTTTTATAAAAGTGCAAATCTTCATCAGTTACATGCTTGCGCCCAGGAAAAACCTCACGAAATTTTTGCTTACCAATATCCGTAAAATATCGCGGCTGCCCCTTCGGCGGTAAAAATAGCTCCGCTCGCATACCCATTCGTGAAATTATCTTTTTAACATCAGATAAGATTAACGGCGAGGTCGCTTCCAGGTACATCATCAGCTGCTTTTTATTCGTCAAAAAAACCGACGCCTTAGCAGTGCGACTAACATCAGCGTGCCACAAAATTATCGATTGAACATCAATTGGAAAACCAAATTTTTCCTTAGCAATTCGCTCCAGCGCCAGCTCGTCGTACGTCGCCTTATTCATAGATAATATTTTACCATTTTTTTATGAGGTGCGCGAGATGGCAAAGATGTGAAATCTAATAACCAACTTGTCTGACCGATTCAACTGCTTGACGGGAAATATCCAAGTGGCTTTTACCCTTAAACGCGTCTTCTGGATGTTTTTCATTCCAGGCAGCGACATTTTCTTCAGTACAATCTTTAATGGCATGATTAACACAAAACTCAAGTCGCTTAATGCTTTGGGCGTTTTCAAGATAATCGATGGAAGACTGGACTGATCTTCGATATCCTTTTTCGTTCAGCCAGTAGACTTGATAACTCAGAAAAATCAACGCAATCGTCAGCACAAACATATATATATGACTAAATCTTATCTTTTTTAAGTTTTTCATTTACGCCCTCCTTAAAAAATATTATAAATCTTAGCCTCAGAGTCGCTCCAAAGAGCGACTCTGAGGCTCATCTCAGGGATTTCTCCTCTCGAGGAACGCGTAATAGTGAGCCTGTCCAGCAGGCTTCCATAGCCACGCTCCAGGAGGACACGATACCCAGGCTTCGTCATTCCTGGACCCTACGGCAACCCAGGGGCTATACACCCCAAAGGCATATCCAAACGTCCAGACTGCTGCGCAACTGACACTAACACGGTAATACCCCGTGCCGGAATGACAGCTAGCGTGCCCTCTGAGATCAGGCGTCACTTCCGAATAGCAGTTGCCAGGATATGCCTTGGCGCTACTCTGAGTCACGAATAGCGACCCAGCGGTGAGCATGACGATGGCAAGTACGGAAATAATCCTCTTGCTCATGATTCTCCTTCCAGGATAGAAATCGCTAAGGTACTGTGCGTCCCTTAGCTAACTGAAACGCGCAAGGAACTAGCACGATACCCTAATATTACACACCCTATTAAAACTAGTCAACATGGTAAAATAAAACTATGGATTTCAATACTCGCTACGCAAAGTTAAATGATAATCAGCGCCAAGCTGTTGATTATATCCACGGCTCACTTCTGGTGATTGCTGGACCAGGAACAGGCAAAACCGAGCTGCTAAGCATGCGTACCGCTCAAATACTTAAGAAGACCGATACTTTACCGAATAGTATTTTATGTTTGACCTTTACTGAAAGTGGCGCCACCAACATGCGCCAACGCCTTCGTCAGATTATTGGCGAGGATGCATATAAAATTGCCATCCATACATTTCATAGCTTTGGCACAGAAATTATCAATCAACATCGAGAATATTTTTTCCGTGGCGCCGACGCCCAGCCTGTTGACGAGTTAACACAGTACCAAATTATCTCTGGAATTCTTGAAAATCTTGATTGGCGAAATCCATTAACTGTGAAAAATAGCGGGGAATTTGTTTATATCAAAGAACTAATTCGAGTTATTTCCGAATTCAAGCAAAGCGGCTTAACTCCAGCAGAACTAAAGACAATTATTGCGGATAATCAGCGCATTATAGATGAAATTGCGCCAGACATTCAGCAGATTTTTGCCACCAAAATATCTAAAAAAACCATAGAATTATTTGCGCCAATGGCTGAAAGAATCGCCGAGTCAATTGATAAAAATCCCGAAAAAGAAAATTCTAATTTACCATCTTCCGTCACTCCGTACGCCAACGTCTTAGCGCTTAGCGTCGCGCATGCTGCTCAGGAGGCAATTGACACCAACTCCACCAAGCCGCTGACTGCTTGGAAAAATAAATGGTGCGAAAAAAATGCCAATGGCGAATTTGTCCTGAAAGACTCGGCAGCCGCAGAAAAATTATCCGCCGTAATCGACGTTTACGAAAAATACGTAAATATTTTATCCGAGCGCTCGTTATTTGACTACGACGACATGATTTTATCCGTTATTCAAGCCTGCGAATCTCACCCAGAATTGCGTGCAAATCTCCAAGAGCAATTCCAATTCATCATGGTCGATGAATTCCAGGACACCAACTTAGCACAGCTTCGATTGCTATTCAATTTAACCAGCGACAACGACGACAATCCAAATATCATGGCCGTCGGTGATGATGATCAAGCGATTTTCAGCTTCCAGGGTGCGGACGTAGGTAATATCCAGCGTTTCCGCCAACATTATCACAATCCAAAAATCATCGTTCTAACGGATAACTATCGCTCGGCTGAAAATATTTTAACGTCAGCGCGACAAGTAATCACCCAAGGTTCAGATCGACTAGAAAATACCATTGACGGACTGTCTAAGCAGTTGACAGCGCACGCAGACAGCCAAGGATCGCGTGTTGAAATCCAAGAATTTTCTTCTGCCAGCGAAGAGCGAGCGGGAGTGGCTAAGCAAATTGCCGAGCTAATAAAAAGCGGCGAAAAACCAGAAAACATCACGATCATTGCGCGCCATCACAAAGAATTAATCGAGATACTTCCGTATCTTTATAGAGAAAATATCGCGGTTAATTACGAGCGACACGACGACATTTTAGAACAAGACATTATCCAGATTTTAGATAAGCTAGCGCGAGTCATCGTGGCAATTCACCAAAATGATTTAAGCCTAGCCAATAGCCTCCTTCCAGAGATTATCGCTCATCCAGCATTCGGTTTTTCAACGTCAGACATCTGGAAATTAAGCCTTCACGCTTATAAAAATAGACAATTGTGGCTGGAAAGTATGCTGGCAAATAGCACATTTAAGGAATTTGGCGAGTGGCTACTGGACCGTGCCAAGGACGTACCAAATCTACCACTAGAAGAGCAGTTGGATAATCTATTAGGATTAACCGTTGACAATAAAGATTACAATACCTCGACGAGTTCTATCGCCAACTTTTATTTTTCACCAGACAAGCTAGAGAAAAACCCCGATACATATTTAACGACCTTAGAGAGTCTGCGCACTCTACGCCAAAAACTCCGTGACCGAATTACCGATAAAAATCCAACCTTGGAAGATTTTCTGGAGTTTATAGATCTTCACATATCAACCAAAACCCGCCTAACACAAATCCGACCGTACGCCAGTTCAATCCGCGGTGCCATTAACCTAATGACCGCCCACAAGTCCAAAGGGCTAGAATTCCCACACGTCTTTGTTGTCGGGGCAATTGACAGCGCTTGGGGAGAGAAGGTTCGTACGCGCAGTCGACTAATCCGCTATCCCGCAAATCTCCAACTTCAGCCAGCTGGAGCAACCTACGACGAGCGACTTCGTCTGTTCTTCGTGGCGATGACCCGCGCCAAAAACACCTTGACGATGACTTACTCGCAGACCAACGATTCTGGCAGCGACACAATAATTGCCAGCTTCCTCACTAATCACACGCCAACTATTATTCCCGCCATCGAAAATCCAACAGAACAGATTGAAATTGCCAAGACCAGTTGGTCGGAACGCTTGACTTCACCGATTATTCCAGAGCTAAAAGACTTACTAGCTCCAAACCTAGAAACCTACAAACTCTCGGTAACGCATCTTAATAATTTCCTCGATGTTTCGCGCGGCGGGCCACAGAATTTCTTATTGAACAATTTGCTGCATTTCCCAGCCGCCAAAAATTCCGCCGCATCTTACGGAACCGCGATTCACAACAGTCTTCAACAAGCACATTATCTATTAAGCACAGATCACCAATTGCCAAGCACTGAACAAATCCTCCAGTTTTTCCAAAAGTCGCTAGAGGACCAACACTTACCTGCGGATGATTTTCAATTGTACTTGGATAAAGGGAAGTCGGCTTTGACCACATTCTTAAACACCAAGGCCTCTGATTTTCATGACACGGATTTGGCGGAATTGGACTTTTCTAATCAAGGCGTAATTATAGGGGAAGCCAAATTAACTGGTAAACTTGATGTCGTCGACATTGATAAACAGAATAAAACTATATTTGTAACAGATTATAAAACTGGTAAACCATCTCATTCTTGGAAAGGCTCGGCTGATTACGAGAAAATCAAACTTCATAAATATCGTCAGCAGTTGATGTTCTATCAGCTGCTGGTCGAGCATTCACGCGATTATAGCAATTTCACGTTTACTGGCGGGCGACTACAATTTGTCGAGCCAGACATGAAGACCGGCGATATTCTTAGCTTGGAAGACACATTCTCCAGAGAAGAATTGTCTGAATTTACGCAACTGATTGAGATTATTTGGCGAAAAATCACCACCCTAGATCTGCCAGACGTTTCTGGCTATTCGGCGGATTATAAGGGGATGCTACAATTTGAAAACGACCTTCTGACAGGGGAGATATAAAAATATTCTAGTATATTGTTGCATTTTTTTATAGTTAGTGTTATTATAATAAACGCTTTGTTAGTGGAGCTGACTTTTCTAAGTTGTGCTCTCTAGGAGCACAGTTGGGAGGTCGGCTCTTTTCTTTCAGGAAAGAGGTGAGACGGTGTTCAAATATTATGGAAAGAACACCCCCACGGGTCTGTACACTACAATGAAAACCTGTAGTAAATGTGGAAGCGTTTTCTACGTGGACCCCTCGAAGCTTAAGTCATGGAAATTCCATTGCCCGAACTGCGGCAAAAAGGCTTAAGCCTGCCCCTGGGTCTGATTCCCCAGCCGGTAATCCGGGAAAGAATCAAGGGACATGTAAATCGGAAACCCCTCTATCTCTAGATAGAGGCTGGATAGGGGGTTCGACTCCCTCCATGTCCGCCATCCGGCAATCGAAAAACCTGGGACACAACGCCGAAAGCGCCTAGCGGCGTTCAGGTTCATCAATATTTCCCCGCTAGACAACGACGCCTAGCAACGTGAGCCGGCACGTGGAAGTATTGATGTTTTCCAACTTTCGGGTTCGCGAGATTCACTCGTAGAGTCATCCTCAACGCAGAGGACGATTCCGAGCAGAACCGCTTGAGCCCGCCACACCCCATCTCAATGACGAGATGGGGTTTTCTCCTTTTTGTGATAAAATAACAGAGATGACATCATTTTGGAATGATTTACCGCAGCCATTTTTCATCTTGGCGCCCATGGAAGCCGTCACTGACGTGGTGTTTCGTCATGTCGTGAAACAGGCAGGCGCACCCGACGTGTTCTTCACCGAGTTTGCCAATGCCACCGGCTGGGTGCATGCTGGCGATAAGGCTATCGCTGGACGGTTGATTAAAACAGACGACGAACATCCGCTGATCGCCCAAATCTGGGGTGGTGAGCCAGGGGACATGGAAGCTTTCGCGAAGCACTGCGCGGAACTTGGTTTTAACGGAATTGATATCAATATGGGATGTCCCGCCAAATCCGCCATCAAATCAGGTGGCGCAGCACTGATCCGCCAGCCCGACATAGCAGTTGCCGCCATCGCCGCCGCTAAAACTGCCGGGTTACCAGTCAGCGTCAAAACTAGGTTAGGCTATACGTATGTTGACGAATGGCGAGAGTGGCTGACAACTATTTTGCAGCAAGGCATAGTTAATTTGACCATCCACCTGCGCACCAAAAAGGAGATGAGTAAAGTCCCGGCGCATTACGAGCTCATCGACGATATCATTAAACTGCGTGATGAAATCGCCCCACAGACGCTACTAACCATCAACGGCGACATCCGCGACCGTGCCCACGGCGAAGAACTATTTGCAGCCCACCCAGGCCTCAACGGCATCATGATCGGGCGGGGAGTATTTAGCGATCCGTTTTGTTTTCGAGCATCTCGAGCGGTATCTCAGAAAAAATCTGGGCTGGCTTTAGCGGGTCCCGGATTATTTTATGACGATACCCGAGAGATGGGCAACACGTACGCTAAATTGGGGGCTGCGGTGGACACGTCAAGCCCCGTCAGCCGAACGCCACGGGCTGGCGAAGCCACCCGTAAAGAGTACTCCGAGGCAGAGGATGGTTCAACTATTCATCACAAATCTGAACTAATCGCCTTACTACACTACCACCTCGACCTCTTTGACCGCTACCAACCAACCCTCAGCCGCCCCTATGAAACCCTCAAACGCTTCTTCAAAATCTACATCCGCGACTTTGACGGCGCCAAAGAACTGCGTGAACAGTTGATGCATACCACAAATACAGACGAAGTTCGCCAGATACTTGAAGATATATAGTTACTATGGTATAAAATGATACATGTTAGATTTACCTACTGAAGCGATATACCTGCCAGAGAGCAACGACTATGAAGAACTTCCTACGGATAATACTATAACTTTATTTCATAAAACACCTGAAGAATTAACTCCAGAATCAAGAATAGTAATCAGCAATGACACACAAACGATAAAAGACGACGAGTCAAAAACACCTGGAATCCTAATATTGCCAAACGGTGACCAGTTAGCAGTCGACTTCTCTTCTGATCCTTACCTTAACCCTTATGAACTAGACAAGATAAGAGAGAGATCACAAGAGGTAACAAAACTTAATTCAGAACAATCTCGAGTGCGCGTCATTAAAGCACTAGGAGTACTGGGTTCTAGTATTGTTGTTTGGAGTCCCGCACCCGATAGTGCTAGTTATTATGATAAATTTGATATTACACGTGGCAGAAAAGCAGACGACGAAAAAGCAAAAGAATGTCTTAGCGGATTGCTAGAAATAACCAAAATTCTGGGCGCTTACGGATTAATATGTGCAACATTTGACCCTAAACATATACGTAGCCACAAAGACACACTAGTAATAGATGACCAAAGATCAGTTCGAAGTCTGGATGAAGGTGACGTGGTTTACAGAACTATGGAGATTTATTATAGAGACCTCGTAAGACAAGGGATTACGGGCTACCAATTTAGAGAATTCTTCGTACGGCCTCTTTGTGAAATTGTCTCAGAACAAGAAGGATCCTTGCTATACAGGAAAGGAATGGGTTCTATAAAATCATTTCTATCCGATTACTAGATCGTAGACGCCATATCAAGAGATTGCAATCATAATTACAAAATAAGACCTCATGATGGCGGGAGGTCTTATTATTGTACTTTCAATCCTAGCGCCGTCGCTTGCGCCGATGAAGATCCGCCACCTTCAACCTTACCATGTGCCGGTCGATGATCTGTTTGGCTTTCTCGCGCTCGACTTGGTCGCCGGCTTCGTCGCGGGCTTTGATGGCGCGCTCTAGTGCCGCCTGCGTTTCCGCCTCGATGATATCGTCGCCATGGTCAGCCTCGTCCACTAGGATTTGCACCGATGAATAATCAATTTTCACCACGCCGCCGGAGATCGCGAAATACTCTAATTGGCTATCCAGATCTTCTTTATGGCGGCGCACAGTAATGACGCCGTCCCGCGCAATCGTCACTAGCGGCTCATGACTAGGGAAGACGGATATTTCGCCGTCAATGGTTGGAATTGACAGCGAATAAACCTCTTCGTCAACCTTCGTGCCAACAAGTGTAACCAATGACAATTTCATGGCTATTTGGCTTTCTTTTCGCTTGACTTGGCGGCGGATTTTTTGTCGGCAGCTGGCTTGGATTGCTCGGCGGCGTCACGAGCTACTTGGTCGCTCAATGTGCCTTGCACCATGTAGAACCAGTTTTCTGGCTTGTCATCGTATTTACCAGCCAAGATGTCGGCAGCGTCGCGAATGGTGTCTTCCAACTTGACGTACACGCCAGGGTTACCAGTAAACTTCTCAGCCACGTGGAATGGCTGGGCTAGGAAACGCTGGATGCGACGCGCCCGAGCGACGATTTGCTTCTGGTCGTCCGACAATTCTTCCATACCGAGGATGGCGATGATATCCTGCAATTCTTTGTACTGCTGCAATACTCGCTGAACTTCGCGTGCCACGCGGTAATGCTCCTCGCCAACAATCTCTGGATCAAGCGAGTTAGAGCTGGAATCCAGCACATCGACAGCCGGGTAGATACCAATTTCCGTCAAAGCACGGTTCATCACGATGGTAGCGTCCAGGTGAGCGAAGGTCGTCGCTGGCGCTGGGTCGGTCAAGTCGTCAGCTGGCACATACACCGCCTGAACAGAGGTGATCGAACCCTTTTTCGTCGAGGTGATGCGCTCCTGCAGCGCACCCATCTCTTGCTGCAAGTTCGGCTGATAACCCACAGCACTTGGCAAACGACCGAGCAACGCTGATACCTCAGCACCAGCCTGGGTGTAGCGGTAAATATTGTCGATAAACAGCAGCACGTCCTTACCTTCGTCACGGAAGGCTTCAGCCATCGCCAGACCTGATAATGCCACGCGCAAACGCGCTCCAGGTGGCTCGTTCATCTGACCAAACACCAGCGAGGTCTTGTCCAGCACGCCGGCATCTTCCATTTCGTAGTACAAGTCATTGCCTTCGCGAGTACGCTCACCAACACCGGCAAAGACCGAGTTACCAGAGTGGAACTTGGCGATATTGTTGATCAGCTCGGTGATCAAGACGGTTTTACCGACACCAGCACCGGCGAACAGACCCGCTTTACCACCCTTGGCCAGTGGTGCGATCAGGTCAACAACTTTAATTCCAGTTTCCAAAATCTCCGTCTTGTTCGACTGCTCGGAAAGCTCTGGAGCAGGGCGGTGAATTGGTGCAGTTTTGCCCTTTGGCTGCGGTTTCTCGTCAATCGCTTCACCAACCACGTTAAACATGCGCCCCTGGGTCTCAGCACCCACTGGCACAGAAATCGGTGCACCAGTCGCCACCACGTCCGCACCGCGAGCCAAGCCATCAGTCGACGACAGGGCAATCGTTCGCACCGTGTGCTCGTCGAGGTGCTGCGCCACTTCTAAAACCAACGTCTCTTTGCCATTTTTAACATGCAACGCGTCATAAATCGCCGGCAATTTAACGTCACGTGGAAACTCCACATCGACCACCACGCCAACGATTTGAATAATTTTTCCTAAATCTTTTGCCATCTTGTTCTCCTTTATCATTGTTCCATCGCCTCCACGCCACCGGAAATTTCTGCCAACTCCTGAGTGATCGCACCTTGGCGAGCTTTGTTCATCGCCAAGGTTAGATCATCCACCAAATCAGAAGCGTTATCGGTGGCATTTTTCATCGCCATCATCCGCATGGAGTGTTCTGAAGCACGAGCGTCCAGCAGCGCCTGCAATAACCTCGCACCCGTTAAACGATTCGCCACGGCGTCCAGCACTTCTGGAATGCTCGGCTCATACTTGGCATCAGAAACTGTGTTAGAAACTTCACTCGGATCGATCAGCGTCTTCGTACCAGCTGGCAACAAGCGCGATAACTCTGCCGTCTGCACCATACTATTGACAAATCGCGTGTACACCAGTGTTACTGCGTCAACTTCGCCATTCTCAAACATGCTAGTCGCGGTGTTTAAAATGGTGTGAAAAGTTAGCCCTGACGGCTGATCTGGTAAATCATCATAGTTACCGATAATCTTCGTATCCTTCAAGCGCGAGGCAAACTGTGAAGCCCGACGTCCAATTGTCAGGGTCAGATTCTCAATACCGCGCTCATCATCACGCTTCAGTAGCTCTAGATATTTCTTCAAGACATTAGTGTTATATGCACCAGCCAGGCCTTTATCACTAGCGATGACGATAATCAAGCGCTTGGTAATTTTGCGGCGCTTGAACAGCAGATGATTATCAGTCGCACCTTGACTAGCCAAGTAACTCAGCAGCTCCTCGGCCGCCATAGTGTAAGGAGCCGAGGCCTTGTCCGCCTCTTGCGAACGGCGCATTTTGCTGGCCGCCACCAATTGCATCGCCTTGGTGATCTGCTTGGTCGAATCCACCGAGCGAATGCGATTTTTCAGCGCACGAGTACTCGGCATGAATTACTCCTCAAATCCTTTCGCCACTGCCTGCGTTGCCTCATCAATCAGCTTCAGTTGTTCGTCAGTCGGCTTGTCACCCTTGTTTAGTTCACGCATTGCGTCTTTGTTATTCTTCCAAAGCTGTGTCAACAGAGTGTCCTGTGCTTCCTTGATCTTGGCGACTGGCACACTGTCAAACGCACCGCTGGTCACCGCATGGATACTGACAAATTGTTCCCAGACACTCATCGGCTGGTACTGCGGCTGCTTGAGCAGCTCAGTCAAACGTTGACCACGGTCAATTTGTGCCTTGGTCGCATCATCCAGGTCCGAGCCAAATTGAGCAAACGATGCCAATTCACGGAACTGTGAAAGGCCGAGCTTCAAGTTACCACCAACTGATTTAACCGCCTTGGTCTGGGCAGCACCACCTACGCGGGAAACTGATAGACCGGCAGAAATCGCCGGGCGAATACCTTGGTAGAACAAGTCAGTTTCCAGGAAAATCTGGCCGTCGGTGATGGAAATCACGT
This sequence comes from Candidatus Nanosynbacter lyticus, assembly GCF_000803625.1. Taxonomy (NCBI): domain Bacteria; kingdom Bacillati; phylum Minisyncoccota; class Nanosynbacteria; order Nanosynbacterales; family Nanosynbacteraceae; genus Nanosynbacter; species Nanosynbacter lyticus. The sequence continues at coordinate 274,728 of NZ_CP007496.1, read as the reverse complement.
TGGTCGGGATGTACGCCGAAATATCGCCAGCCTGTGTCTCGATGATCGGCAGGGCAGTCAGTGAACCGGCGCCCAATTCGTCCGACAACTTAGCTGAACGCTCCAGCAGACGAGAGTGCAAGTAGAAGACATCACCAGGATACGCCTCTCGTCCCGGTGGACGACGGAGCAAGAGCGACATCTGGCGGTAAGCCACGGCGTGCTTGGTCAAATCGTCATAAATCATCAGCGCGTGGCCACCGTTGTCGCGGAAATATTCACCCATGGCCGTACCAGCATATGGCGCCAGGTACAACAGGGAAGCCGCGTCCGACGGACTAGTCGCCACCACGATGGTTTGCTCCATCACGCCTTCTTCTTTCAGGCGGTCAACCAACCTGGCAATCTTTGATAATTTCTGTCCAATCGCTACGTAAACGTTGACTACGCCGGTCTTTTGCCGTGCCTGGTTGATCATGGTGTCGATGGCAATAGCGGTCTTTCCGGTCTGGCGATCACCGATGATCAACTCACGCTGCCCGCGACCGATTGGGAACATGGCGTCAATTGACATGATACCGGTCATCAATGGTTCATGCACCGATTTGCGGCCCATCACGCCGATGGCTGGCCGTTCAATCAGCCCACGCTGCTTCGTCTTGATAGCTGGTCCGCCATCGAGCGGCCGACCGAGCGGGTCAACCACGCGGCCGAGCAGTTCCTCGCCAACCGGCACGTCCAGCACCGCACCCTTGCGGCGAACGCTGGCGCCAGCCTTGACTTTTTCTTCGCCGCCGAGGATCACCGCACCGATTTCATCTTCCATCAAGTTCAGCGCAAAGGCTTCCACTGTGCCGCCATCAGTTTCAATTTCTAGCACTTCGCTGTAGCCAGCTTTACTGAGGCCGTGCACCCATGCCACGCCGTCACCGACGCGGATGACCACACCAGCGTCCTCTAGTCCTTCCGTCGCCTCCAGCTGCGCGATTTTTTCCCGCAGGCTTTTGGCTAGTTCTGTCACATCAATCTTGCTCATTTTTCCTCCTAGATTTTCTTCGCCCGCAAGTCGTTTAATTTCTTGGCAATCGTCGCGTCCAGCGTTGCGGTTGGCGTTCGTAGCTTGAAGCCACCAATTAGCGTTGGGTCAATTGATTCCTTCAGCGTCACCTTCGACTTATTATTATTGGCGCTCACTGCAGACATCAGATATTTTTCTATCTCTCGCTTTGTATCAACATCAAGCTTCCTTGCGCTTTCAACTGACGCCACGATTTCACCATGCTCAGCCAATTCTGCTTCGACATCCCTCACTAACAACTCAATCTCTCGCTGGCGTTTTTCATGAACCAACAAACTAGCAATTTCTTCCATAATCGTATCATTGCCAGCCATAATCTGCTCAGCTGCGTATTTTGCCAACTTTCGCCTGGACACCAATCGCATCTATTCAGCCTCCTCTAGCGCGGTCGAGATTAGCTTTGCATCCTTTTTAGAATTAATCTTCTCGTTTAAGACTTTGCCAGCCGCCTCAGCTACCAATTCCAGAGTTGAATTATGCAATTCTTTCTTAGCGTTTTTAACTTCCTGGGCAATTGTATTATGAGCTTCTTTAATCAAGGCCTCCGACTTGGCGGTGGCTTTTTTAGCCGCTTCCTCAACAACCTCGGCTGCTTCTTCTCGAGCTGATGCTACGATATTACTAGCTTCAACTCGGGCTTTTCGCACCATCTCGGCAGTCATCTCTTCGGCTCTATCAGCATTTTCTTTGGCTGATTTCGCCGCCGCGTCCGCAGCCTTAAGGTCTTTCTCGCGCTTAACAAGCATCTCCATCATTGGCGGATAGACAAACTTACGCAGCACGAAAAGCAGAATCAGAAACGCTACTGTCTGAAGTGCTAGCAATGTCCAATCAATCCCTAGCGAGCTCAGCAAATCAGCCTTCTCTGACGCGCCAGAATTGGCAAATTGTGTTAATATTCTCTCCACAATTTACTCCGAAAACTACATAACTTTGCCGACGATTGCTGCGACGAAACCAATAATAGCAATCGCGTCGATGAAAGAGATACCCAAAATCATCATTGTGCGTAGGTCGTTGATTTTTTCTGGGTTGCGACCAGCGGCGTTCATAGCAGCTGCGCCAACGATTGCAGCGCCGATTGCCGCAAATGCAGCTGGGATTGCGTAGGTAAGTGCAAATGATAATGCTTCCATTTTTAATATTCTCCTTTAATTAATTGTTAACTAATTTAATCACTTTCTGCCGTCACTAATTTCTTAGCTTCAACAGAGGAGTGAACATCATCAAGTGGCTCGTGTGAATCGTGGTGAGCCAGCCCCAGGGAAATAAACACCGTTGACAACATAAAGAAAATGTATGCCTGAATGCCGCCGATAAATAACTCGAAGAAATAGAAAGGCTGCAGTGCAGCTGGTGACATAAATTGCGTCATATAAGCAATGATAGCCAATAGAATTTCGCCAGCCAAAACGTTACCAAACAAGCGAAAACTCAGACCTAGCATTCGCGAAAACTCTGCCACCAACTCCAAAATACCAACGAACGCCATAATTGGGTCGCGCAGTGGATTAACAAAATATCGTCCCATATTCCCCTTAAAACCTAAGTATTTAAAGGCATAAACTTGTGCGGCGACAATTGTCACAATTGCTAATCCAAATGTCATATTAAGATCCGCTACGCCGCCACGGAACAGGGGAGTGTGATGCTCGCCGATGGTAATTGGACCAACAATCGGCAAAAGTCCCAGCCAGTACTGTGCGACAATAAAGAAGAACAGGGTAATACATAACGGCGCTACTTTACGCGCCCACTTCTCGTCAGGAATAACCTGATGAACAGTATTATATAGTCCATCAAAAGTCCACTGGGCCAACATGGTTGCAAAATTATGCTTCTTTTTCCCTAAAACTGCTACTCGCGTGCGGAACATTAGCCATACTAGCGCCACCAAACCTAAGATCCCAACCAGATGAGAATTAGTTATTGATACGCCAGCTATATTAAAAACTTCGTCAACTTTTACCGAAATGTGCGGACCAGCACTTGCTATGTAATTAATCATTTATTCGACTCCTGTCGCTTAATCTTAGCAATTTGCAAAAACACCAGAACAGCCGCAACAATCACGCCAATGACAATCCCCATAAGCGTCAACTTAGGCCTTAGTCCAGTTCTATCATCCAGCCACAATCCCAACAAAGTTAAACCAACTGTCGGCAAAAACATCCGCCACGTCGTACCAATCATCGTCTTAGTCAAAAGCGTTGCCGCATTAAAGTCGTCTGTTTTACTAGCAGAAGTATCAGTTTCCTTCATGATTACTTATCACTATATCAATCTGTTATACTATTTTGCAAGATGCCTCGGCGAAATTATCCAAAAAATAGTCAAAAATCACAGAAAACATCATTGATGTCAATTACTGGTCTGGCTAATTGTCAGAAAAAGCGACACTTCTCGACAGAAGTAAAAGCACGCCAAGCCGCGGACACCCAAGAACTAGTCAACTCAAATTTATCCATTGACGTATATCGCTGCGAATGGTGCAAAGGCTGGCACCTGACTTCTAAGAATTCTTAATAAGCGTAGCCAATATGCTATAATTGAGATTGTTATTAAACAGGGGAGTATATGAGCGAAGACACGACAAACAACCACCAAGACACAAAAGTTGTTGTATATAGCACCAGCTGGTGTGCGTTTTGCCACACGGAAATGGAATGGCTGAAAAAGTTGGGTATTGATTTTGTTTCTAAGGATATCGAGGCCGATCCTAGCGCTAAGGAAGAATTGCTAAATAAAAACGGTGGCAATTTCCAAGGCGTGCCAGTCACCGACATTAACGGGGAACTAGTGCTTGGCTTTGACCGACCAAAGCTGCAAGACTTGCTGCGCAAGAACGGCTTATTGGCTGACTAGAATATACACTTGAACGAGTAATTATCCCGCCTAACAGTGGCGGGATTTTTATGCTGCGCCAATCTGCACGACCTCGCCGCCGATTTCTTGGCGGAAATAATTGTCGTGGCTAACGTACAGGATAGCGCCAGAATATTTCGCCAGCGCCGTCTCCAGCTCCTCGATGCTCGGCAGGTCAAGATGGTTGGTCGGCTCATCCAAAATCAGCAGCTGCGGGTCATTTGCTAGCATAGCGATAATCTGAAAGCGCGCTTTTTGGCCACCCGACAGGCGAGCCAGCGGCGTCATCCGATCGGCTTCGGTGAACAAATAGTCAGCCAGTAGTTGGCGAATCTTAGTATCAGAAATCGGCAGGTCGCGGCTGAGATACAACTTCTCAATCGACGCCTGCAGCGGATCCGCCAAATACCGCTCATCAATCTCTTGCTCATACACGCCCACCCGCACCTGCGGGTCAAGGAAGAGGTTGCCGGAGTAAAGGATGGGAGCGGCAGGTGCGACACCTTCTACGCCAGAGACTGTGGAACGTTCGCGAGTAGCGGACGTTTCAGCCGAACGCTTGCGAAAAATCTCCGGTGGAGATTTGAGCGAAGAGTGTGCTCTGGCGGAGGACTGCGGAGCGCTTGCCGCGGTTCGACTTCCAGCCGTCTCCTCCAAGTCGAATGCGTCCGGCAACACCGTCCGCGAAACCATCGACTTGCCAGAGAGACTGGAGTCCGAACCTCGCCGCTGCCCCAACAACATCCGAATCAGCGTCGTCTTGCCGGCGCCGTTACGGCCGCGCAGCTCCACCGCCTCGCCCTCGCGCAGATCAATATTCACCCCCTCAAACAATATCCTTTCGCCAACGCCAACCGCCGCGTCCTCAACTCGCACCAGCACATGCTGACTGCGACTGGCCGCGTCCTTCATCGACAGCCGGATATTGCGCGCCTTGAACTTGCCGTAGCGCTCAGCCGACTTATAATCAAGCTGCCCAGCCGACTGCTTGTCGATCCAAAACGTCGGCTTGTCCATCTCTGATAATTCCGCCAGCTCGGCCCGCGCCTCATGTTCCAGCCGCTTAAACTTTTGGATGGTGCCGGGGTTACGCGACTTTTCCTTCAGCCGCTGATAATCCAGCACTTTTTGTTTGAGGTTAGTTATCCGCTTCTCGACTTGCTCAAAATTATTCATGCCCGCCGCCGTCGCCTGAGCGTTTTGCTTGAGGTAGGCGTCATAATTACCGCGGTAGCTGACCGCTTGGCCGTCTTTAAGTTCAACAATTCGATCCACCCGGCCTAACACATCGCGGTCATGGGTGATGATCAACATGGCCTGGCGCGGTTGCGAACTCATCCAGTCGATAAACTGCTGCTTGGCAACGTAATCCATGTGATTAGTCGGCTCGTCGATCAGCGCCAAATGTGCCCCCGCATGCATAATCTTCACAATCTCCACCAGCCGCTTCTGACCACCCGACAGGGAACCAAGCGGCCGCTCGCCGCACCCGCTCAGCTGAAAATTATCGAGCTCTCGGGCAATCTTCTCCTCGATCTGGTAAAACCCTTTCTGGTCAAATCGCTCCAGTGCCTGCGTGTACTCCTCAATTTTACGCATATTATCGCCCATGGTCTCGGGATATTCATCAATAATTTTCTTTAAGCTCGCATATTCTGGTAGCCCCGCCAAAATGTAGCTCAGCACCGTCTGATCGCCCAAACCATGATGCTCCTGCGCCGTACTGGCCACGGTGATGCCGCGCCGAAAAATCACCTCACCAGTATAGTCGGTGTCCGTGCCCGCCAAGATGCCAAACAATGTCGACTTACCGACGCCATTACGGCCGACCACACCAACCTTCTCACCATCATCCACGCTAAACTTGACGTCGCGCATCAACGTCTTGTCGCCAAAACTTTTTTCGGTGATGTGAATGTCGGCTATCATCCGACTTATTATAGCAAAGGTGGGGGGAGAAGTATTAGATACTTGCAGATAAGGCTATTCCGCCCAAACTCTGATACTCATAGTTTTCTGCGGACTTAAGTTTCTCTAATAAGCTATCCACTTCATCGCTACCCAGCAACCCCTCTTGGCCCTTAATCATATCCGATAATAAACCGCTGGCATGCCTTACAGTCATATCATTAAGCGCTCGACGAAGATTTCTAATTTCACCATCAATAATCTGCGACGGCGGCTCCTGCAAGGTAAATAGCGGCTCGTCTGACACCGGCACCATCACACCTTTCATTCTCTCAAGCTCATTCCTAATGAGAACCCTAGACTCCAAAATACTTCTGTTCTTTCCTGTACTCCGATTGCCACTAACTATTTCAATACACAGCCTATCCAAGAAGACTTCAGTAGCCAACTCAATTTGTCTTTTGGATTCTTCGTTTATCGCCGAATCATCAAACCCAGAAAAGCCCATTTTATAAGCAAAAAAGTCCAGCATAATAGGGACGCCAGCACCCATCTCGACCCCCACGGAATACTTAATTGCACCGCCTAAAATGAAATTCCGAATTCTTGATGGCAGATTAGCGTAATGTAAAGCATCACGTAGTGTGCCTCTTGTAATATTAATGTTTTGACTGGACTGGCTATTGAGGAATTCTTTTTTATTACTCCAACTACCATTCTCCAAACCCCAAACGTACAACTCCACGATAGCCATAGCTTCACGCTCTTTCGGAGGTGCACTATGTAGATTATCAGCCCGCTGAACTGAGACAATATCCATGACTGAACCCATTTTTACTACCTTAACCGGCATTTCAATATCAGCAGGAAGCGCACCTTCGTTGATTAGCTCCTCGACAGCCGCGCATCTGGTGTGTCCAGCTACCATAAGATAGTAATTGCCATCTAGGCGCAGCCTGTCAGCAAAGTCATCGAAATTCGCATCACCACCCCACGTACGATTTGTAAAGCCGATATACTCCTCCAGTAAAGCAGGAGTAACGCTAGCTACAATTGGTGGATAGAGCAGCCCTTCCTGCAGGATACTGTCCTTCAGGGCGGTCGTTACTCTATTTCTGTCGCCACGAATCTGAGATAGCTGTACAATTTCACCAAGAGGAACTTGATCTTGCTCGCCATTAAGTAATAAGCCTTCGCGGCCAGACATTTTTTCTCCACGCATTCATCCAGTATGACAAAAATGACACACTCTTTTCAAGGGTTATATATTGTATTTTTAACATGCTTATGGCATAATATAAATTTCTATCTCTACAGGTCATTAAACCTGCTATAATATACCCATGCCAAAGCCAAAAACGAAAAAACCAAACACCCAAGCCGTCATTAACCGACGAGCTCGGTTTGACTATGAGTTGGGCGAAGAAATTGTGGCTGGGCTGGTTTTAACTGGGCTGGAGGTGCGCGCCGCCAGGGAAGGACATGTTCAGTTGAAGGGCGCTTTCGTCAGTTTAAAAAATAACGAGCTATGGCTAAATAACGCTAGTTTTTCGTTACGGCTAAACGTCCGCGGAGAAGCAAACACCCGATCAGTCGATACTTCGGCACGAAAATTATTAGTCAGCAAAAAACAACTTGCCCATTTTACAGATGCCAAAAAGCAAGGCATGACTATTGTGCCGACCAAATTATTGACTAATGGAAAATTTATCAAAGTGGTTATTGCTCTAGCTAGAGGTAAAAAAACCTACGATAAACGCGAGACTATCAAGCGCCGCGATCAAGACAGAGAGGCCAGGCGTCTAATCTCCAATAGATAAAATCTACTACTGATTTTCCCGTATTTCAATCAAATTTTTATAAAGCTTCTCCAGCCTCTTGACCTGACTGCGTTCAGTAAATTTGCTGGCAAGCTTTTTACTTTCAGCACTAAACTCTGCCTGCTTTTTCGGACTCTTTAGAATTGAAATTACCTTTTTGGCAACACTTTCTGGAGTATTTTCTGCAAAATAACCATTGACACCGTCTTTAACTACCTCCGAAACCTCTTTGTCTATAATTACAATCGGCTTACCAGCATGAGCCGCTTCATGAAGAACCCAACCTTGCGTGTCCTTCAGTGAAGGGAAGGTAAATACATTTATCACACCATACGCCACGCCCAAATCTTCACGAGGCATAGCGCCAGTAAATATAATCCTATCTACAAAATCTGTTTCAGCAGCCATCTCTTCCAATTTTTGACGATATTCAAAATCACCGACAAATAGCAGCTTGGACTTCGGCCTGTCTGGGGCGATGAATTTGTTGAATGCTTCGATAAGAATTGGTAGGTTTTTCTCCTCACCCAAGCGCCCAACGAAGCCAAATACCTCATCTTTTTCCCTCAAACCCCATTGTTCTCGAAACTCTTTTATCCGCTCAGACTTTGGCTTCGGAAGGGCGTTGACACCATTTGGCATTAAAGTGATATCGTATCCATAATCTTCCGTTTGCCAAGATTGCAACTGGTCGCGGCTTTTACGCGACAATGCGATAACCGCGTCCGCCTTGCTATATAAAATAGTAATAACACGCTCAATGATATCTTTATTCCATTTTGTCACGCCATTACGCGGACGATAAAGCTTAGCAACCTCTAACAAATCTTGACCATTCAGCTTGACCGATAAGGGAAAAACAATTCCCGCCAAAGCCAGTGCTCCTGGCAGAACCGCCGGATAGTGATCAACAAACTCATATAAATCAGTACAGTGCTGAATAATAAGCGGAATATTATTTTTCTTCGCCACTTTTACACCTAACAATCCAATTTGCGACGGCGTAAAAATATGAACAACGTCCAGATTCATATTGGCAATTTGACGCTGCACCACAGGAGGGAAGAATACCGACGTATCATAATCATCAAAAAACGCTCCTTTAATAGAACGAAAACGAACGATCCGACTATTGTCATCCTCATGCAGAAGTTCCGCCTGCTTGGATGGACTAATAGACTTTGCCGGACAAAAAACGTAAACCTCATGCCCCAAAGCTTCCAGCTCACGCTTCAGAGATTCGACTACATAAACAATCCCATTAATAGACGGCCGGTAACTATCCGTAAAAAGTCCTATCTTCATATTCTCATTATACCATCTATATCAAAGACCGATAAAACTCGACTAGCCGTTCAGCACCAGCACTGCTGTCAAACCTTTTGGCAATTTTCCCAGCTCCAAGACACGCTTTACTATAAGCCTTTTTATCTTTACGAAGTAAATCAATCAAATCCAAGAACTCATCATCTGTTTTTGCCATAACGGCATCACCCTTAAACGTATCATCGTACTGAGGAATATCTCGTAAAATAATCGGTAATCCAGCACCTGCTGCCTCCAATACACACATAGGATGGTTTTCTTGCATAGCAGGAAGGACAAACAAGTCGGCAGCTACATAATAATCTTTAACAGCCTCCAGAGGAATAACACCAGTCACCGTAAGGTTGTCAGGAGCACTTTTTATCATATTTTGCATAGCATGATAGTCTGCTCCTAGATTCTTAAATGGAATGCCTCCTACCCAGAAAAACTTTACATCTGGCATTTTTTTAGCTGCTTTTATCAGAATGTCGAGGCGTTTTCGCGGCTGGACCTGACCATTTCCCATCACTACAAAATCATTATCCTTAAGGTCAAGCTTCTTTCTGGCTAGCTTCTTTTCTGCAGCCGAATGCCTATACCTCGACATATCGATTGTATTGTAAAGAACCTTAGTTTTAGGGACATTCATGTCGTTTATAAGCTCATCGGCAACCATACCAGAGCAGGCCAAAACCAAATCCGCTTTCTTGTAGAAAAATTTCAACCACATCCTACCCAGAGGTTTCCAATATTTGGCGCCCTTAATTGAACCAATAAAACTATCCGGCACAATATGAGCAGAGACTACTTTTTTTCCACCTTTCCTTATCAAATGACGAAAAGAGTAAAGTCCCATAGTCTGAATATGAATAATGTCAGATGGACGCTTAGAGTTTACTTCAATATCAATATCTTTTCTTTTTCGCAGTGCATCTGTAATCTCTTTATAAGCCGTATGCACACCGTGACCCTGAACAGTAAACTCACTTTCAGAAATCATATCAACAATTAGTTTCTTATCAGCCTTCTTACTCATATCTACAGTATAGCAAAATTTATTCTGACAATATTAGTTTCGCTATTAATTCTGGACTGTCCAAAACCGACAAATGACCAGTCTCAAGCTCAACAAATTTATCAATTCTCAGCCCAGACGGTCGGACGGGGCGGGTAATTTTATCAAATCTTCCCACGATCATTCCCGTAAAATCTTTCCCGGAATTAACCGACCTCTCTTTTATGGGAATATCTCGAGCTATTCCTGCTTGCTCCAGGTATTGTCGTGAGGTTACGTTGGTATTTTTTGTCAGCCATTTTACTAGATTTATCGTATTCTTTTGTTTATCTCTCATCAAACATACACCACGCAATACTGAAAAATAATAGTTTAAATAAACATACTGATTTATCCAACGAATATGATACAAGATCGCGGAAGAAATCTTCACTGCAACTGAAGCCTTAATCGGTGGGTTGACGTACCAAATATTGGAACAATTCACCTTACGAGCCGCCAAACAACCCAATGAATGAGTAACCACTACATCAATTTGTAAGTTCTTTTTTCTAAAAGCCACTATCAAGCCTTTCGCCCAATCTTCAATATTTCTAACATCTGTATTTTTAATCAATTGGCTATTGCCATGCGAGGGCAGGTCAACAAATAAAATATTCGCACTATCTTTCAAGAAGTACGCCAGAGGAATCATTCCATGAAAGTCTCCGCCAATGCCATGAATCAACAGGATGGTTTTATCTGAGTTATTATGATGAAAATAGTAAGCAGTCTTTATATCCCCAACATCCATAAAACCACTAGAAATCTCACTTAAAAACTTACTATACACCAGCGGTATATTCATTAAATTATATTACCACGCTATAATAATCATATGAAACTATTCTCCTGGAACGTAAACGGTATTCGCGCAGTCATCAACAAGGGCGAATTTGCGCAATTCATCAATAAGTACAATCCGGATATTTTATGTCTACAAGAAACCAAGGCTGCACGAGACCAAGTTGAAATCGACCTTCCAGATTATCACGAGCATTTCTACTCTGCCGCTAAAAAAGGCTATTCTGGTACGGCAATTTTCTCAAAAATCCCACCGCTGAATTGGCATGATGGATTTCCGCAAAATATAATTGAAAGATTCAATTTAATTGGCGATAAATATGGCGATCCAGCTGACGAAGGGCGGATTATCGCGGCTGAGTTTGATAGTTTTTGGGTGGTTACTTGCTACACACCAAACTCCAAAGGAGACTTGAGTCGACTGGGCTTACGCCATGAAAAATGGGATAAGGCAGTATTGGCTTATCTGCAGGAATTGGAACTGTCAAAGCCGGTACTATACTGCGGAGATATGAACGTGGCGCATAAAGAAATTGACTTAGCAAATCCCAAACCTAATGTTGGCAAACACGGCTTCACCGACGAAGAGCGCGAAGGCTTTCAGAATTATTTGGACGCTGGCTTTATTGATACGTTCCGGGCAGTTTTTCCCGAAAAAACCGGTGCTTATACTTGGTGGACACATTGGGCTAATGCTAGGGCACGCAATGTCGGTTGGCGGATTGACTATTGGTTGGCATCACGTGAAATTGCAAATCACGTCACTAATCCACAAATTCACCCCGAACAAATGGGCAGCGATCACTGTCCGGTGAGTATTGAGGTGGATTTGTAAATGGACATGAAATTTTGGCACAGACAAGAACAAGGCAAACCGCTTTTTCCTGATGTTGAATGGAATAAGCCAGAGCGGCGCGATCAAGCAGGGAAGCTGGGGATTATTGGCGGCAATAAATTGGGATTTTTAGCGGTCGCGGAAAGTTATCAAGAAGCTCTTAAAGCCGGCGTCGGTGAAGCTCGCGTATTACTGCCTGACATATTGAAAAAAAGCGTTCCCGCTGTAATGACCGACGTATTATTTGCACCAACCAACCAATCAGGCAGCCTATCCAACGAAGCCCTAAGTGAAGCTCTAGCCTTAGAAAAATGGGCGGACGTGTTACTACTCTGCGGCGATGCTGGACGCAACAGCCAAACGTCAATTGTCTATGAAGAATTGATAAAAAAGTCAGAAATCCCAGTAGTATTAACAAGAGATGCGATTGACCTGGTCCAGAACGGCCTCCAGGAGATCTTAGATAATCCGCGCGTGGTTTTTGTGGCAAGTCTGGCGCAAGTTCAGAAAATATTCCGCGCCATTTATTACCCAAAGATGATTACTTTTAGCATTCAGCTGGCGCAACTTGTTGAGACACTTCACAAATTTACCATTACATATCCCGTAACAATTTGCGTTTTTCATGCCGACAATTTAATAATCGCTCACAGCGGAGAAGTCGTCACCCAAAAATGGGACGCACCAATGGCAATTTGGCGAGGAACCGTCGGCGCTCGCGCCGCTAGCTACTTGATTTGGTCGCCGAAAGCGCCGCTAGCAGCCATTAGTACTGCTATTTCTTCATAAAAAATCGCCCAAAAGTTGGACGATTAAGCCTGAAGCCATCTCTGGTACCGCGGGCCGGACTTGAACCGGCACGAGCTATTGCTCACCAGATTTTGAGTCTAGCGCGTCTACCAATTCCGCCACCGCGGCACAAGAGAACGCTTCAAACTACCGTACGATTGTAACATAATAGACCCCCGCTCACAAGCACGACTTTTATTTACCGCTGATTTACCGTATAATAAGGTAAGTTATGTATCCGACGGATGATCAATCAAACGGTCGAGTGGGCATGCCGCAATCAGATCAGCGCCGACCTCTTGCGCCGCCAGCTCGTGATCCAGCAGCTTCGCAGAGCGCCGCTGCTGATGTTATTCGTGGACAGCTTGACGCTATCTATGCTCGATCAGAAGATTATCAAGCCACTCCCCAGCAGCCACAACCTCAAACTAAACCGAATGGCAATCCAACCAATGAAACTCGACCTCAATATATTAGCTCGCAGCAGACGCCTCAAGTTCAATCAAATTCCGACCAAAAAGCTAGCTCCGGCCACGCTATGCGAACAGCACCAATCACCCAGGAGACACCAACAGACCAGCCAGAAAAAAAATCAGACACCGTAATAAGCCCAGTCCAGAATAAAACTTCGACTATCCACACCCAAGTTTCAGCCGACCAATGGAAGCAGTATCATAGTGCTTGGCAAAAATACTACCAAATGTACTACGAGCGTTATTATGCTGAAAATATTAATGCAAAAAACCGTGAGATATCTAGGCTAAATAGGGAGAATAGGCATGCAAATTCAGACGCCGACGAGCCCCTAGACCCACAAAAGGTCGCCATAAAAGAGCTTCGTAGTCAAATTCAACAAAAAGTTCGAGATTCCGCCAAGAAGGTCAAAAAATCTCGCCATTTTATCCCGGCGATTGCTGGCCTGTCAGTACTACTAATCTTCATGTTTTTACAATATAATCGCATCATTTTTGGGGCAGTAGCCGCCTACACCACCCCTGGCGCAATTGATCCTCAGAATATTATTGTTGACGCGTCCACAGATGTTACGGTTAGCTCTGAATCTCGGATTATTATTCCTAAAATCAATGTTGATGCTCCAGTGGTTTATGGGGCTGCTAGCGACACAAAATCTCAGTCAGAAGCCATGAGGCGAGGAGTCGCCCACTTCTCAATTCCTGGAGCCAGCGCCGTGCCAGGCCAGGTAGGCAACGCGGTTTTTGCTGCACACTCCAGTAATGATGCCTTTGCTGCAGGCGACTATAAGTTTGTGTTTGCCCAGAATGAAAAACTAGTCAAGGGCGACATCATCTATATGAATTACAACAGTAAGCGCTACACTTATAAAATCACCTCCACCGAGGTCGTCATGCCAAACGAAGTCTCAAAGGTTCAGCTAACTACAGATAAGCCAATGTTGACACTAGTTAGCTGTGTTCCTTTAGGTACGGCAGAGAAGCGCTTATTGATTTTCGCTGAACAGATCAGCCCCGACCCAAATAAAGCCACCGCAACAACTGAACCTAGCACAAGTCAGCCGCAGAATAACAAATCTGCCATCCCAGGAAAACCCGAGCCAACACTTATAGAGAGATTATTCGGTAGGTAAACTAATTGTTAGTTAAATAATCCTATTGAGCCATTGTCCATGTTCATTTTATTCAGGACAAATTTTCCAGACGCGTTAACTGTAACTCCATAGACATAACGCTGGTTAGCTGATAAAACCGAATCCATGCCGCTTTTTACGTCCAGCAAAGTATGTGCGTTAGTGCCGTCAAATTCACGAACCTCCATCTTTCCATTAGCCGATACACTACGGATATAGAAATTATCAAGCCATTTCACCTCTTGCGCAACACCAATATTAAACACCCGAGACAACTCTTTGCGCTCTAAATCGTATGATTGTAACGCTGCACCTTTTTGTGCCACTATAAACCGCCCGGCATTATCCAGGGTCATACTTGTCGTTGCGTTTTCAGTCTTAATGTTTTTTGCAGTCTGTAAAAATTCTTTCTGTCGGTCCTTAGAATCTGATATATTTCCTCTATAAATTGTCATATCCTGACCAACCGCTAAAACTACAGTGTCTTTATTAAAATAGCGAGAGGTCCGAATAATTGGCGTCTTATCTGTGGTGAATTTACCGATAACGAACGGCTCTTTCCAATCCCGCTTCCAAATACCCGCGACTTTTTTGCCGTCAATAATCGACACGTAAGATAGCCGGTCGTCGCCATATAGCTTAAATGATTCTACGCCAGTTAAAATTGGACTAGAAATCGTCGAGCTATCCAGATCAACTCGACGAAGCTCACCGCTCTCCTGCAAAATATATACCGAGTGAGCGCCAGTTCCTGCGAAACTAATTTGCTTCACGCTTAAGCCCGTCATAGTCGTTACGTCGATAATCTTCTCCGGATTTTCTCTGTCAAAAACCAGCCACTGCACGCCCGTGGCATTATTTTCTGCTGGATATGAGTGCTTGACTAAAACGTATCGCGAGTCGCGGTCCCATTCCGCCACCGAAAATACGTGACCATCAGCAGACAGGGAATAGCCAGCCAAGATACTTATACTGAGATTATATTCCGTAAATTTCTCTTTGCCCTTATTGGTGTCGCGGATATCACCGACAGTCATGAATGGAGTTTTATCCTTTGTGCCAAAGCCCATCAAAAAACCACCGTTCGGCGATAATGAGATGGTCTGCACCGAATCAAACGTTTTTACCTCTGTAGTCTCGCGTTTTATCGGAATAAGCCTGGCATAATTCAGATTGGTTACGGTATCAGATTTAATATCCAGCGTCTTCTGCCATGGCTCGTATTCATTTAACTTCATTGCAAATGTATGCTTTCCTGGAAGCACAGTACTCTTTGTTGAGGTCCTACGTAACTCCATATCATCAACATAGACCAACGCTCCGCTTGGATGAGACTCGTATTGGACTAGTCCCGTTTGCTGTAATTCTTTTGTATTAGGATTAAATGTATAGCCAAGCATTCTAAAAGTTAAAAATACCAGAAGAGTAATAAGCGATAATGTCATTAACGTGTACACAAAGGCTCGCCTTGCGAGTTCCTTAGTACGATTTCTTTGTCGATACATAATTACGGAAATTATAACATATTTGCATACTTGAAAAAACCGTAGGCGATTTGTACTATATATACAGGAATAAACATTAGGGGGATTAATGACGAGTAAAAATTATGTAGTCATCAATGGGCGAGCCTACAACACCATAACTGGCATGGTGATGGATGACATTGATGTAAAGAAAACTGAAGTAAAAAAAGTGCAGCCAATCAACAACCGCGGTACCGCAGTATCAAACATCCATGCTAATCACATTCAAAAATCGAGTACTTTAAATCGTCGACATGTTAAGATGCCGCAACGTACAGCACTAGCTGCCAAACCCCAGAAGACCCGTGCTTCTGTACAGCAACATGTTGCCGTAAAGAAATTTGCTACGCCAACAGTCAGCAAGCCAACCCCAGAGAGAATTGTCGTTAATCGCCCAGCTGAAGCTCATCCTGTCATTCGTCGTGCCCAAAACAGAAATCTTAGCGTTAATGGCAAACTACGAAAAGAGCGTCGACCGCTAGATACCAATAATAATCCACTAGTTGCCCCGAAAAAAGTCGAAAAGCCAGCCATAAAAACCGCTAAAGAATTAAAAAATGAGGCTATCGAAAAAGCCTTATCAAATGAAATTACTAGCAATAAAAAAGCTCGACGACGCCAGAAAAAAGGCAGCGCACTACGCTGGTTGAATACCTTTTCTGTTGGTCTTGCGGTAATGCTACTTGGCGGCTATTTGACATATCTAAGTATGCCAAACATTTCCATAAGGATGGCGGCAATTCAGTCAGGAATTGACGCCAAATATCCAGGTTACAAACCAGACGGCTATGCACTAAACGGTCCAATTAAATTCAAATCAGGCGAAGTCAGCATGCGCTATGCCTATGCTGACGGCAGCTCAGCTTACACTATAACCCAACAAAAAAGCAGCTGGAACTCATCAGCCGTCAAGGAATTCTTCTCCGAAAAATATAAATCACCAAATACTACGATGATTGATGGGCTAACAATTTACAGCGGCGGTAAAGAAGCCGCTTGGGTGAACGGCGGAATTTTATACCAGATTAGCGGCGATGCTAATCTCTCTAACGATCAAATCCAGAAAATTGCAACCAGTCTGTAGCATATTAGTTAACGTGATATAATTTATTCATGAATACTAGAACTCGTTTTGCGCCAAGTCCGACTGGCTATATTCACGTCGGCAATGTTCGTACTGCACTATACACCTATCTTGTCGCCCGGAAACATCAGGGTAATTTTATCCTACGCATCGAAGACACCGACCAAGCCAGATTTGTCGACGGAGCGGAGGAGTTGATTCTAAAAACTCTAAATTGGCTGGGGCTAGATTGGGATGAAGGACCAAATCTCGATAGTACAGAAGAGGTTGGCAATTTCGGACCATATCATCAAACAGACCGACGGGAAATTTACCTCAAGTGGGCTAAGAAAATGATTGATGAAGGCTTAGCTTACGCCGATCCGTACACACCAGAACAAGTTCAAGCCTTCCGCGACCAAGCCAAGGCCGAGAAGCGAGCTTTCTTATACCGCGACCATCGGCCAGAAAATCCACCAGAATGGCAGCTGGGTATGCCGCTCCGTTTTAAGGTTCCGGAGATTAAGCGATATTCTTGGCAAGACGCCGTCATGGGTGAATTGTCAGCTGGGCCAGAGGCGCTTGATGATTTTATCCTGATTAAGGCGGACGGGCTGCCGACATATAACTTTGCTCATATCATTGACGATTTTGAGATGAAAATTACCCATGTCATTCGCGGCTCAGAATATATTGCCAGTACGCCCAAATATTTATCTTTGTATGAAGCCCTGAAAATCGAGCCGCCAATTCTGGCGCACGTGCCACACATCATGGCGCCAACTGGCAATAAGAAGCTGGGCAAGCGTGATGGCGCAAAAAGTGTCACCGAGTACCAAAAAGAGGGAATTTTGCCAGAAGCGATGCTGAATTTCTTAGCGCAACTCGGCTGGAACGACGGCACTGAACAAGAGATTTTCAGCAAAGCCGAACTAATAGAAAAGTTCTCACTTGACCGCGTCCAAAAATCAGGCGCACGGTTTGACGAGCAGCGGCTCATTTGGCTAAACGGCCAATGGATTCGCTCACTCGACTTAGACGACCTTTATAATCGATGCGAAGCTTTCTGGGGTGAAGAATCAAACAACGCTAAAGAATCGTATAAAAAACAAGTTTTAGCTCTAGCGCAGGACCGTTTGAAAACATTGCAAGATTTACCAAAATTAACCAACTATTTCTTCACCGAGCCCGAGATTGACGAAGAATTGATTAACGACAATAAGCAACTCCGAAAATTAGCCGAAGAAGAACGGCAGAACCTTTTAAGAGTAGCACGTCAAGAACTCGCTAAAATCACCGACTGGACGCCAGAATCAATCCAAAATTGCCTAAACGGACTACTGGAAACGACATGCCAAAAACCCGGTATTCTCTTTAGTCTGGTTCGAATCGTGACTACCTGGGCGCAGTTTAGCCCACAACTAAACGACACGCTGGCGCTAATTGGCCAGGAAAAAACTCTGCAAAGAATTGATAATTATCTACAAAAATAGTTTATTCATGCGCCGAAAATGCTATACTAAGCATAAGCATGAATATAGAAAAATTAGATAAATCTGGACGAAAAAAGGAATCCCGCCGGAAACAGATAAAAGAGTGGGCAAAAAAACACATTTTAGCAATTGCACTAATTTCCAGTGCGGTAGTTATTACTGGAGTTTTTCTAATTGCTATTTATTCCATAAAATATGAGCAGACTGCCAGTACAGATTTACAAATACCAAAGAAAAAAGCTACACCAAAAAAGTTTTACTCACCCCTAACTGGTATAGAAGTAGCTGATGAAAACGCCACAAAGCAGCCCGTTACTGGAGTGATGATAGAGAACAGCCCGGCCGCTCGGCCACAATCTGGCTTGAAAAAAGCTGGTGTGATTTACGAGGCAGTAGCAGAGGGTGGTATAACTAGATTTATAGCCCTATATCAAGGAGAAAAGCCAGCGCTAATCGGGCCCGTCAGAAGCCTGAGGCTATATTACCTCAGTTGGGCAGCATCGTATCAAGCCTCGGTCGCCCACGTTGGCGGCAGCCCTAATGCACTAGCTCAGGTCAGAAATGGTAGCTACCGCGACATCGATCAATTCTTTAATGGCGGCTATTACTGGCGAGTCCGCGACCGTTACGCGCCGCATAACATCTACACATCAGGAGAAAGAATAGACCAATTAAACAGCGCTAAGGGATACATCAAATCCGAATTCACTAGCTTCACCCGCACGGACGGAAAACCAGCCGAGACACCAAATGCCACAAAAATAGCTATAAACCTCAGCGGATACTCCTACAACACCTCATACACTTACCATAAAGAATCAAATTCTTACGTCAGGAGTATGGCTGGCGCACCACACACTGATCGTGAAGACGGGCAAATTGCCCCAAAGGTCGTAGTCGCCATAGAAGTCGGCGTCGAAGCTCGCGCTCAAAATTCCGACGGCTACGAGGACGCCAAAACCACTGGTAGCGGCAAAGCCTATATTTTCCAAAACGGCATGGTCACTACTGCAACTTGGTCAAAGGCAGACATCAATTCACCCCTGAAATTGACTGACGAATCCGGGAAGAATATTGCCTTGAATCGCGGTCAGACTTGGATCGCAGCCTTCACTCCAGGTAGGGGAGGCGTTTCATGGCAATAGACCCAAAATCCAAAACCCTAAGAGAATACAAACAATATTACTATCAAAAAGTCATACTCGTATTATTGTCAGCAAATGCCTGCGTGATACTAGGACTAGCCACTACTCTTCATCTCACAGGATTATCTATTTCTCATCTAAACTTCTGGATTATCGTCCTCATAACAGCGATCTTACAGATTATATCCTCAATTTCCATCGTTAAAATTATCACCGCTCCGCTTAATAAAATATTAGCCGCTTTGTCTCATAAGATTGGCGAGCTAACCACCGATACTCCACCCCGACCCAATGACAAACGTTACGAAAAAACTGGATTTAAGACCGCCCTTCAGGCAATTTATGGCGACTACCAACCAGAAAAAAAGCCCACATCTACAGATAATCTAAAAACTCCGCTCGTTCAAGGCCTCAACCAAACCAGCACCGGCGTCATCATACTTGATAAAAATCAAAAAATTATCTTTGCTAATTCCGCCGCGCCGATTTCTCGAAACTCCAATGGCGAAGATTTTTTGGCGCTAGACTTCATCAACGAACCAACAATTTCCGACTGGCTCCACGAGATTTCTAACGAAAAAATTAAAGCAGAACGACGTTGGCGCCGTATCAGCACTAACCCCGATATCATCCAAAATTCACGCATTTTTGATGTTGTGGCCTCATTTGAAAAAGGCACTGTTGCAGAGACTGTTATTTTCCTCATCGATAAGTCTGACAATTATTTACCAGAAGAAGAGGACCTTAATTTCATATCATTTGCCGCCCATGAGCTTCGTGGTCCGATTACTGTTATTCGAGGCTATCTGGATATTATCACTGAAGAATTTGCTGGGCGACTGCAGGGTGACGAGCAACAGCTGCTTGAAAGGTTAACGGTGTCTGCTAACCGCCTATCAAGCTACGTCGACAATATCCTTAATGTAGCACGATTTGATAGACATCATCTGAAGGTCTACCTCCTGGAAGATACCGTTTCGAATATTTACGCCTCAATCTCTGACGATATGCAGCTACGTGCCTCGACCCAGCACCGCCTACTTAGTGTCAATATTCCAGAAGATTTACCGACTGTGGCTGCTGATCATGGCAGCATCGGGGAAGTAATCGGTAATCTAATTGATAACGCTATTAAATATAGTTTTGAGGGCGGATCCGTGACCGTCTCGGCAGAGAAAAAGGGTGACTTCGTAGAAATATCCGTAGCTGACAACGGAATTGGAATGCCCGCTAACGTTGTAAATAATCTATTCCACAAGTTTTACCGCTCACATCGATCACGTGAAGCTGTAGCCGGCACGGGTATTGGCCTTTACATTTGCAAGGCTTTCGTAGAATCGCATGGCGGTTCGATTACTGCTCGCTCCCGTGAGAATGAAGGCTCAGTTTTCTCATTTACCCTACCAATTTACGCCACAGTTAAAGATAAATTGCTAGAAGACGGCCAATTAAATAATCAATTGATACGAAAGGGCGGCGGCTGGATAAAAAATCACGCCATGTACAAGGGTTAGGAGGAATTATGATAAAGACAATTTTATGCGTAGAAGATGACCGATTTATTGGCGAAATGTATGTCAGAAGTCTGCAAAAAGCCGGCTATGATGTAACATGGGTGGTTGACGGCAATGATGGGCTGGTAGCAGCGCGTAATCAGCAATTTGATCTAATTATTCTGGACTTGATGCTGCCAGAGCAGCGCGGTGATCAGATTTTAAATTCACTCCGTAATAATGATGTCGATCTAATCCCAAATAGCAAGGTGCTGATTATGACTAATTTCGAGCAAGATGAGTCTTCTCGCAAGTCTGTGATGGGTCGCGTCGATGGCTATCTGATTAAAGCCGACATTACGCCACGCAACCTCATTGAAGTCGTTAAGCAGATGGACAATGATAAATCATAAATAAAAAAGACGGAAAAAGCTCCGCCAAAATATTTTTGGTGACCCCACCGGGAATCGAACCCGGGTTGCCAGGATGAGAACCTGGTGTCCTAACCGCTAGACGATAGGGCCGTAACTCCATGGATTATACCATAGAAAGGGAGGGTTTGTCTACTTTTTCTCTATGTTAGACGTCGACTTTTTTATGATAAGACAGCATAGCCCAAGAGCTATATATTAAAACGACCAGAAAAATAACAATAGGAGAGAAATTAAAATTGATCATATCAATAGTCGACAAGACCTTTACGATGAATACGTCTTTATTGGCAATGGGGAAAAATAGCCCGAATCGTAAGAAAACGACTAATACATAAAATATGACCGTCGCACGTCCAATGGCAGTCAAGACTTTTGAAACTTTATCAGTAATCCAATATCGTCCAGTTTTATACCAATAGATTGAAATGCAAGCAAGCATTAATATATACAATCCTAATGCTTCTAATATATAGCCCAAAGGACCAGCAAACGACTTAAGTATACCCAATAAGGTACTAGTGGAACCCACCGAGATGAGACAAATTATCACAAAGACCGCAGTTCGCCTAAGAGCCTTATTCTTCATATCTTTAGTAGGACGTACATCAACACGCTGCCACTCATCCATATCCTCCTCGCGCGGAAACGAACTATTTGCTAATAGGTCAATTATATCCATAGGCGTCGGCAAAGAACAGCTCAACAGCTCAACAGAAAAGATGATTACAGGAAAAAGCACCAAGACATCTACTGGTATAGACTTACCGTATAACCAAAGTGCCATAAAAACTATTACCGACAACACAGAAGAGTAGATTACCGCCCTTGGGCTATCCTTTACCATTTTGTTAACATTTTGATAATCACCACCCCTATACCACCTAATCATAAAACTAATCAGTAACAGAGAGCTAGCCATAGATGTAGTCAGAATGATTTCTGTCAAGAAAAGGACGTATCTGTCATACTGCCCTAATCCTCGCACTGACACGTAAACCCCCAATAGTATAATGATAGTAAATATTATAGAAAAGAGTACAACACGGTTGAAGGCTCTCTTTTTCTCCGTATTGCCATAGTTTGGTGCATTGCTTACGTCGGGATTATTGTTTCGGTTATTATATTGATCATTATTCATAGAATTATTCTCCTGACTATTATATTTTCAAATTATTATCCTATCGCAATTAATAACGGAATCAGTATTGCAAGCAAGACGATAATCGCAATAATGGTAATGATCATAGGCTTGATCCACTTATATGAAAGTGGTTGATTCTCGTAATGCTCCGCATAATCTAAATGACGTTTTTCTACGTTCTCTTCAATAGACTTTATGCGACGACCTCCTATATAACACGACGCTGTAATCCAAGAGACATACGCTAGCGCCACCAGCGGGCTGATTAAGGCAATAAATTTAAAAAACAAGAACATCAAAGATATAGGAAGCCATATTATTGAATATTTATCTTCCATATCAGCTGACGGGCTCAAGAAAGACATAATCGTGTAAAAAATTATAGCGGTAAAAAATGAGTTAACTAATTTGCCGTTTTTCACTAGATAATTCGCAATCCAATACCGCCCAGATTGATACCAATAAATCGAAATACAGATAAGCATCCCTATAATCATAGCCGCAATAGGAAATATGACCTCAACGAGCGACGCTAATCCAGCACCAGCATATAGTACATCACGACTATCAAATACAACAATAGCAAAAAACACCGGCACAAGAAGACAGAGAATTATGTAAATTATGGTATATAAAAGGGCGTGTTTTTTCTCTATTTTTCCATCAGTAATCGACATATTAATGGCATATCGTCGCACCGACTCTTCATTAATAATCTCCAGAGCGGAAGCAAAAGCGGCGACAGGAGAGAGAAGGAGTGTGAATATTGTCATAGGTCTATCAGACCCCCAGAGCAACGTTAAGAATATCACTACAGCTATTGCAGCATAAAAAGCAGCCTTGGGACTATTCTTCACCGCCCGGTCGATGAAATGGTAGCGCCCTTTTTTATATTGTATGATCATAGATCCAGCCAAAAGCAGAGAGCTATATATAACGCCAATGACCAAAAATTCAGTAGCTAAGAAAACGCTATAATTCCCAAAATTATCACCACGATTACTTAACCCTTGCCCAAAAATATAAATCCCCGCAAATATCGCAATAACAGAAATAATCACATAAAATACTGCATACTTAAATGCTTTATTCTTATCCATACTCTTATCAAACGAAGGACCCGTGGCTGTTGAGGATTCCATAGAAGTTTGTTGATCTTTTACATTTCCAGCATTAGGCAGGGTGGGCGATTCATTATTTGTGAGATTATCATTTTGATTCCGATCCAAATCATTATTCATGCAATTACTATACCACATAACTCTTGAGATTTTCCTGAAAATTCGCCATAATAAAAGGTATGAAAAAGGGCGGGATTTGCTGTAAGCCTCACACAATTTCCAGATTTTGGTTAAGGCGGTTGTGTGAAGTAGCACTATTAAGTTGTTTTACGATTATTCTGTTATACGCATGGGCAAGGTTTATTCCTACAGGCTATCAACTGCCGATAGGCCTATCCGTCTCTGACAAAGCGGCTGGAGTAGCAGCAATCGGTAGCTTAATTATGCTTATTCTATGTTTCTGGCTGCCTAAAAAACACGAAACCAGTGTCGGTATTTTTGTATATTTATTAACCGTCGCCGTAAGCGCCGTCACCATCATTACTAGTGGTGGCGTCGTCTCGCCATTTTTAGCGATGTGGATCATTGTGGCAATTTTCGCTGGATTCTTTGGTATAGCTATTCTAGGCATAATGGCGCTTCTGGTAGTCTTGCAAATCATCGCCTTCGTCACCCAGAGTGGCATAAATACGCAGTTTATCATTGGACATATATTTTTTGGATTCCTGCCTCTAATATTTAGTCTTATTCTCTGGGGTCGCCGCCAGCAGAGTGATAATAGTGTGTCTAACCTAGAGAATAAGCTCTCTGCCGTTGAAGGTAAATCTGATGTAGTTATCAATGCTATCAATGACGGCGTTCTGGCTATTTCTAAAGACGGCAATATTGAACTAATCAACCCATCAGCTCAACAAATTATCGGCTGGGAGCAAGGCGACGCGCTTGGGCTGAATTGGAAAAGCGTTCTGAAACTGGTTGCTTCAGATGGCAAGGAAGTTGACGAGCTTGAAAATCCAATCTCTCAATCTTTATCTAAAAACCAGCCAGCCCACAGTGATAAATTCTTCCTATTAACCAGTTCCGAAAAACGAATCCTTGTTTCAGTAGTCAGCTCTCCGGTTGGCACAGACGGAGAAGGGGTTATTGTGGTATTCCGAGACATTACCAAAGAAAAGGCCGAAGAACGTGAGCAGGCTGAATTCATTTCTACCGCCAGCCACGAGATGCGCACACCAGTTGCCTCCATTGAAGGGTATTTGGGATTAGCCTTAAATCCAGCCACTGCCAATATCGACGAAAAAGCGCGCGACTTCATCACTAAAGCCCACGAATCAGCGCAGCATCTGGGTCGGCTATTTCAAGACCTACTTGACATTAGTAAAGTAGAAGACGGCCGAATGAAAAATAATCCAAAGATTATCAATATCAATGAATTCCTGAAAGAAATTTTTGAAGGACTAGCGCCAAAAGCCAACGAAAAGCAGCTAAATTATATCTTTGCTCCAGACACGATTGACGAAGGTAAAGAAAAATCGCTACAGCCAATATTCTATGCTAATATTGACCCTGACCATTTTAGGGAGGTTGCTAGTAATCTTATAGAAAACGCCATCAAATACACGCCATCTGGAGATGTCACCGTAGATATAACTGGTGACGATAAGCAAATCTCTATAAGCGTTAAAGATAGCGGCATAGGCATTCCCGCCGAGGACATTCCGCATTTATTCCAGAAATTTTATCGCGTTGACAATTCTGACACCCGCGAAATTGGTGGTACCGGCTTGGGGCTGTACTTAAGCCGCCGCTTAGCTGAAACAATGTCAGGCAACTTACGTGTTGAGAGTAAATATAAAGAGGGCAGTACATTTTACCTAGAAATTCCACGAGTCAGTAGCGCGGAAGCTACTCAGCGTTTGGAGAACATAAACGCAGAATCCTCAGACCAAGCAGACCCATCTCCCGCTACCGCTGAAAATATTGAAATTAAGCCTGAAAATCGGCCGGAAGAATCTATTATTGAATCTCCAGATATTACCAACGGCGCAGTTTCTGCTCAGGTGTCGGCTACACCCAGCCCAGAACCTCAAACGGCAAATCTACAAGCACCTAAAACTTCTACCGAGCCAACCCTGGCTGAAATTGAAGAAGAGATAAAGAGAAACCGGCAGCAGCTATCAGTTCCTGGTCGCGAATAATAGCCATAAGTACTATAGATTTTTTGTCAAAACTCCAGTATAGTATAGGTATATGACAAAAATTTTATTGGTCGAGGACGACAAAAGCTTACGTGAGATTTACGGCGTGCGGCTTTTGGCGGAGGGCTACGATATCGTTTCGGCGGGCGACGGCGAAGAAGCTCTGGCCATGGCAATCAAAGAACGTCCGCAATTGATCTTAAGTGACGTGATGATGCCAAAGATTTCCGGCTTTGATATGCTAGACATTCTGCGCTCAACGACAGAAACAAAAGACGTAAAAGTAATCATCATGACAGCCCTATCTTCAGAGGACCAGCGAAAGCGTGGCGAACAGCTTGGAGCTGATCGATATTTGGTTAAATCTCAAGTGGGCATTGAAGATGTTGTCAGGGCAGTCCATGAGGCTTTAGGCGATTTGCCTGGTGTCGGAACAAATCCCGTACCAGTTTCACAGCCAGCTCCTGCACATACGCCAGAGCCACAAGCTCCAGCACCACAACCAATAACTAGACCCGACGTGTCTTCATTGTCTCCACAACCACAGACCGCTCCAACTATCACACCAACATTACCTACAGCAAATCAGTTTGCACAACAAACACAGCAAACCTATCAGTCACAAGCTCAAGCACCGCAACCAGTTCAGCAGCCAACACCAGTAGCTATGCCGACACCGCCAGCACAGCCAACAACATTACCGCAACCTACAGCGCCTTTCTCTTCGTCGGTGCCGCGCCCATCTGGACTAGGTGACCGCATTATCCAACCGCTACCCGCTGACAGTTCGCAAAATTCTGTTGATATCTCTCAGCTCATGGCTAGGGAATTAGACGCTAATCCAGCATCAATAGCCCAGCCGGCAAACCCAGTCACGCCACCCCAGGTCGCCCAGACACCTGTTGAGCCTCAGGTTGGCGCAGAAGTAGCCCAACCACAGACCGCTCCCGTGCAAACGCCAGAAGCCTCACAACTACCACAACCTCCATCAATAACTCCAGAGCAATGACAGACTCTCACAACGACCAAAACTCTTGGCGCCTTAATAAATTTGTGGCGCTAAGTTTGGGTGTTTCTCGCCGTAAGGCTGACGAACTAATCGAGAAAGGGAAGATCATAGTTGACGGGCAGCCAGCCAGATTAGGACAGCAGATTTCTAGCACAAATCAGATTACCTACAATAGTCAAACTTTAGAAATTCAGCCAAAGAAGCTGATCGTTCTGCATAAACCCACAGGCTATCTCTGCTCACGTGCCTCCCAGGGCGGCGTGCCAACAATTTACAAGCTCTTGCCAAAACACCTCCATCACCTCAAACCCGTCGGTCGCTTGGACAAAGACAGCTCTGGCCTAATTCTACTCACCAATGACGGTGATTTTGCGCATAGCATGACACACCCGTCTTTCTATAAGATTAAGCGCTACTTAGTTACAATTGACAAGCCGCTGCAGCCTCTCCATCGGCAGATGATTAATGATTTTGGCGTGCAGCTACCAGACGGACCCAGTCAATTAACCCTCGAAAGACAGCATGATGGCGATGACTACCGCTGGATAGTTCAGATGAGCGAAGGGCGCAATCG
Source organism: Candidatus Nanosynbacter lyticus (assembly GCF_000803625.1). Taxonomy (NCBI): domain Bacteria; kingdom Bacillati; phylum Minisyncoccota; class Nanosynbacteria; order Nanosynbacterales; family Nanosynbacteraceae; genus Nanosynbacter; species Nanosynbacter lyticus. Next base: position 247,545 of record NZ_CP007496.1, on the reverse strand, counting down.
TCAAATCCGCCGTACGTTTGACGTACTAGGCTACACCGTCAAGAAACTCCATCGTACGGATTTTGGGAAATATTCCCTCGGAGAACTTAGGAGGGGTGAGTGGAAGGAAGAACAAATCTCCAACTAGCCTATTTACATTTGATAAAAAACATTGTAGAATATCTTCTGTATTTAAATTTATAAAAAGAATAACTTATCATGAAATCACCAGAATCACCGCGGAAAGAGACAGACATAAGCCACGGACAGGCCGCAGAAGCTTGGTTGGACCTACAAACATTAACGCCAGAAATTGACTCCATAAAAGAAAGGCGCGAGAGTATTTTAGAATTGTGTTCAGGAAGCAAAAATAAATCTCTTCCTGAAATAATAAATGAACAGGTCTCTGATTATGGTAGGGTAATAGTAGGTTTAGAAAATATTGCAGAAAAACTTAATCTAGAAACATTACCCACAGTAAAACAAGACTACTACTGTATACATAATTCTGAAAATCACTACTATATACTCATACACAGACAATCCTTAGCCATATATATTGCTGACTTTCCAAACAATACCCAAGCCGTCAATAATGCTGAAATGGGGGATCTGTCGATGAGGAAGTTTAAGCACGACAGCTCAAACTATATATTTGACTATTTGAAAATAGAGAGCTCATGCAGCCGCTGGCTTAATCATCGCCTCAAAGATATTAAGTCTAAGATATTACACAACTAATAGCCACCAACAACCGCCTCCTCGCCAAAACACCCTAAAACTGTTATAATCTATAATCATGTCAAAATTACCAACTGTCGCTATTATTGGTCAAGCCAACGTCGGCAAAAGCTCGATGTTTAACCGTTTAACACGCTCTCGCACAGCTATAGTCGCCCGTGAGGCCGGCACCACCCGCGACAACGTTGTTGGTAAGGTCTCATATAAACGCCACGCGTCATCTCCTAATGAGAATGCGGCAGACGCGACACCTCCTACGCTGGAGGCCGTGAAATGTTCGCGAGAAGCGGGCGTTTCAGCCGAACGCTCGCAACAAATCTCCAGTGGAGATTTGAGCGAAAAGAGTACTCCAGCGAAGGAGCGTGGCGCGAGTGCAACCGCCGAATTCTGGCTCATCGACACCGCCGGCCTCAAACCCGCCGAAGACGAATTCGAAGCCACCATCCAAGACCAAATCGCCGATGCTTCTGCCGCTGCCGACGTCATTCTCGTCATGGTCGACTCCACCGTCTATCCATCAGACGCCGACCGCCAACTCGCCAAAAAAGCCTTAAAGAGCGGCAAGCCCGTCATTTTAATCGCCAATAAAGCTGATCTGAAAGAATCTCTTCACGTTGACGAATTCAAACGACTTGGCATTAAAACCATCATCAAAACTTCCACCGAGCATAACATCGGCATCTCCGAGCTGCTCGACAACATCGCCGATCTCATTCCGCCAGCCACTGAAACTGCGCCTGACGACATTATTCGCGTTGCCCTCATCGGCCGGCCAAATGTCGGCAAAAGCAACCTGTTCAACACCTTGGCAGGCAAGCAGCAAGCCATCGTCGCCAACGTCGCTGGCACCACCCGCGACGTCAACCGCGTCCAAGTCCGCTACCACGGCCAGACCATCGAGCTACTCGACACCGCTGGCATTCGCCGCCAGGGCAAGCAAGAGACCGGTATCGAAAAGTTCTCGGTCCTGCGCACCATGCAGGCCATCAACGAAGCCGACGTCTGTTTTCTCTTGATGGATGTTAACGAATTGAACGTTCAATTAGATCAACGGCTGGCTGGCATCATCGACGAAGCGGGCAAGGGGCTTGTTCTGGTTGTCAGCAAGTGGGATTCCGTTGAGGACAAAGACGCCTATACTCATGATGAAATTGCCCCACAAATCAGCTATAACTTCAAGTTCACGCCGTACGCACCGTTAATATTTACCTCTTCTGTCACTGGACAGAATGTCGCCAAGTTATTCGACCTAGCGCTTGATATCTATAAGCGTCGTCGCCAAGAATGTAAAACTCGTGCCTTAAACGACATTTTACAGAAAGCCATCGCCGCACATCCGCCAGCTGGTCTGAAAAATTCACACCCGAAGCTGCGCTACATTGTCCAGACTGACGTTGCTCCGCCGTGGTTTGTTATATATGGCAGTAATCTGAAATTTGTCCACTGGAGCTATAAACGCTATTTGGAGCGAACTTTGCGTGAAGCTTTCAATTTTGCGGGAACGCCAATTAAACTATCTTTCCGCGATGAAAAGCAATTAAAAGCCAACCGCGAACGCGTTGTGCGCGGTTTGGCACCAGTCACCAAAGCTTACAAGCAGGCCAAAAACGCTGAAAAACACACATGATACTTTATTCTTGACAAAATCTATTGACATTTTATCCTATTAGTGATATAAATGAATACAGCTTTTGTTGACAAGTTGAGATTTATTCCTTGTCCGAAAGCGTACTTTGACAAGTGAAGAGAACCTATAAGACGAAGGTGAGATTTTGCGATATTTTAAGAAGTATCCCGAAACCTCATCTTCGATCTATGCCATCCGGGCGTTGATCAGTGTTTCCAACACGGGCGTTCGCCCAGATGGGGAGAGAGTACTGCAATGCCTACATTCATTACCCCCGAGGTCCAGGCAAAGAGGGCTGCCAACCTCAAGGAAACAGAGAAGAGGATGGAGGAACTCAGAAAAAATGAGGTCTCCCGCTTCTTCGAGGAGGGGATCTCTGAGTTCTGCGAGGAAGTCAGGAAAGCCGCAATCAATGAATACCTTATGAAAGGTAAGCTTCCAGACGAGATCTGTATCTATGACCATGACCTTCTAATCACCTCAGCAGTCGCAAACAATTCTGAGTGCCGCAAGGAGCTCCTTAAAGAGCTCCAAAGCCTTGAGGAGAAGGTTCGTGACGTTGAATTCAGCTACACAGAATCCAACCCGTGGGTAGCTACCACCGACCCTTGCATTGTCGTCTACTTCTCCAACAACCAGGAGTAGCAGGCAATAACATCGCAAACATGGCGAGTCTGTAGACTCTCCGTCAGATTCTCTCACTTGTCGTGTTTGCTCCATAGATGCGTGTCTATGCTGATGAGTCGGAAACGACGAAAGCGAACTTTTATTCAAACATCATCAATTGCGCAGACAAAACTTCACGCGTAATTTCGTCCGCACGTTCACCAATTAGCACAATTTTTGCTGGCTCTTCCGCCGCAGAATTAGCTATTTGAATCTGATTTTTCGTTGCCTCCAAATGATGTCGCACACCATTATCGTCAATAAAACAGCCTTTCATCCGCCTAAGTTTATAAGTGTCAAAAAGTTCCGGCCAAATTTTTTCCAGAGTCGCCGCAGCAATTTTCATACCAGAAATATCCAGCACCGCATACGTCGGATTGTCCGGCACGACCAGCTCGCCGTCATACGTGTCAAAAAACGCTAGCAGCCCCGACGGCGTGGTTAATTTACTTAGGTCAAACCGACCGTGCGGCGCGCTCAGCACCTTGGCGTAGGGCAGGGCGGAGAGTTTTATGCCGTATTCAGCTCGTTCATTGTTATTTAGTAAATCCTCCTTGGTCACCAAAATCACGTCCGCCGCCTGTAATTCAACCTCGTGCGCCGGCTCAATCCCGTGTAAAATCTCGTAAGCGTCAATTACGTAAAAACTCTGCATCAGCTCATACTTATTGAAGATTTGTGCATTTATCAGTTTCTCAACTAAGCTCATCGTTCGCGCCACACCCGTCGCTTCGATAAACACTGGCGCCGGGGAATTGCGGCAAAAATCCAGCAGCATCCGCGTCAATGCGTGTTTCGACGAGCAGCAGACGCAATCGCCAGCCAACGTCGTCACCATCTCCGCCAATCCCTCCAGCCGATAGCCGTCGATATTTTCATTAGCATACTCATTTTCAATTACCCGTGAGCCTTTATAGTCACTTTGTTGCAATAAGAATTCAAGGACGCTGGTTTTTCCAGCACCCAAAGATCCATTGACCAAATATAGCGGCACTTTGTCAACAACCGCCCGCGCTTCGTCAAACGCCGCATTAACACTAAACTCCAAATCATTGTCGCGCTTTGCCATATGCTTATTATACGCTATTAGCCTCAGGTGATATACTAGGTCTATGAAAGTTATTCTAGCACTGGGCAATCCTGGCGATAAATATACCAATACCAGACATAATGCTGGCTTTTTGACTATTGATAAATTTGCTGCTGAGCTAAATGTAAATTTCATAAATAAGCCAAAATTTGCCGCCGACATTGCCGAGCTGAATCTTTCTGGAGAAAAGATACTACTAGTTAAACCAAACACATATTATAACGAGGTCGGCATTGCCGCGCGAGCGATCATGGATTTTTATAAACTGACACTGGATGATTTACTAATTATTCATGATGACACTGACCTTGATTTTGGTAAAATCCGCGTCCGTAAAGGCGGCCGCGACGCTGGCAGCAACGGTTTGAAATCGCTTCATGCTCACATTGGTTCTGACTTTTGGCATATTCGTATCGGCACCGACAGTTTACTGCGAAAACAAATCGGTAGCGTTGACTTTGTTTTAAGCAAATTTAATTCTGACGAACAAAAAATCCTTCATAGCTGGATTTTTCCAGAGTCAATTAAGCTAATAAATAAGTTTCTTGATGGAACAATTGAGTCATTTAGCGTCAAGCTTTAGCGACAAATTATAATACTTACTACCGTTTTTTAGGTACAATTTTTGATGCGCCATTTTTTATTTTCTGCTCGGCTTGATGAAGTTTAGTCATCGCCGCCTCCTGCAGATTAATTGATCGCATCTCTAATATACTGCTACCAACCGCCAGGCTCACAAACAACAACCCCAGTCCTCCCGTCGCCCATTCCGGCAATTCCAGCTGAAACAGCTTAGCGATCATCATCATACCCAACGCCATAATCGCCCAGTGTGCACCATTTTCCAGATACTTATATTTACTGAGAGCGCCAGTTCGCAACAGATAAACAGTCAATGACCGTACCCAAATTGCCCCAGCACCCAGGCCGGCCACAATTAATAACACACTATTAGTGATAGCAAATGCGCCAATTACGCCATCAAAACTAAAGCTGGCATCCAACACCTCCAAATACAGCAGGCTAGCAAACGCCGCCCAACCAGTCTTAATTTTGATAGATTTTGCGCTATCTTCATGAAAGAATGAGCCAAACAACTCTAGCCCAATATGAAGCATAATTCCGAGCACTGCCGAGATCAACACTAGTGATTTATGTGGAGCGTCAACTGTAAAATACAGTACAGCAGCCACGCTGAGCATTATACAAACCTTAAAGTTCTCAAATCGCCCAGCCTTAGCCATCCACGGTTCAACATGCCGCATCCAGTGAATACGCTTGTTGTAATCAATAAAATAACTAAGTCCAATCATGATTAAAAACGCCCCGCCAAACGCGTCAATCATCGGCGATGCTTCATGCAAAATCTGACCATATTCTGTTGGCTTATGAAGAGCCAAATCAACCACTTCCATAAAACCGTGGCCACTCGCAATCATCACAATAACAATTGGCAATATAAATCGCACAACAAACACCGCTACAAAAATACCGACTGTCAAGAATATTTTCTGCCAAACCTGACCCATCCCCGCCAGAACCTTACTATTGATTACTGCATTATCAAAACTAAAAGTTACTTCCAAAATAACTAAAATGGCAAATAGCCATAAGCCATTAAGCCCCATTTGCGTAAAAATTAGACCACCTAAAGCCATGGTTAATAGCACTGAAAACCAAAAAATCCGAAACGGATGATGCGAATGTAAAAGATGCTTCATAATGATTTAGTATAACATAAGCATGCGGTATAATTTTATATATGGTGCGCAAGCTATCAGACGGCCGCTTAAAGAAAATACTATACGCCAACCAGGAATTAATAAACTGGATTGTTTTTGGGATTTTTGTGATTACTATATATTACCTCAGTTCAAAATTTAGCACTATGTTAGTTAATGGAGAACTTGTAGATTTGTTTACAAAACTACTGCCATCGCTTCAAGATTTTCTTACGCTCACACTGAGTGTAATCGTCGAAGCTACACCATTTCTGCTACTGGGAATAATTGTATCGGCACTAATTAGAAAATTTTTACCATCAGACAAACTGCTCAAGATACTACCAAAAAATACCTTCCTCAGGCGAATTGTGCTGTCAACGCTTGGAATAGCCTTGCCGGTCTGTGAATGTGGCAATGTGCCGGTTGCACGCAGCCTGATGGCGCAGGGCCTTAAACCTGCTGACGTCATCAGTTTTCTATTTGCCGCACCAATCCTCAACCCCATAACCATCGTCGCTACTATGACGGCCTTCAGTTTTCAGCCGCAGATGGTCTGGTGGAGAGTCATTTTTGCGCTGATTATCGTCCAAATAACAGCTTTCATTGTTAGTTTATTCAAAGAAGATTCTATACTTAATCCAGACTTTAAAGAGTATTGCCACGCTCATAAAAACGATTCGTCTTTTCTAAAAATATTTGACAACTCACGCAACGAGTTCTGGCAGTTATTTACCATACTAGTCATAGGTGCTAGCATCGCCGCAGCCACCCAAGTATTTGTACCACGATTCATCATTAACACCGTCGGTGGTGACATTTTTCTGTCAGTTATCGCCATGATCATCCTCAGCTTTGTTGTTTCAATATGCTCAAGCATAGACGCGTTTTTTGCCTTAGCTTATGCACGTAGTTTTACTGCCGGCTCAATCTTGTCATTCTTATTATCCGGACCAATGGTAGACATAAAAATGATTATACTTATGAAGACTACTTTCCGTTGGCACTTTATAGCAACAATTGTACTAATAATATTCGCGCTGTCTTTCATGGCGGGCGTGGGAGTTAACTTATATGTTCGCTAATTTACTAAGGTCGATGGGCGGGATTTTGGTCTGTGGCTATATCCTCCTATTAGCCAGCCGCGATCATCTGGGTTTTTACACTCATCCACGTTATCATCAATTTGCCATTATAATCAGTATAGTTGGAATTGCACTTTTTCTTATTGATATAATGTTGCAATTTAAAAGCAGACAGTCCCTTAACGGATCTGTCTTTAATTTAAGGAGAGTAAAGGTCAGCTCCTACTTGGCGATTATTATCCTAACAATCGGCTATACACTACCGCCAAAGACGCTATCGCCAAGCAGCCTCGCCCAAAGAGAGAATCCTGCAATTATTGAAGCTGAGAGTCGCTGCGAAATTCCAAAACCAACAGAAAATAGCTCCACAATCTCAATAAACCGCTGGAAAACTGCCATAAATTCCTGCAAACAAGCCTCTTACTTCGATAATAAAGATATTACTATCACTGGCTTCGTTTCAAATGACCTACTAAAAAACTACGGATACGATTACTTTTACATTGCGCGCTATGTCATAAGTTGCTGTGCTGTTGATAGTGTTCCAGTAAAAATCATCGTCGAGAAGAGATTCTCAGTAGATTACCCAGACGGTACCTGGCTGATAGTCAAGGGTAAGCTATCCCAGAAAGTCATTAATGGCCAAGCTGAATACGTGATTACTCAGCCGAACATAACTAAGATAAGCCAGCCTAAATACCCATACGAACTAATGGGAATATAGTGTTATTGCATATTTGTTGCAATAAGTTGTAAAATACTTATCATTATGACACTAAGCGAAATATTCGAGCAGCACGGTTTTCGCCTGACAAAGCCTCGCCAGCAGATTTTCGATATACTAAAAAATTCAGAAATACCTCTTACCGTCGGAGATATTGCAAAAAACTACAAAAACATTAACCGCACTAGTATTTATCGCACCCTTATCATATTTGATAGACTAAAAATAATTAACACAATATACATTGGCTGGAAAAACTATTACGAATTAGCCGAGCCATTCATACCACATCATCACCACTTATACTGTATCAATTGCCAAAATGCCGAGCCCATACAACCGAAAGAACTCGAAAAACTCGTAGACTACATTGGCAAAAAGTATAATTTTATAGTCACAAAACATCATTTTGAGCTAGAAGGTATTTGCGAAAAATGCCGACATATTATAGAAGAGTAAATAATTTTTACCAACAAAAAAGCACCAGGTAAGGGTGGGCATCACCTGGTGCTTTTTTACCCTTCAACCCACCCGAGCTACCGTCTCGGCGAAGCGTCGTGACTAAAACTCCAAAAGTCCGCGCCTGATTGATTATCAACACTGCTTAGTGCTCACCTTAACAGAGGTCGCCTTTGAAAAAGGGCAGTTAAAGGGGTTAGTATGCGCGTAACGTTGAACCGCAAAAAGTGGAGGGTAAGAATACTTAATGCCATTGCGCGCAACCTAACATATAGTTAGAATAGGGGGTATAAGGTGCGTTTGGTTAATGATTACTTAACCAATCGTCCTTGATTATAGCAAACATTTGACAAAGTGTCAATACTTTTCACAACATTTTGTATGGAAATCAAGAGAATTCTACCAGATAAGCATATTTTCACCCAGAGATTAGCACATATTGCCAATCCTCCAAAAAGCTTATGTTATATGGGAAAATTGCCAGAAGCTAACGCACCTATCGTATCAATTGTTGGTTCGCGCAAGCCTTCAGCCTATGGGAAAGAAGTAACCGAGAGATTAGCCGCAGAGCTAGCAAGTGCCGGTTGTATAATCGTCAGTGGACTAGCCCTCGGAGTAGATGGAATTGCTCAAAAAGCGGCTTTAGAGGCTGGTGGCACAGTGGTAGCAGTCGTCCCCAATGAACTACCTGACATCTCACCGCGCACCAATTATAAACTAGCTATGGACATAATTAGGCAAGGCGGGGCAGTAATTTCTGAGTGGATGAAAGGTGATAATAAAATAGTAAATCGCTGGAGTTTTCTAGAACGCAATCGATTAGTCAGTGGGCTGGCAGATGGCATTATCATCACTGAAGCCACAGAGAGAAGTGGCACCTTAAATACTGCTTCTCACGCCTTAAACCAGGGCAGAGACTTATTCGTTGTCCCTGGCAACATAACCAGTCCGCTCTCAGCGGGATGCAATAACTTGCTGAAGCAGGGCGCTTATCTAGTGACAGACGCAAATGATATTTTGAATATAATTGCCCCAGAAAAATTACAAAAATCCAGCAGCCCCGAGGCTCCACTAAGCTCAACTCCAGAAGAAGCAATTATTATCAAACTAATCTCTAGCGGAATTCGAGACGGAGATGAGCTCCAGCAAAATTCCGGCTTATCGGCATCAGACTTCGCCACAGCGCTAACTATGCTAGAAATCAACGGCGCGATTAAGCCGCTCGGAGCAAACAACTGGACATTACGATAATATTGTCAATTTGACAAATTAATGTTAAGATACAGATTATGAAGACAAGCCGAGAGTCAGGTAATCGCGCTAATACTATAGCTAAAGATGTATTTACCATACCTAACGCCATAACACTAACAGGTGGGATACTAGCATGGCGCGGAGCGGAAGAACTTAACAATCCTTGCGGTTTGTCAAAAGCCGCCCTAGGAAGATTACTTGACACAATTGACGGTCCAGTATCTCGCTTCACAGGACAAACGAGTGACGTTGGGGCAGCCCTTGATGCTATAACCGATAAAATAGTTACTGCAAAAATCCTCTACGAAATGAAAAAGCAAAAGGTAGCTCCAGAATTAGTCATTGGCACTATTGCGCTACTAAACTTCTTAAATTCTACAGCCACGGGAATTACTAATCTACGCAGTGAGGAGAAAGGTAAAACTCGACCAACCAAATCAGGCAAATTAGCCATGGCTGGCGAAACGTTTACCTTAATAGCTTATGCCGGTGCCCATGTTGCCGAATATGCTAACAATCCTAAACTTGCTAAGTTTCTACGTGGGCTAGGAGCCACAGCGTTTATAGCATCACTACCGCCTGCTGCCCATTCCTTATATACATACACAAAGCAAGCACTCGGCAAGAATACTGTACCAGAAAGAATGCCGCCGACGGGCGCCGAACGTAGCCTAAGACTAATGGGAGCACTTAACAAATTTAACAAATGTGGCTAAATAATTTAAGCTGCAGTTGTAGCTACATATCGATTTGTTATAATATAAAGTTATGAAAAATCTCGTTATCGTCGAGTCGCCAGCCAAAGCTAAAACCATTGAGAAATATTTGGGCAAGGATTTTCATGTCCTGTCAAGCGTGGGACATATCCGCTCGATTGTCAAAAAAACCAAGGACGGCACACCGCCAATTGATGTGGCGAATGATTTTTTTGCCGTCTACGAAGTTGATCCCGAGAAGAAGAAAGTCATCACCGAGCTCAAGAAAAACGTCAAGGCCGTCGGTAAAGACAATGTTTGGCTGGCCACCGATGAAGACCGTGAAGGGGAGGCAATTGCTTGGCATCTCTGTAAAGTATTGGATTTGCCGATTGAGACAACCAAGCGCATCGTCTTTCACGAGATCACTAAGGATGCCATCACCAATGCTATCAAGAACCCGCGCACCGTTGACATGAATCTGGTGCAGGCGCAGCAAGCACGGCAAATCCTCGACCGGCTGGTCGGCTTTGAGCTCAGCCCGGTAGTCTGGCAAAAAGTGCCAGGCGGCAAGTCAGCTGGCCGCGTCCAGAGCCCGGCAGTACGGCTACTGGTCGAACGCGAACGAGAAATTATGAGGTTCGAGGGCAGTTCACAGTTCAAGGTGACCGCCATATTCATCCACGACAATCAAGAGTTCAAGGCTGAGCTCAACCAGAAATTTGATTCTGAAGCGGCCGCCCATGAATTCTTAACTAGTCTCAAGCCAGCCACATTCACCGTCAGCGACATCTCGAAAACTCCTGGCACCCGCAACCCAGCCGCACCGTTTACGACCTCGACCTTACAGCAGGAAGCCAACGCCAAGCTCGGCTTCAGCTCCAAAGCCACCATGGCTTCAGCCCAGCGGCTCTACCAAGACGGTAAAATCACCTACATGCGTACTGACTCGGTCAATTTGAGCGGGCAGGCCATCGCCAGTGCCACCGACTTTATCAAGCGGTTGTACGGCCCGGATTACTCCACCGTGCGCAAATTCAAAACCAAATCCGCCTCCGCCCAGGAAGCCCACGAGGCCATCCGTCCAACCGACATCACCAGCGAAACCGTCACTTCCAACGAGTACGACCAAAAACTCTACGACCTCATCCGCCGCCGCACCCTGGCATCCCAAATGTCGGCAGCGAAATTAGAGAAGACGACAATTTCCATAGATATACAAGGAAATGACAAGTTACATTTTGAAGCCAAAGGTGAAGTCATCACCTTTGACGGATTCTTGCGTGTCTATGGCGGCGGCAAAGACGAACTCTTACCAAAGCTCCACACCGGTGACACCCTCGAAACCCACGACATCACCGCCCGCCAAACCTTCGCTCGGCCACCGGCCCGCTACACCGAAGGCTCCCTGGTCAAGAAGCTCGAAGACCTCGGCATTGGCCGTCCAAGCACCTACGCCACTATCATCGACACTGTACAGACCCGCGGCTATGTCGAAAAGGGCGACAGCGAAGGCCAGCCGCGCGACGTCATCGTCCTCAGTTACAACGGCGAAGAAGTCAGTCGCGACGTTGTCCAGGAAAAAACGGGTTCCACCCGCGGCAAGCTTATTCCAACACCAAGCGGGGAACTAATCGCCGACTTTTTAACCGACCATTTCACGCAAATCGTTGATTATGATTTTACCGCCAACGTCGAGACTGAATTTGATAAAATTGCCGCCGCAGAGCTGGCTAAAAGTGCCATGCTCAACGGATTTTACACGCCATTTCATAAACTGATCGAACAATCAGGCGGTATCGACCGCAGTAAAGTCGGCGCCAATCGCGAAGTCGGCATCGATCCAAAATCCGGCAAACCAATCCTGGCGCGCTTTGGCCGCTTTGGCCCAATGTTGCAACTGGGCGCCACTGACGACGAGGACAAACCACGCTTTGCGCCGCTACCAAAAGGTGCGAAAATTGAAACCGTCACTTTGGAGCAAGCGCTGGAAATGTTTAAGCTACCACGCATCGTCGGCCAAACCGAAGACGGGCAAGACATCAAGGCCAACATCGGCCGCTTTGGCCCGTACATCCAAGTTGGCAAACTCTTCGTCTCCATCAAGCCCGAAGATCCGCACACCATCACCCTAGAAAAAGCTCGCGAGCTCTACGCCGCCAAACTCCAGGCCGAAGCCGAGAAAAACATCGCTGACTTTGGTGACGGCGTCAAAATCCTCAACGGTCGCTTTGGTCCATATATCACCGACGGCAGTAAAAATGCCAAAATTCCTAAGGGCACCGATCCAAAAACCATCACCCATGAAAAGGCACTGGAATTGTTAAGTAAAACAGCCGCAAAACCAACCCGTAAGCGAACAGCTAAGAAAAAATAGCGATATTTTCTATACTATCCAACAATTTTGGATAATAAAAACTCTCACATCATCTATTGCAAAAATAGTAAAATACATGCTATAATTTATATGAACAATTATAGCATTTACCTATTGACATTTATCAAATGCAATTGTATAATTAAAAACATATTTTAATCAATGTAACCTGTGGTGAGGCAGAGAGGATTTTCCTAATAGCATGAACGAGACAGTAAAAACCGAAAGAATCGACAACTTAAATTCTGCCATTGATACTATTATTTCCAAAATACCGCAAGAGCGCGAAAGGGAAATCATCTCTCGACGATTCGGCTTGTCTGACAGGAAGGAAACGCTAGAAATGATTGGTGATATGTTCGGCATCACCCGCGAGCGAGTTCGTCAGCTGGAAAAGTCTATCCTAACACGACTTAGAGTTGCTGTTAGCGAAGGAACCCTACCGTCAGTTACTGCTATAGAAAAGGAAATAACCTCAAGCCTATCAGAAATGGGTCGAGTAGCCCGTATACAAGATTTAGCATCACATTTCCTGGGCAAGGAGGCCTCATCAATTGACCGCTCTCGTGTAGCGTTTATCGGAGAGTTGGCGGAAAATATCACTATCATCACAGAAAATGACGACTACTATCAAGCGGCAGCCATTGACACTCTGGGTAACGAAAAGCAAGTTAAAGTAAGAGTTGAAGAAGTTGTTAAGACGATTAAAAAACATGGCGAGCCAATCACTGCGGAAGATCTACATAAAAAATTAGACTACGAACATCCATCAAATATTGCAGCATTGGCTACTGTTAGTAAAAAATTAGCTAATCTACACAATCAATGGGGACTAGCTAAATGGCCATCAGTTAACCCAAAGAACATCCGCGATAAAATCTATGTCGTTCTTGACACCAACGGCTCACCGATGCACTTTTCTGACATTGCCAAAGGTATTCGAGACAGCGAGTTTAACCGACGAAGCGTTACTACTCAGGCGATTCACAATGAACTTATTAAAGATAGTCGATTTGTGCTGATTGGGCGTGGTATTTATGCACTGGCCAGCTGGGGATATAGTCGCGGTACCGTCTCTGATATTATTACCGATATCTTGAAAAACTCTGAGTCTCCATTGCACCGTGATGAAATTGTTCGTCAAGTCCTTGATAAGCGGCAGGTTAAAGAAACCACTATTCTGCTCAACCTTCAGTCAAAACCGCAGTTCAAGCGTGTCGCGAAAGCTACTTACGTTTTTGACGAAGCTGTTTAAGCTAAGTTGCAAACTTCCTTCAGAGGTGAGATAATTTACATATCATGCAGATTATTTCTTGGATTATTGGTACGTTATTACAATGGTATGTTTGGATGCCAATTGTAGCAGTTCTGGTATTTCTGACGTGGCGAAATTATCGAAGAATCGAAGAATTTACTCCTGTTGAGAGCGTACTATTAGTTCTGGAAATCCCACGGACCAATGATAAACAGGAGTTGGCCGCCGAGCAGCTGTTTGCCTCACTCCACGGCATCTTACGCGACAATAAAGAACTGCGCTTATCCGGTGGACAGCAGGAGCATATTAGTTTTGAGATTGCTTCGGTTAATGGTCAAATTCGCTTTTATGTTTGGGTGCCAAAAACTCTGCAAAGTTTCGTCGAGGGTCAAATTTACTCGCAATATCCAACCGTCCAAATTCATCAAGCCAACGAAGATTATACCGAGCACGAGCGTGATCACGAGGTTGCGTATTCAACCGAACTAACTTTAACTACGGATGAATTTTTACCAATTCGCACCTTTCAGAATTTTGAAGTTGACCCGCTAGCTGGTGTTACCGGCACCCTCGCCAAATTAGAAACTACCGGAGAAGAGCTATGGATTCAGGTGCTAGCTCGACCGATTCCTGATGATTGGCAACACGCTGCAGACAGATATATAAATAATATAAAAAGCGGACGCGGCTTGTCGCTTCCAGGACTCGGCGGTAGCATGCAGTGGATAGTCGGGATACTTGGTGCGCTCTGGCAACCACCGGAGCAGGGAGTCGGTCAGTCTACAGCTGTTGAGTTGTCAGACCGCGATAAAACTCGCATTTCTGAAGCGGAAAAAAAGGCTACAAAGCTTGGCTATGAGGTAAAGATACGACTGGTTTACATGGGCGAAAGTAACACCAACGCAAAGCTTCGCATGCAAGCCCTGGTCGGTACATTTAAGCAATTCAACTCAACCAACCTTAACGGCTTTCGCGCCTTCAAGGGTGCATTCGGTAAAGAATTCCTGGAGAAATATCGTAAGCGAGCATTTTATGGCGACGGCTTTATCTTAAACATTGAAGAACTAGCTTCTGTCTTTCACCTACCACACACCAATGTTGAGACACCGAATATTGTCTGGGCTAGTGCCAAAACCGCCGAACCACCGTCCAAACTACCAGTCTTAACTGGCAATGACGCCAACGACGACCAAATCTCCGCCTTTGGAGTCACTAACTTCCGCGGCATTAGTCATCAATTCGGCATGCTACGCTACGACCGCTCACGCCACGTTTACATTATCGGGCAAACTGGCGCCGGAAAAAGCGGCCTGCTGGAATTATTCGCCCTCAGCGATATCTTCCATAATCAAGGTTACGCCATCATTGACCCACACGGCGATTTCGCTATCAATAACATGAAGTTCATACCGGGCTCAAGACTGAATGACGTCATCTATTTTAACCCAGCCGACACCGCTTACCCCTTAGGGTTTAATCCGCTAGAAGTCACTAATCCCAACCAAAAAACCAATATTTCATCAGAAGTGATTGGCGTCCTGAAGCGCATGTTCGGCGATTCGTGGGGTCCGCGGCTGGAATACATTTTACGCTACACTATTCTGGCGCTACTTGACCGACCAGAAGCCACTATGCTTGATATTACTCGCATGCTAACAGATAAAGAATTCCGCAAAGAGACGCTGGGCTATTGTCGCGATACCGTGGTCCTACAATTCTGGAATGTTGAGTTTGCCAGCTGGAACGATAAATTTGTCGCTGAAGCAATCGCACCGGTGCTAAATAAAGTCGGCGCCTTTACCGCCAACCCAATCATCCGCAACATCATTGGCCAGCCTAAATCTACGTTCAATATTCGTCAAATCATGGACGAAGGCAAAATCCTCATCGTCAATTTATCGAAGGGCTTAATTGGTGAAGACAACGCCGCCATTCTGGGATCCTTCTTAGTCACAAAAATTCAGCTCGCTGCCATGTCACGATCAGACATTCCTGACGTTCGCGATCGTCGTCCGTTCTATCTCTATGTCGATGAGTTCCAGAATTTCGCCACTGATTCATTTGCCACCATCTTATCCGAAGCTCGCAAATACGGTCTTAATCTGACTGTCGCCAATCAGTATATTTCCCAAATGAGTGAAACTGTTCGTGACGCCGTTTTTGGTAACGTTGGTACCATGATTTCTTTCCGAGTTTCTGCCGATGACGCACCGATCCTAGCTAAACAGTTTGAGCCAAACTTTGAATCAATTGACCTACTACAGATGCATAATCGTAATTTTGTTATCAATATGGTAATCGGCGGCGAAAAAACTCCTGCATTTTCAGCGCGCAGCCTGGAGCTTCCACCGTCCCAAGCGGACAATACGCCACATATCATCGAACATTCAAGGCGTATGTATTCGAAGAGCAGGGAGGATGTCGAGAGAGAAATTAGCGACACTATCATGCCCAACAGAAATCAGAAAAAGCAGGCCGTCCCAAAGCCGAATCCGCAGACCAATAGTCAACCAAATAAAACACAACCCTCTATAGATAGCGGGGAGGTTGTCCTGCAAATTCGTGGCAATAATGGATTAGATAAGCCTAAGTCCTCATCAGAAGTTGCAACCACGCCCGAATCAACCGCGACCACCACGCCAAAAAGACGACGCCGACGACGGAAAAAGAGCACCACTCAATAAATTATTGAACTCTAGTTATAATAACGCCACTGGCGCATATCAGCATTATAAACATCAGTTATCCGCGGAGAAATCAGCGTAGAGACGGGACCCGACGGAACTGAAACCGCATTATTTTTAGTTAAAAAAGTAAGTAGCTTCTGATTTTGATAACGCAATCCTTTTGGTAAAGGCTGACTCATCACAACATCAGCATTTGGCGCTGACAGCACAAAACCCCACTCGCCAAATGACGGCACATTCACCGAGAACGCCGCTATGTGCCGCCCAGGATGAGCGGATTTTATGGTATTTGCCACCATATAAAAAGCCTGCGGAGAAAAGAACGAAGAAGTTGCTTGCGTTGCCATTACGCCATGCTCTGTTAAAATATTGCCGACCTGACGGTACAGCTGCTCGGAATAGAGCTTAGCTAGTCGCTCATTCGAAGGGTCAACCAAATCAATCAACACAACATCATATTTATCCTGCGTCGAAAAAGCAAATTGAAAAGCATCTTGATTAACAATATTAACGCGAGAATCATGAAGTGACCGCTGATTAATGTCAGTTAGTAGGTGATTAGTCTTTGCTAAATTAGTCATTGACTCGTCAATATCAACCAGAGTAACATGCTCGACGCTCGGGTATTTCAACACGTCACGCGTCAACAGGCCATCACCGCCGCCCATAATCAGCACTCGCTTTGGACTAGCGACCGAGGACAGGGCAGAAGCAGACAGGGTCTCATGGTAGCGCGCCTCATCCAGACTAGAAAATTGCAGATTGTGGTTTAAAAATAGCCTGGTGTCTTTCTTATATCTGGTTAGTACAATCTTCTGATATGGCGTTTGCTGCTGAAACATTACCGGATCTTTATAGGTCCGCTTATCAATTGCGTTTTCAATCTCTGTCGCATAAATAAACAGTCCAGACAAAACTATTGTTGCTACAATACTAACTATCATCACAACCCTAGAAGCTTTCATCTGCCTTAAAATCAATACGGCCACAGCGATATTCAACGCCGCTACCAGATAAGCACTACGCATCAAACCAAGATGAGGCAACATAATCAGGGGAAATAATAAGGAGGCTACTAACGCACCAAAATAATCAAGCGCCAGAATCTTACTAAATAACCTAACTGATGATTTGCGACCAAATTTCTGAAACATCTTCACTAGAAGTGGAATTTCCAGACCGATACAAATGCCTATCGCTAGGCTGATAATTGCAAAAATAACCCAGTGCAGTCGCGTAAAAACAAATCCCGTATACATCAAAAGTACCGAATTACCACCAATTAGTCCTAAGACAATCTCATTAGTCGCAAAACTGGTCGCTGGATGTATTTTAATATAATTAACCAGCAGCGAACCAATACCCATTCCAAATAAAGTTACGCCAGTCGCCAAGCTAAAGCTTAAGATTGAATCTCCGACCAAGTAAGATGCAGCCGCACCCAAAATTAATTCATATATAATGCCGCCAATCGCCACTAATATCGCCGCCGCAAATAAAGACACTTGCTCACGTTTATGCATTTCAAATCGCGGCACTAGAATATCCTACTTTCCAAATCCGCCACTACTGCCGCCATAAACACCACGCGCTCCGCCACCATGCCCATCGCTGGAGCTATTATCCAAAAATGTAAATATAACAGCAGTGGCAATAAACACTATAAATATAATCATCCACCAATTAATCGGCGTAATTGTCCTGCCGAATATTCGCTTTTGCTCTTTAGAGTCTAGCTTCACTTTACGATAAGCATCATACTCACGATTATTATACTTCTCAATAGTAATTAGCTGGCGCCCCTTCGGCGCTTTACTGTCCCGCAGTGTAGCGTAAGCCATCATTTCTTTTGGGAAAACTTGATAGGTGTTTTTACCTTTAATATTCACAATTTCGCCCACGCCAACTTCATCAACAACTACAACATGATCCGTTCCGTCCTGCTCGGAAAGAGTAAAAGATTGACCTTTTTTTAGCTGCTGCGGATCAATTGACCTAGTAAACCGAATTGGCTCATATAAAGATACAACCTCGTCACTGTGGTCATACTCAACCCAAGTATCATAATCAGCTAGGCCAGTGATTTCCCATTCTTCCCAGTAGTAAAAGCGTTTATCTTTCTCACTCCACTCACGAAACAGCAAGCAGCCAACCACTCGTAGATTTGTCTTCTTTCCAGTCAAAATCTGGTTAATCTTCAGGCGTGCCTTAGTACGTTTCATATTATAAATCCACCTTTTTCATAGTTATGTCTTCAGCCGCTAGTTCCTGACCGACTAATTCTTGTATTTGTTGAATAGTGACATCATTCAAGGGTTTACAAGTAGTCATTGATGTATAGGCAGTACCACTTTCCGGCCATGTGTGAACTGCAATATGCGACTCAGACAAAAGCAGAGCAGAGCTAACCCCCTGCGGCGAGAACTGATGAGTTACCGACTCTAATGGGTGTAAGCTAGCCGCCTCGGCAATGTCGCGCATTAGTTTTTGCAACCCATCTGCATCATCAAGCAGGGCAGAGTTAGATCCGCTCACCTTAACGGCGATAGATTGTATCCCAGATGTGTTCATATTAGTAATTATAGCACTATTTAACCACAGTAATATGCTACAATGAGTTCATGGAAACACTTATGTTTATAATAGCTGTAGTTATCGTAATTTTTATTATAGGGTTGGGAAAAATAAATGATAGAGGTTCAATTAAAAAATACACAAAGAGGGAATACAGATATACTAAAAAATCCTGTGTAATTACAGAAAATGAACTGTCATTCTACAAAACCCTGCAAGAAGCCGTAAGTGGATGTGTAATTATACCCCAAGCCCACTTAAGTATGTTCTTGGAGCACAGAATAAAAGGGCAGAGTTGGAATGGGGCGCTTAACAAGATAGATAGAAAATCAATAGACTTCTTAATCTGCACCAATGATATGTCTCCTCTTATAGCAGTAGAGCTTGACGACAGCACGCACAACCAGCCAAGGCGTAAAGAACGTGATAATTTCGTTAATTCAATCATCAGTGACGCAGGCATCCCCCTATTGCGCTTCAGAACTAACGAATGGAACAGTGATCTAATCAAGCAGAGAATTGCACAAGCTTTTCAAAAATAAGCTGATAAATAACAGAACAAAATACGAACTAATTATTTACGATTTTCAAGGAAGCGTCAAAGTAAATCCTAAACACGCGCCATAACAAATATCGCAATATAAAACCTACATACGGCTATAATAATCAATCACGCAAACGATCCATAAATCCGCCATAAAAGAACACATCAGATAGCCCAAGCAGGGTCCATCAGTAGACAGGACACAAGACAAGAAGAGTAGTTGCAGATTTATAAAATAGAATAAATTTGCACCAAAAAAGACGATAGAGTAATCATGTTTTAGATATAGTCCTAATGTCGCACAATGCACATTTTACGTAATAATAAATACACGACTAACTTGGGTATACACATGTGTCCATTGATGTAGCCACACTCTATAAATATTACAATTATTTGCCCAAAATAGTCAGGGGACTTCACTATCCATTCAGCATAGACCATGCTACACAACAAGCTAAATAAAACTCACCAACAAACACGAACTTAAAATATTCATTTACCTAAAAGCACCCGCCGCAAATGCCACATTGATATTTTTACATCACTGTATCATCCAATAAATATCACATACGGTTTGCTTATAAGTTTTCCACATATGATTTTGCTTATTTGACATTTTGTTATTTTTATTTCCCCGCTCCCCTAGTTTGTCATGACTTAATTATTTGACTTTTGCATATTTTGATATTATTATATATAATTTTTATATAGCCAAAATAGAACAAAAAGAGAACTTACTCTATCCAAAAGAGAAGTTAACTGCTCTATTTATAGAAAGACCGCTGGTCTACCCTAACATCTATATAGCCTGACGATTGACCATTCTTATCTAAATATCCCAGCGTTACTATTGCCTGCCTTACCTGAGAGCGGGCAGATCTATCAACAGTCATTCTTATCTGAGACTCCCTGCCCTCAACCTTAAACCAGACTTGGCGTACGGTATTGGCTGGTAAAATAGCTTCCGACACCTTCAGCTTATGTTGCGAGAATTCAGACACAGCTTGCCCTAAAAAACTTAAAAATTGCCGATTTATAACCTCTTGGCCACCCCGAGTAGGTAGTCCACTTTCGTCGCGAACCGCAACTGTAGGCGGGTTAAAATAATTCTGCTCAAACGTAACACCACCATCATCAACAAAATAAACTTTATTTCCAGAAGACCACTGAGCTACTGGCTGACGAAAAGTTAACTTAGCGGCTGAACGCGCCAAGAAATCACCCTCCACACGAATAGTTTTTACTTCAGGAGCTTTCTGTAAGAAAAACTGCCTCAAATCATTATTGTTCAGAAAAAACCTAAACCGCTCAGCTGGATGGGCATTGTAATATTCGTTAAGAACACTGGCGTATTTACCAGAATTGCTAGAACTTTTAGCGTCGGGAGTCTGAATGGAGATACTAATTGTCAGCTGAAACAATAAAAATACCACGGCAGCCAGACACACTGCAGTTATAAATAACTTCTGCATCATATGACGACGTTTTTTTACTAGATTATGCGCCTCAAGCCGTTCAGAGGCCTCTAACGGTGAAATTGTCTGGCGACTATTAAGAGTTCTGTTTCGGCGATATGACTGCGTTGGTAGATTGTCGTAATTTTCAAACTGCCGACGAGCAGCAACCTCTCTACGGCTTAAATTTTTATCAGATTTCTTTCGAGAAAAAGATAATTTCACCTTCGCCTACCCTGTCTTCGTATAGTAGTCAGAATAATCTTCACCATATCTTTGGCCGCATCAGGCTTGGCAAACTTGCCAAAATTATCGCCTAAACCCTTAAGAATCTTCTGCGATTTCAATACACCAATAATCTTACGTGCCAAAATTTGATCATCCTTAT
This sequence comes from Candidatus Nanosynbacter lyticus, assembly GCF_000803625.1. Taxonomy (NCBI): domain Bacteria; kingdom Bacillati; phylum Minisyncoccota; class Nanosynbacteria; order Nanosynbacterales; family Nanosynbacteraceae; genus Nanosynbacter; species Nanosynbacter lyticus. The sequence goes on along the minus strand of NZ_CP007496.1, from coordinate 226,222 downwards.
CTAGTTCGTCCTCTGAAACTATCAAAGCAGCCAATGCGTCCTGATACACCTTGGCATTCTTTAGCTGATGACCACCTGTCAGACGGCCGTTAGGGATAATCACAGTAGGTTTATGAAGCGCGGCCAGCTCCAGAAGAGTGGTCGCCCCCGCCCTAGTTACAACTATATCTGCTGCCGCCAAAACTTCAGCCATACCATTATGGACAAAGGCTTGAAGTCGCCATCCACTGCGCTCACCAGCCTGCTTAAGTATTTCTTCGTACTGCAGGTTTCCAGATATTAAAAACACCGAAGCCTCAGCTAAGAGATCTTCCCTGATTGCTAAAATTGCAGAATTAATACGCCTAGCACCTAGCCCACCACCGGTGACGACAACCAGTGGCTTATTGGAATCAAAGCCTAATTTCGCCTTCAATTTTTGCCGCTCGGCCTCAGAATAAGGACGAAATTCTGGCGCCACTGGTATACCAACATACGACGCTTTTTCAGGAGGATAATTATAATATTCGAGGGGTGCACCAGTACCAATAGCTTTTGCAAATGGACTAAGCAGGCGATTAGTTAACCCCGGATGAGCATCAGAGTCATGAAGGACTAACGGGATTCGCAATAATCTCGCAGCATAACCTACAGGCAAGCAAACGTAACCACCTTTTATGAAAATAACATCCGGCCGCCAGGCTATTAGCTTAAATAAGCTTTGGAAAAATCCGACAACTACCTTAAAGCCGTCACGAAGATTTGGTAGTAATATTGATGGGTGTAAATGGAACGACAGACTCTTACCATGATATCGCCGCAGTTTCCCAGCAGTAATCAGCTCAACTGGAATAGTTTCGTCAAATTTAGCAAAAATCCCACGTGCGCTGGTGCCAAACTTTTTATCGCACCAAAAACGAAGCTCGTGATCACCAGTCTTTTGTAATTCCCTAAATACGGCTACCACCGGCGTAACGTGTCCGCCTGAGCCGCCGCCGACCGCTAAGATCTTGACCACCTTCACCCTCCTCTAATACTTTATGTGACGTATATTTGGAAATTTGAAAAACTAAACCGAGTGCCGCAGCGATAAACAGCATGCTTGTACCACCATAACTTAATAATGGCAAAGGAATTCCTGTCAGCGGCATTAGTCCTGTCATTGCAGCAATATTTAAAACTACATGTGAAGCAATCCAGCCAAAGATCCCAGCCACAATCAACCGCAGCGTTGTGTCTGGCAGTCGCGCCGCTACGTGTAAAATCGATAATAGCAGCGCAGTAAATAACGCCAATATAGCCATCAGACCAACAAAGCCAAATGTCTCTCCCATAACAGCGAAGATTGAGTCATTAATCGCTTCTGGAAGATATCCGGTCGCCTGAACACTTTTGCCAATACCAAGCCCCAGAATACCTCCCGAACCAATTGCAATTCTAGCCTGCTGGATGTGATAATTTTTGTCCTCTTGACCACTTGCGGTTTTATGACTATCACCCTGAATAAATGTCATAACCCGCTCAATTCGGTGCGGTGAGGTAAATATCAATACTAACCCACAAAATGCCACCACTCCTAAAATCTTACCAATTATTTTCCAATCCACACCAGACACTATTATCATTGATAACACTATGGCTATCAAAGACACGCCAGTACCTAAGTCTTTCTGTAAAACTACAATCATCAGCAGCGAAAGTGCAGAAATAACCCCAACCGGAACGAGTGTTTCATGAACATCATTTATTTTCCCCTGAGAAGCACGCCGCCCCAAAAAGCCCGCCAAGAATAATAAAACGCCATACTTTAACAATTCTGACGGCTGAAAACTACCTAGTCCACCCAAATAAAACCATCTATACGCGCCGTTAGTTTCTTTGGCCAATGACAAATGCAGTAGCGAGCCCAGCAAAAACAACAAGACGCACGATAGGAATCCCGCCCAAAGAACATATTTTGAACGCTCGCCCGTAAACCACTTATACGGTACAAAATAAAATACCGAAAACGCCACAACAGCTATAGCAACACTAGTTAACTGCTTACCAAAAAAATAAGTATCACTATAATTCGTGCCATAAGCGTAATTCATCACATTGGCGCGTTGTGGCCCCAGTGCATACATAACGATTAGTCCGAGCAGCAATAAAAGACCCATATACAGCACAATCTGGTACATCGGTCGGTGACTGCGAACCGATTGCGTGGAAGTCTGGTGTTTCCCAGCGACTGAATTACGCAATGTGCCCCCCTGCTAGTGCCAGCATGACCCCCACAAATGCCATCACGCAGCCAATCACCCAAAACCGCATCGTTACTTTAGTTTCCGGCCAGCCAATTGCTTCCAGGTGATGATGAATTGGTGCAGATAAGAAAATTTTTCGCTTAAAAATCTTTTTACTAGCAATTTGCATCAGACTCGAGCCTGCCTCTACTACAAATAACAATCCAATTACAGGCAATAATAGTAGCGAATCCGTCAGCATAGCCACTACCCCCAAACTCACTCCATAGGCGAAACTACCAACATCGCCCATGAAAAACCGCGCTGGATAAATATTAAACCACAAATAGCTAAGAAGTACGCCAACTACCGTAAAACAGAACCCTGCCAACAGTACCTGTTGCTGCAACAAAGCAATCACCCCAAAAGCACCAAAGCTAGTACCCAGCAGACCGCCAGCCAGTCCATCCATGCCGTCAGAAATATTCACCGCATTACCGGTCGCCACTACCGCAAATGCAAACAGCGGAATAATCAACCAGCCAATATTTACATCACCCATAAACGGCACATGAAAACTCATCACGCCTAATTTAGCGAAGAAGAACCAGCCAAGAACCACGCCGATAAGGGTGATTAGCGCAAACTTTACCGGACTACGTAAACCCGCCGCCCCGCCGCCTAGCCCACGTAGATTAATAACGTCGTCAATCAGCCCAACCGCCCCACCACCGACCAGCGCCGCCAATGGTAGCCATGTCTGAGCTCGGTCCAAGTTAAATAAAAACGTCACAATAAAAATAGAAATCACACCAATCACACCCGCCATTGTTGGAATATTTCGCCGTAGTTTTGCCGCTTGAAACTTAGCAAAAACCTTTAATTTTTTGCCGTCAGTGCTCTCTGATCTCTGCTTCTTCCAGAATCGATACCTATAAGCAAAAAACGTATAAACTGGCGTCAAAAACATCGCCAGTAAAAACGCCCCAACGCTCAGTAAAAACACATGAGTTAATTCATTAGTGACTGTCTGTAAGGCTACTCCCATATCTATTCCTTTGGTGCTATTTTCATATAATCAATCATCCAATTGGATATATCCGTAAAAATTGGCCCGGCGTGGAAATTTCCTTGTAGATTAATCCTCTTACCTGGCGCTGCTACACGTACCATTATGACATATTCGGCACCATTTTTACCACCGCCATAACCAATATAAGTAGCAATCGTTTCCTTCTGAGTGTAAGAACCGTTAACCACCGCCTCGGACGTACCAGTTTTTCCACCAATCTCATAGCCAGGCTTGTCACTTTTTGACAAGAAAGAAGATTGGCGAGCAGTCGCTAACATCGTCCTCATTTGCGATGAGGTATTACCGCTTACCGTCTGACGAATTGACTTACTTTCTGACGATTTTAGATTACCATAGCCATCAATTACCCCTCTAAGGACAGTTGGCTTATAATACTGACCGCCATTTACCAGCGACGAAAATCCAGCCGCCACTTGCACCATCGTCAGATTCATACTCTGACCGTAAGTCATTGCTGAATAGCGCACTTCGTTACCTTCAACGCTATCTGGCGGATAAATATACCCTGACGCCTCACCCAGCTCAATTCCTGTCTTCTGACCGAACCCAAATTTATCATGATAATATTCATATAAAACCTGACGAGCAGCAAGATTAATCTGCGAACCATTACCCAGCCTACGTATTGCCGTAATCGTACCAACGTTAAGAGAATTATTAAACGCTCCTTGAATCGTAGTAGTGCCGCTTAGACCCCTTAAAGCATTACACATAGTCCGATCGGCAACCTTAATACAGTCTGTGTTATTATATGTACTAGACGGAGTAACAGCCCCTTCATCTATAGCTGTAGCAAAGCTAAATGACTTGATAATTGAACCCGGCTCAAATGGCACCATTGAAGCACTATTCATAAACACCGCCGCATTCTTTTGCTTATTAAACTCCGCTGGATTATATGTTGGGTAGTTAGCCAATGCTAATATTTGACCATTTTTGGGATTCATAATAACCGCACTACCTTCAGTGGCATTTGCAGCTTCAATCCCCTTTTTAAGTGTCAACTCCACCTGACTTTGAACATTTCGATCAACCGTCAACGCTAAATTATCGCCAGACTTTGCCTCAATTCTCATATTATTTTTTCCAACAGTGAGCGGCACATTTCTTACGTCAGTCACAGACTGCAATAGACCATCTTGTCCCTTAAGTCGGTTGTTAAGCGAGCCTTCCACGCCATATTGACCTTCGCCCGCTGCATTCACAAAACCTAAAACATGCGCACCTAGTCCACCCTCAGGATAGCTCCTGACGGAACCCTGCTGATATAGCACCCCAGCAAAATTTTTCTCTTTTAATTTTTCCGCCTGAGTTCTGGTGATATTTTTTGCCAAAACCTCATATCGCGATTTTTTATTAGCCAAACGCTCAGCCGCCCCATCAGTCATCTCCCCGCCAGCAATCTCCCTCAGGCTCGTAATAATCTGATTCCGCTCTTTATTATCAACCGCCTGAGGATCCGCAATCACCGTGTAAGTCGCTTGGTTTAGAACTACTGGCACTGGAGTTTTTCCGTCCATCATATAAATTTTCCCACGCTCTGCAGGAATAACAAACTGACGCTGCTGACTAGCACGAGCTAGCTCTGTGTATTTGCCATATTGTAGAATCTGCAATTGGAATAATCGCAACACAAAAGCCGCCATCGCTACGAGTAAAACGATGGCCAAATAACTAGTTCTTGAACGAATAATAAGCCGCTGCATACTGCTTATTTTATTATATCACTTATTGAGTATAACGCGTTTCGGTTGTAGTCATGGCTGAAGCAATATTGCTATTCTTCACCTTTTCTAACGCCGTCAAACGCGCATTCTGGACTTCCAGTTCTGACTTTTTTGCGCTAAGTTCAGTAATCTTTGAATCTAAATTTTGAGCTTCATAACCATAGGCTGTTAATCGTGTTGCCTGGGTTAAATAAATCAAGCCCAGTACTGTAATCATCAATGCCGCTAGCACTGTATGAGCGACAGGACCAAGTTTGACCTGAGACTGAAAACGTGTCGAATTCTGATTGCGGCGCATTTGACCGTGTGAGCGTCGTGAAGTAAATGTGGTGGTGTTTGTCATTTGTCTCTATCTTTTTATTTTTATCTGTTTATATTGGCATAACAAACCAGCCCGCCCGCTACAGACAGGCTGGTTTTCTAAGGTATATTCCGGAATACGCTTTAGTTTAGCCGCGGCGTACTGAAACAGTCTCTGCCTTGTCTGTATTCTGGAATTCTACTTTGATGTGGATTGGCATATTGCCTCCTTCTTTTTATTTTATTTTTTCACGGCGTAGCGAAATTTTGCACTTCGACTACGCGGATTGTGAACATCTTCAGTTCCAGACACTGGTTTTTTCTCTCGGACAATTAGCTCAGCTTCATATCCAGCCGTCGCCTGCTCCGAAAAGTAGCGCTTAATCAATCGATCCTCCAAGCTATGAAAGCTAATTATTCCTACTCGCCCACCCTTATTAAGTAAACGTGGCAAAAGTGGCAATAATTCCTCAATTAGCCGAAGTTCGTGATTGACCTCAATGCGCAATGCCTGAAAAGTACGAGTCGCAGGATGATGTTTCATGCTACCGCGACCAACGGTTTGCTTGATCAGATCAGCCAGTTCGGTCGTCCCCTGAATCGGTCTGGCGCCAACAATTGCCTGTGCAATTCGCCTGGCCCGCCCCAAGTTCTCCTCGCCGTAACGAGTAACCAGCCGCGTCAGCTCGTCAACCGAATACGAATTGACAATATCTGCCGCTGTAATTTCCGTCCGATTATCCATCCGCATATCCAGCTGTCCGTCAAACCGAAACGAAAAACCTCTCTCTGCTCTGTCAAGCTGCGGTGACGACACCCCCAAATCAGCCAAAATCACGTCAAACTTACGTCCCTGCTTGACCAAATCTTGCGCTGCGCTCACAAAATCTTTGTGAATTAAAGTTACGCCTTTTTCAGCCAAATCGCCCAATGTTTTAATCGCGTTTTCATCACGATCGACCAACACTGAGTCCAAGTAATTATCCGTTCTTTCTAAGAATGCCCTGGCATGACCGCCATAGCCAGCCGTCAAGTCGAGATACGACTCGCCTTCGACTGGCCGCAGCTTGCTAAGGGTTATCTCTAAAAGTACGGGAACATGAATCGGTTCGCCCGTCTGAGGCTCTTCCGACTGTGGTGGATGTTCTTTAATACTCATCATTATTCCATTATACAGAAATAATGCTCGAGATCACCTAACTGGATATTTAATTCTGGCTTTTTTATATTTGTGTTCTGTTTGTTTTTGTTGTCTTAGAGTGGAAAGTTATTGATTGTCAGTAACAACCATGTTTTCCAAAGAGACTTATGTGTGAGGTGGAGTTTTTTGGGAGGTGTTTTAAGGAATGTGCGTTGCCGTTTTTAATGTGGAGCAAATTGCCACACGCCATTTTAAAATACCCAGATAGTTGATCTCGAGAGGTTTTAATTGTTAAAGTGCTTAGCTAATCTACTATTCCGCATTTTCAGCCGCTATTAGCCGAAAGTATTCCCCTGCTCGCACAGCAACGACTTCTCTGTCAATTCCAGCGTAGTCGAGCAAATGCTGCTCAATCGTCACTCGTCCTTGTTTTTGGTCGAGTGCTGATGCGGTTTTGCCACGGCGGAATTTAACGTTTAGGTCAGCCACGCGTTCGTCCAGGATACTTCCAGTTAAAGCGCTCTCCACTTCCCGATCCCAAATTTGCTGTGGGTATAAGTGAAGATATTTGCCAAACCCGCGAGTTAGTACGACGCCTGATGCAAACTCTGCTCTGAGTTCGGCTGGAATCGTCAATCGACGCTTGTCATCCAACTTTCGCTCAAAGTAATCTGTCTGCACGTCGTCCTTCCTCCGTGGTAGATTAGTTGTTTTTTATAGTGGATGTTTGTTTTTCGTTGGTGATTGCCATCAACTCTCGTTCCACTGACTCCACTATACTACCCACAACTACCCACTTGCAAGCCCTTTTTATGACTTTTTACCCATTTTTGCGTCAAATAAAAACTTTTCCACACTTTTGTGGAAAAGTCTAGTGTTGATACAAGTTGAAGCTACGCTACGGTGTCTTCCCCAAAATGTTTCTGTAACCGTATCCTAATCGAGCCTTCGTGACGTCCAAGTTTTTTACTAAGCTGCTCAATAGTTGCTCCTTGTATAAAGTCTTGCTTGAGAATGTTATCGTCGGCTTTTTCCCATGGCATATAGGCCTTCGGATATGTCTCACGCATTTTGGCAATTTTTTGCTGCCAGCTGCCGGATTTGGCGGATTTTTTGGGCGCTGACTGTTTCCGCTTCATTTCATCCAACATCGGACGATAATGCTCGACCGCCTCGTTACTCGCCTGCCTCAGGACCTCATCAATCGCCAGCGCATCTGGCGAAATTTCCAACGCCTTACGATTAATTCCATACAAATACAAATTATCCAAATCACGCACCCGACTCAGCGCCACGTAGCCCATACCTTCAACAAACGCTTTTCTCAAGTCAATTTTTGCCGTGTCCAGCGTCATACCCTGGCTTTTATGCACGGTTATAGCCCACGCCAGCCGCAGCGGCACCTGTGAAATGCTAGCGCGCTTGCGCTCACCGTCACGCAATTCCCACACATCCGGCACCATAGTCACCTGCCGGCCGTTACGAAACTCTACAATTGGATATTCCGTCAGCGGCTCAAAATCCACTACCGTGCCGATACTACCGTTGGCGTACAATTTCTGCGGCGAATTTTTCACCGCCATCACCAACGCACCTTGTTTAATCACCAAATTTTCTGGCGCCAAAACCGACCTCTGTAGATTATCAACATAAATTTTTGAGCCCGTCGTCGTCTGCTGATACGACCGCTCTTCTCCAGGTAAACTCGCCAATTTTTGGATATTGATATCATCTACGTCAACGTTCACAGTGTGCAACTCAGTAATGTCTTCGTTTGGAGGCGGCTCAATTTCAGTCCGCGCCAGCAACGTCTCAGCATGATGTCGCCTAATATCGTCATGTCTCAGCGCTGTCAAAATCTCCAGCAGCTGCTCGTCACTCTGCCGATATTGTCGCTCAAGATACAACACCGCCGGCTGCAGCTCCTGCCACACCTCCGAATACACCACGAAACCGCCGCCCTGCTCGCCCGGACGATTGATCGGTGGTAATTGGAAAAAATCACCGCTCATCACCAGCTGCACACCACCAAACGGCTGGTCGTTTTTCCTGACGACTCGCAATACCTGATTGACCATGTCCAACCGAAAATCATGCAGCATAGAAATCTCGTCAATCACCAGCACATCAGTCTTCATAATCACCTCACGCCGCGTTTTTGACAGCCGATCAAAAAAGTTGTTCGCCAAATAATCACTGACGCCAATACCACTCCAACTATGAATGGTATTGCCTCCTAAATACGTCGCCGCCAAGCCCGTCGTCGCTGTTACCGATACCTTTTTACCCCGGTCACGCGCCTGTGTAATAAAAGTATTCAACAGATGCGTCTTGCCCGTCCCGGCCGCACCTGTCAGCAGCGCCGACCGACCGCTCATCAAAATCGCCAGCGCCAATTCTTGATCCATACTTAACCTCGTGGCGGTTCGCCTTCTGGCTCGCCCAACAGTTTTTTCGATTTAATTTCGTAGCGCTTGCCGGTAATTTTGCTCTCAATGTAGTCCTCGTTGATCAGGTTCACAAACATATCCAGATCATTGCCATCCATGATGATAATCGCGCCGTTATCATCGCTCATTAGCTCCAGCTGCATCTCGTCGGCATAGTCTAACACCTGCTCTTGCTTGACCTCGCCGATCTCCAATTTCTGTAGTTTATTGATGGTCTTTTTGCGCTCCTTGACCAGTGCGTTAAGATCCAAGCCCTCGGGGAAACTTAGCTTATATTGCTTTTCAATTTCCGCTACCTTCTTATCGGCAATCACCTGCTTCTTATACTCATAGCCAAACATCCGCTCAAACTTCGAAGGATTAAAGGCTAATATATCCTGACCGATGATCAGCACCTGGTTATCATCTGGCACCTTAAAGCCAACTTCCGCCTTAAACGCGCCAAACTTGCCATCAGAAAACTCCCACGCCAGCGCGCTTTTGAGCGTCTGTCCCTGCTGAATTAATTTAGCGGTGTAAAAGATTTTTTCTGGATCATTCGGATCAGTAAACCGCGCTATCACGCCTTTCATTCGCTTAAACTCATGCTCAGTTTCCGAAAACTCCACAATGTCACCGCGCTCATGCTCAATCAAATGAATCAAGGTTTCCGCTCGGCCAACCTTGCCGAGATCCGTCCGCAGCAGCACATTGTCTTCCGCTTCGCTCAGTTCATAATCCCGCACACTAAGACCAGTACCGGCGCCCAAATTAACCTGGTTGATATAATCAAACAAAAATAGCGGTCGAAGCTGCTGCTCAACATCGCCCTTTAGAGACATAGCATACGGCGTGTAATTTTTATTAAATAAGAACAGCTCTATCTGTAAATCGTTCTTCTTCGCATCAGTCTGATTCGCCCACAAAAAAATATCAGTCGTTTCCCTCACTTCTTCCATTTTTCTAGTATAGCAATTTTTATCAGATGTCGCTAGCTGTTATTTTGTCAATCTTTCGCCTTCACGCGCTCGATTAGCCCACTCATCCGCCAGCTCATTCCCTTCATCGCCTTCATGGCCACGCACCCAGCACAGCTCCGCCTGCGAATTTGAATACAGCTCATATAATTCTTGGACGATGTCCAGATTTTTAATCTCGCCGCCCTTCTTTGTCCAGCCACGCTGCTGCCAGCCCGGCGCCCACTTGGTAACAACATTAATCCAAAACTCGCTGTCAGTATAAATCACGCACGGTGCACCATTAGCGTCTTTTAATGCTGCAATTAAAGCTTTGCCTTCCATGCGTATATTGGTCGTATCACCTTCTTCTGATCCCAAAATCCACGGCTGAAGATCCTTGATCACCGCGAAGCCGCCCGGACCGGGATTTGGCGAAGCAGAACCGTCAGTATAATACGTCGTCATTATCCCTATTATAACACTTACTGTACTCGCTTACGGTAGAGTGCATTTGGCGCAAACATGACTGGATATACACCACGGGTGATAGCCGTCAATGCAGTTTTACCCATTGCCCTTGAGATTGGGTTACCCTTACCATATTTCATATGCTCCACGCGCTTGTGTAGCTTCTGCAGCCAACGCAACGAATCATTGCCGTTGTTCTTATACACTGCGTGGCTTGTAACATCTGTTCTTGCTAATTTTCGGTCAAGGTCAGTCATGATCTGCACTTCTACTGGCAACCCCTCAGGACCAACGAGCGCCGAGGCCCTCGAGACACGGTAGGGTGTTTCTTCCTCCCTCAGTTCCTGATTTACGACTGCTTTATTTGCCGAGGACAAAGCACCATGAACCGTGTTGACGTATGTCGAGTCGCCTTGTACATAAATCGGCTGGCTAACACCATCACCTGAGCGTAAAAGCAGATTGTTATTGACAGTGATGGTGTCCACGAATGATGAAAATACCTTGGCAAGGTCTTCTGTCTGCGTTGCGTGAATTTCTGCAATCTCCTCATCCCGCATCTCATAGTGATGATTTCTATCAAACGTATCGTCACCCGCGTCGCAAATCACAAGAAAGGCAAACGCGTCCATGATATCATACCCCTCACCCTTCACCGACATTTTCTTTGCGGTTGAGCCGATGGATTTTTGTCGGAATAAAACTCGACGCAACGCACCAGCTATAGGTATCATCAACTCAGCAAAACGGCAATTAACACCGCTATACACTTCATCTGATGTTTTATTAACGATCCAACTCACTTCTGGCTTTTCAGACAAACCAAACATCTGCATCGCCAATTCTGCTGGGTCTTTTTCGGCATTCGTACGATACGCTTCAACGGCTTTGTCGATGATGTCTTCGCGCCCTTGCCCACGCAATCGATAGATGTTACAGGTGCTGGCCATTTCTGCAGCCATCGCGTCATAACCAATCGCTTCCAAAAATGGACAATAAAATGATTCTGCTTCAAGAATATTGCGCAGCTGCTGTGAATCCTGCTTGGGTGGATTCTTGAGATTGTCCATCATTTCTGCTGCTTTGATGACCAGAGATTCAATGTTCACCTCTCCTGCCAATTTTTCCAGAGCAGTACCGCGAATCTCCGGCATACCCATACGCCAACCAGCCACGTTCACCATGCCTTCATATGATGAATTCATGATTTGTTCTTTGTCGTGTGCACTTATCCCATTTGACTGATGTTTGATAGACTCTCGATAATCACGAGCTTCCGTACCGATAACCACCTGGTCATGCATATAGTCAATGACTGATTTGTCTGAGTCCTCAAGCTGAGCGATATATTCTTTCCAGCCTTCTTGCACACGGTCCGACAGTTTTGCCCTCTCATCAGTCTCGCGGTGTAACGTACGCCCAGGAATATCGTGCAACAACATAGCATCAGCCATCGCGCGACGCCTTTCAGGGTCAAGTGTCTTGCAAAATGTTGAAAGTATCTTCAAAGAGCGATACGCGTGATAGATCGCATCTCCCTTCTCTCTGTCAACATCCGCTTCGAGCACGCCAACAAGCTTCTGTGCTTCAGGGCTCGGATACCAACTCTCAGGAATATCATGTTTCAGCAGATCCAGATGCGCAGCATCCGTCTGCCTTTCCTGTGTTGAAGTCGACACACTTGAATTTTGTTCGCGCATAACTTGTTTATTATAACACACAAAGCTTTAAAAATCAATAGCAAGCTTAGGCAAAATAAATCCGCATCAGCTCGCGCGCTACCCTGTCGGCGTCGTGTCGGATTAGGCTACGTTGAGCCGCCAATGGGTCGCTGCCAGAGTTTTTATTAACCCAAACAGTGTCAGCAATTAGCCGCTTGCCTGACGCGTAATAATGCTTCTTTTTTAATAGTTCCTTATCCCACTCCACTAGATATTCACCATCATGAGCATATTTTTTGATCAATTCTTCTGGCGGACGATGATCGTTATATAACACATAGTCCATATTCACTCCTGAAAATCGCTCAATCTCATCTGCAAAATCCGCCACCGTAAAACCATCAGTCTGTGTTGGCTTAGTCACTAAATTACAAACATATACCTTCTTCGCCTTCGTCTCCGCCAGCGCCCTAGTTACTCCGCGTACCAACAGCGCTGGCGCCAAACTACCATACAGAAGGCCCGGTGCAATAACCACCAAATCTGCATCTAAAATCGCCTGACGCGCCCTTGGGTTAATGCCGGCTGGTGGTTTCAATTCCAGCCACGGACGCTCACCGCGCGGGATTTGTAATGATTCAGCTGCGTGCTGTCCGTTAACAATTGTGCCGTCTTTTAGCTTAATTGACATCGTCGTATCATCCAGAGTGATTGGATATACTCGCCCGTTAACACCCAGAACTTCACTTGCCAGCTCCACTGCCTCGGCAAAACTCCCTGTCATTTTCTCCAGAGCTGCCATGAACAAATTACCAAATGCATGCCCCCTCATACTACCCTCATCGAAACGATAATTAAACAGGTCGCGCACCTTTGGCGAAGTACTCAGCGCCACCAAGCACTGCCTGACATCTCCTGCTGGCAGTACACCCAATTCATCACGCAACAACCCAGTTGATCCACCATCGTCAACCATGTTAACTAGCGCCGTAATGCTATGCGTGTACTTTTTCAAACCCGACAGCAGTGTAAAACTCCCGGTCCCGCCGCCAATAACTACAACTTTTACCCCAAAATAATCGCTATTCGAACTACTAGTCATCATGACTTGAATTATAACACTTTGATACAACTATACCAATGTGCCTTTTGGTAATGCCCATTCTAAAAATGGCTGCTGTTGACAATTGACAGCATTAATTATATGTGTAGCAATTTTAGCTGGGTCATTGAAAAATACATAATCAGTCGGCAAATCCCGACCATTCCAAAACGGTGTTTTCATAGCACCTGGCAGAAATAGCGCAACTTTTACTGGCAGTTTCTGTTCATCCGCCTGCATTCCCAAACTGCGCGCCAGCCCCGCCTGAGCGTGTTTGGTGGCCACATATACAGCCTCATCAGATCGAGCCTTAATACTGCTAGTCGACCCAATGACCGTTAAGACTGATTTGCGGTTCTGATCCAACATCTTACGCCAAGCCCATTGCACCAGCGGTAAAGCGCCAGAAAAATTCACCTCTGCCATGGAGCGAGCGTCTGTCTGATCTTCAAAATTTCCGCGCCAGCCATAACCTGCCGCCCAGACAAATTGCTCAATATCATCACCATTTAAAATCTGCTCAATTCGCGAAAAAGACGCCTCCACTTGATCTGCATAATAAACATCCAGAGGAAAACCTTCACCATGCTTTTGCGAGTCGTGAGTTTTGCCTAACACCAATACTCGCTCGCCACGTTTACGCAATTGCTTGGCCATCTCCAGACCAAGCCCGCTCGTCCCACCAAGAATAATATGCATATGGTTATTATAACAACGACAATATTAAATGTAAATTGAGCCTTTGAATCTTGGCCAGGCTTCTTCCAATTCTTCGGCTGAAAATTCCATAGCAGAATCAAGTTTTGGCAAGGGAATTTCCAAGCAAAGTCCGACAGCAACAGCGGCTACTCGCCTCATAAAATACTCAGCTTTATTTGAAGAGAAGTAAGTATCGCCACCCCTAAATCTCCCCTTTAATCCCCCAGCAGAAGATATACCAAGCTCATCCCGCCAACTGCGCAACTCAGTCCTATCGTAAGGAAATTCATGCGGCGATCCTATAGACGTGGATCGACTAGCAAGATGCTTATCAGCCAACGCCTCGTGTCCTGTACATTTACTACTACGACTAGCCAATAATATACGCATATCAAAAACATCTTCTCTGATTTTTAAATCCGTCAATAGAGTAAAAAGTGAATTATTATCAACCTCACCATTAATAAGACTATCAATTTCAACTCTGGCACCGTAATTCTTAGATTTTTTCATATATTAAACCTTAGAGATATGCTACGGTCCTGTAACTACCCTCTTAATATCTCCCCATTCTCTGCCAAAATCTACATTGCCATGAAAACAAGAAACCAACTTGTCTACTTCATCTGGACAAAAATGCTTGGCTGGAGATTCTTTTAATTCTTCCAGAGGTAGACCTGCGCAACGTAAAGCCACGACGCCAACAGATAAAGCAATTCGAATAGCACTTACCCTTTCCTGTTCACCCATTGAATCCGGAGCAATAAGCCTTACTCCTATCTTTCTATATAAAGCACTAAGTCCTCCGTACGACACAGGGTCAGCAATCAATCGTCCATCAGCCTCCACTAGATCGACAGCGTCTAAGCACTTCGACAATGACACTCGAGCCGAACGCTCACCCAATCCGTAAAGTCTCTCTATCAAATTGCCGTGACTACGTATATCACCCTCCCTCCTGGCAAACGCCATAGACGCATTTACAGCACCGCTCCTCCCCAAAGACCAATCGCCATTATAAATTCCTATCAGGCGCTGACTTTCGCCAGAAGAATTTCCCGGATTATCGCCAGAATTAATAAAATTAACCTTAAAAGATACACCGCCTTTAAGACTTTCCATGATTTATATTCTATACTATTATAGTATAAAAGTCAATGCTACTCTACTGGCTAACTCTTTAAGCTGCACAGCTCCTGCCATTTCATATGCACCCCATAGGCTCGAGCTGGCGCGTCAACCTCACTTTCCTGGATCAACAACTCCTCAGGGTCGATAAACATTACTTCGTCACCCTCTTCACCTGGCGCAAAGTCAAAATTATCCGGCCAGACACGGCAATAAAAACAGATTTGATTAGCATCAATCCGCTCAATATACATCTCGTCCGACGCGTCAAACAGTTGATAGCGCAAACCGCCCTCGTAGCCAACCTCTTCGTACAGTTCGCGTTTCAGCGACGATTCAATCGTCTCGCCAAAATCCATGCCACCACCCGGCAAATCCCAATACGTCCGATCAATTTCCTTAACAACCAAAATCTGCCCAGCGTCGTTATAAATCAAGGCTTTGAGCGAGATGCGATACAGACAATCCAGATGATCGGTGCCATCTAAATTCTGCGTGATGATATGTCCTTTGGTGGTTTTTGTCATGAGAGTCATTATACTACACCCGAACGCCAGATAGCTGATACCATTTCACCTACAGTATATTCTGTCTTTCCAATATCCATAATTAACTACTCATTGGGTGTTAACACGTTGGGGATTATCTAATTGTGATACTCTTTTATTTTACCGGCATATTCAGTCAAAAGACTCTTTGAATAAATCTTTTCATTTCTTGAATTTCTGACTTCTTTCCAAAGGATAGAAGCTACTTTTAATTTATTCGAATAGTTGCGGCTATTTTCATCTGCACAGAAATCCTTTAAGAATTGATTCCATTGACAAACCGAATTATCATACTTGGCATAATCTGATTCGCCATAATACACCTTTAGCAAATCTTTGATTGTAAATTTGCCATCCTTTTCTCTTTTTACTTTTCGCCAAGCTGTTGCCATATCAGCAGTAAATTTAAAAGGTGAAATATCTGTTACAATGGAGAAATATTCTCTGAATTTTGCGTTAAAAGAAAAACCACATTCAAGTAATGGCGTATCTAGAGTAATATTTTCAACTTGTTTCTTCTCATTTTTTATTGATGATTTCTTAATTACATTACCCTTAAAGTACTGTTCAATAATGTGATTGAGTTCTTGTTTTGTACCGCTATATTCTAATCCTAGTGACCTGCATATCTGTGAAATTTCTTCACGATACCAATAATATTTATTAAACTCGTCAAACGATGTAATTTTATCAAACTCAGGTCTATTTTTTGTCAATCTTTTATCTCCTTAAACCCAATTTGCTTTTTCATATCTAGTATCTATAGCTCCTCAACATTCACCCGCCTCTGCTCCGTCGTATCTCGCTCACGCACCGTCACCGTGCCGTCCTCCAGCGTCTGGAAATCGATGACCACGCAGTGCGGCGTGCCGATTTCGTCTTGGCGGCGATAGCGCTTGCCGATGTTGCCGTTGTCGTCCCACATCACTCGGCCGGGGTTCACCTTAGACAGCTCGGCATAAACTTCGCGAGCTTTCTCTACCAATTCTGGCTTATTTTTCAGCAGTGGTGAGACGGCAAATCTGACCGGCGCCAAATGTTCTGGCAACGCCAAATACACCCGCTTTTCACCGTTTTGCTCATCCTCACGGTACGCGCCCGACAGTACCGCCATCAGCGCCCTCTCCACACCAAAACTCGGCTCAATGACGTGCGGCACAAATTTTGTGTTCGTCCCCTTGACGGTGTATTCCATACTCTTGCCACTGACCCGCTGGATGTTCATCAGGTCAAAATTAGTGCGATACGCGATTCCCATCAACTCCTCACGACCAATTGGATAATCGTACTCGATGTCAATCGTCTTTTTGCTATAGTGCGCCCGATCCTCCGCCGGCACGTCTAGCTCGTGAATGTGCTCTGGTTTCAAGCCCAGTTCTGCCAAAAACGCATGCGTCGCCGCCAGCAGCTCATCAAACGCTTCCTGCCAATGCTCAGGGTTGACGAAGTATTCAATCTCCATCTGCTCAAACTCCCGAGAGCGGAAAACGAAATCGCGCGGCGCAATTTCATTGCGAAAGGCCTTACCCTGTTGAGCGATACCAAATGGTAAATTTGGATAAAAACTATCGACGACGTTTTTGAAATTAGTGAAGATACCTTGGGCGGTTTCTGGGCGGAGGTAAGAAATACTGTCTTCGCTTTTGGTCGCGCCAACGTGCGTTTTGAACATCATGTTAAATGTCCGTGCTGGATACCAAGCGATATTACCACACCGTGGGCACTTCGTCTTAGTATTGTTAAGGTAGGCCGCTGGAAAATCTCCAAGATACGATACAGCATCTTTTTGTGATTGCAAGACATAATAATTCTTTAATTGATCAACCGTGTCGTGCGCAGGATAGGTAGCTTCACCCGCAACAAGATCCGCCTCCACCAACTTGTCGTAGAGTTCCTTTTTAGTTTCAGGGGTATACTCAACACCAGCGTACGAATCGATAAGAGTTTCTCTACGATTAAAAAAAGGGTTCAATTTACTTATATAATCATCCTTATTTTTAATAATATGATCAGCACGAAATCGTCCATGACACTCTCTACATTCAATAAGCGGGTCAGTGAAGGTATCCACATGCCCACTCGCCTTCCAAACTTTCTGATTCATCAAAATCGCTGCATCGACACCGTACATGTCGTCACGCTCATCCACAAACCGGCGCCACCACAAATCCATGATATTGCGCTTCAGTTGCACGCCCAGTGGACCATAATCCCAAGTACCAGAAAGACCACCATACACATCCGACCCCTGATAAATAAAGCCGCGGCGCTTGCACAGGCTGGTAATATCTTCCATTTTTGCTTGACTCATCAAAAAACCTTTCTCCATGTTGGCAACATGGCGATTCACAATTATTACCTACAGTATAGCATTTTATGGGCAATATTACACCGCCGCGTGCTGCCGCGCGACCAGCCAACAAGCACTGATCACCTCAGTTATCCCGCCAATTTGCGCCACATTCACCAGCGGCTTTGCTTGGATGAGCCGAAGCAGTTTGATGGCGTCCGCCGACAAGTCGCCCTGCTCCGCCAGCCGCAAGCCCTTCTCCGCGCTATCGTACATATATTTTTTATCGGGCGCCAACATCTGAGCTGCCACATCGGTGCGCAAATTCAGCTCATCACCCAGCAAGCTAGCGTATTGCATATAAAACCACGTTTCAATCAGCTTTTGGTTAACTGCCGGTTTATTTAATTGCTCTAATACTTGGCTTAGTACAAAATACCATTCCGGCTCGTCAATATTTTCGCTCGCGGCCGACACCAGCTTCATCGCTGAGTAAGCGAACTGCATCCGCTCATAATCCTCCAATATATGCCGATAAAACGCCGCCAGTCGCGCCGAAGTCAATAGCCCCAAATCACCACGACCGGAACGAATCACCACGTCACAAATCGCAAATAGTTCAATGCCGCCCGCCAATTTCGACCGCTCGCGCCGCACGCCCTTGGCAATGACACTGCGCCGGCCTTTAGGCGTCAGCAGTTGCAACACCCGATCAGCCTCGGCGTAATTCGTCCGCCTCAGCACAATCGCTTTTAACCGCTCACTTTGCCCCATCCAAAACCTCTCTAAAAATCGCCCGCACTTCGTCCGGGAGAATTGACGCCTTATCCAGCAGCGCCGTCACACCAAACGGCCGCAAATCTGCCAATTGCACATCCGCGTTACTACAAACCGCAATTGGCAACTTCGCCAAATCCACATGCGACCTCAGCTCGTTCAGCAGCGCCACCGCCGTTTCGCCCGCCAGCAGCATGTCCAGGACAATCGCATCCGGCTGCCAATCATCAATCATTTCCATCGCCTGGCCGCCAGAAGCCACCACCCGCGCTTCCGCGCCAACCGCCGCCGCATAGCTGCATAAAATATCCGCCCAATTTTTATCATCCTCGACAATCAGCAACTTTTTCATAGCAAACTCAGCTGCCGACTAATCGGCATATCTACATAAAATGTTAAACCGTCTCGATGTCTAATTAGACCAATTTGGCCATTCATTGCCCGGGCAAATTGGCTAGCCACATAAATCCCCAAGCCGCTACTTTCCGGCCGCGTCCGCACCGTTTTTCGCGCATCCATCTCATCAAGCAGCCGCCGATACTCCTTCAAGCTCATCATCGGCCCAAAATCACGCACGCTCAGCCTCACCGCGCCACCAACAGCCTTAACTGACACTTTTATCTCTGAGTCGTCCTCGGTATATTTCAGAGCGTTGTTTAAAAAATTTGCCAAAATCCGCCCTAATAACGTCCGATTTGCCAAAATCAATCGACTATTTCGCCCACTCCGAGGCCAGCTAATTTTCCGCCCATAAAGCACTGCATTAAATCGCGTTTCCACAGCCATTTGCTGACATATTGCCAACGGATTAACTGGCTCCAGAGGAAATAATGACGGCGTCAAATTTGCCGAATTCGCTAAGTCGACTGTTAACTGCAGCGCCTGTTCGGACGTCTGGACGATACGCTGCTTGATCTGTTTTTTATCAACTTCACTCGTCAAATCATCGCCGAGCATTAACGTCAATTGCCGTATTAAAGACAGCGGCGTTTTTAGCTCATGTGCCGCCACCAAGACACTCGGCAACCCTCCAAAATCAGCATCACTCCACTCTTTACCTGCCATACATTTCTAGTATAGCAAAACTTGAGCTGGTTTTTCTATTCAGCAATTTTTACAGTGCCTAATATCGTCTGGAAATCTGGCTTGAATGTGTCCGCATCAGTTGAGAAGCGGATAGTCTTGTCGCGAACCTTCATCAACACGACAGATCCACGCAGCTCCTTCTCGAACGTACCATCAATGCGCGTAGCGGAGATTCCATTAAACTCAGTGCTACTTGAGGTCAATTCACCCTTCTTTAGGCGAGACTGATAATCATTAAGCACTGTATCTAGGTTTTTATTTATAATTTCTAACCTCAAGGCAAATCGACTCGCCTTATTAGATGCTGACGGAACGGCTACCGGATTAAGATATGCTTTATAATCACCCCTATTACTACCGTCATTTTCTATATAAACACTCCAAGTTTTTGGATACATAAATGATACGCGTCCATATTCGCTAGGACCAACAAACTCAATCCGCGGGTTCTTCGCTTCTTCTGAAAATTTTTTCTGGTCTGATTCAGCCTGCTCGCTCTTACCCTTGGCAACCTCAATTGCCACTTTACTATCAACATTGCTTTTTTCATGGGAATATTGCATGTACGCCCAAATTGCCAGTGAGCCAGCAATTAAAAATAATATCAAACAGCCGATTGTGCCGACCATCCAGCCATTAACTGAGCCACGCTCTTTTTCATTTCTTTTCATCATATTTTAGAGTATAGCTTATGCTTTAAGTGATGTAAAGCACCCTATTCTACGCTAAAATCTTCCCCAAGCACTTCAATGTCATGTCGCATATCTTCTAGCGTAGACGTAATTTTCTTTGACAGCTCTCGTGCCTCAATAAACTTCCGTTTAGCTTCATCCAAATTAAAATCATCACCTTGAAACCACGCAATTCGCTCGTTTAACTCTGTCACCATCTGCTCAATTGTCATTTCGTCGTTCACTATCTTCAATCCTCGCTTTCATAATTATATCCTTTGTTGTAATCTTAACAATACTACCAACCTGTAAATCACCGCTAATCATAGCGTAGCCCCTCTGTAACGCCATTTCTGGATCGTATTCAGCAATAATCTTTTGTTGCGACAATGTTGCATTTATAGCATCCCTGACCTGACTTGACCACTGCTCAAGCGCGTCTTTTTGCAACATTGTTGCTCTAAGTATCTGCTCGTCAATAGCTCTCTTAATTTCATCTTTTACACCAATTAACCGAAAATGTAGATGCCCGACTAATTCATGTTTATCTGGAAATAGCAGCTGAGCAACATTACTAGGTGTTGCACCTCGCACATCCGCCGCCAGATCACATAAACTTTCATCAATCTCGTGCCCAATGCCGGTTATTATGGGCACGCGACTACCTGCTACCACTCTAACTAGCTGTTCATCATTAAAGCTTGCCAAGTCCTCAGCACTACCGCCACCACGAATTAAAGCAATTACCTCTGGCGGTTCTGCCATTTGATTGAAATATGAAATTGCCCGTATAATCTGATCTGCCGCGCCGTCACCCTGAACATTAACATTAGCGACAATAAATTTCACACCGCCCCAACGATCTCGAGAGATTTTCATAAAGTCCGCGTAACCTGCCGCCTTTGTACTAGAAATAACAGCCACCCGATGTGGATAACGCGGTAACGGCCGTTTACGATTAACGTCAAATAGCCCTTCGGTAGCCAATTTCTGCTTCAGAATGTCGAAACTCCGTTTTAGATTACCCTCGCCTAGTGGAAAAACTTTCTGAACTTGCAAATTAAACTTACCGTCGTCCCTCAGGCTTGGTGTCGCCCGGACCACCACTTTCATACCATCCTCGATTGGCGTCCGCAGATTGCTAAAGCCCACAAAACAATTAACCGATCCATCATCGTCCTTCAGAGTAAAAAAGGCATATTTTGGCGGATACGACTTAAAGCTAACAACCTCACCCTCAACTTCAACCGCGCCAGCAAAAACAGCCTCAAAAGTCTGATTAACTACCGCCAGGAAATTACTAACGCTAAACCTGGGAGTCATTTGGCTTGCCATATTTAATCAATGCGTGCTGGTAAAAAATATAGCCAAAGACAATAGTGCCGGTTAGTAAAATTGCCCTCGTTAAAATAATTCCAGCAATTGCTAAGTCCGGTGGTGTTCCTGCCATGCTTAAGAATATAATCATGATTGTCTCGTAAACCCCCGTACCACCGGGCGTAAATACAAAAAGTGCCGCTAATCCCGCAACTCCATAGCCCACCATTAAGATTGCTGGATTAACAAAAACCCCCAACGACATAAACGCTACTGTAAACATTGCCACGTCAAAGGCTGTATAGACAATCCCCCAAATCATAGGTTTCTTTAACAGCTTTGGGTGATTGGCCAAATCCTGAAAATCATCTTGCATGTCAACAAAGAAATCTTCCACCTTCTGAGCATTCATAATCCGTCGTTTTTTACCGAAAGTCACATATTTTACCAGTACATTAATAAACTTCGAGACACCTGCAGCCGTTGTCTGCATGCGCCGCTTGGATGAAAATATAAATATCAATCCAAAAGTCAGCGCCAGCACCACTATGATTAACAAGAAGCTCGCCGCTACAATATATCTATTGACCTTACCATCAATAGCCAGAGCCAGCACGGCAATCACCAATAGAATCAAGAGAGATAAAAATCCTGTCACATAACGAATCACCTGGGCAAATGTCGAGCGCGCCGAACTCACCCCCAGCTTATGCATCCGCCATGTTGTATATGAAATTCCACTAACGCCCCCCGACGGAAAAATATGGTTAACCAGGTTCAATTCTAGGGCAATCCTTGTCTGTTCTAATCTGGAAATATGGTGAATCAGATTCTTATCCCTAAGATAAGAGAAGATCATTTCGCCACCAGCAAAATACACGATAATTTGAAACGGTAACAATAAGAATAATAGCCATAAATCTGCATTTAAAAATAGTCCCCACGCCTTTACTAGCTCATGCCGCGACAGGAAAATAACAATAGCTAAAACCGCTAACGTCAAGATACTCATAATAGTTCGCGGCGACTTAAATAATTGCAAGACCTTAGGTAGCATAACCTTCATTATACCACGATAAATGGTATAATTACGATATGTTCATCGCTATCCTTGGCCGACAACCAGAAATCTCTATCGCCGAGTTAGAGGCGGTTTATGGCGCTGAAAAAGTTAAAAAAATCTCTAGTCAAGCTGCTACAATCGACTCCGATAACTTTTCTGTTGATATCCTGGGCGGAACAATCAAATGTGGCCACGTCGTAAGCCGCGTAAGATCACAAAAATCCGACCATCACACCCTACTCCAGGCGTCAAAAATTATTGTTAAAAAATACACGAAAAAACTTTCGAATAGTCAGAAAAAAATAACGCTTGGAATAAGTTTTTATGGCAATACAACAGATCCGAGAAACGTCCAAAAAATCGGAATTATTTTGAAAAATTCCCTAAAAAAATCTGGCGTTAGCCTACGTCTAATTCCCAATAAAACCGCCGCCCTCTCCACGGCCACCTCTCATAATAATAAACTTGGTAGGTCTGAAACAAAGATTGAGATTATCATAGTCAGAGCTATGAATGGAGATTTTTTGATAGCCGAAAGTCGTGGCACTCAAAATATCAATTCATACGCCCAACGCGATCGCGAGCGCCCAAAGCGTGATGCTTTTGTCGGAATGCTCCCGCCTAAGCTAGCGCAAATTATGATCAATTTATCCGGCGCTCAATCCGGAAACTACCTTTGGGATCCGTTTTGCGGTACGGGAACCGTTCTCCAAGAAGCTACCTTACTCAGCATCAACTCCTACGGCAGCGACCTCAGCGATAAAATGGTCGATTACGCATCAGAAAACATGCGCTGGCTGGAAAAGACTTTTTTCACAAATACCGCCTGGCAAGTTTTTCAAGCTGATGCCACCTCGGTCAAACTAACCTCCGAGCAAAAACAGCAAATTACCCATATTGTCTGCGAAACATACCTAGGTCAACCCTTCTCCGCCCCACCCAGCCCCGCAAAGCTTAAAGAGGTGGTTGGAAATTGTAATCATATTATTAGTGAGTTTTTGAAGAACATACATGATCAAATTCACCCAGAATCGATGCTGTGTATAGCCGTTCCTGCCTGGCAAAATCAACATAGACAATTTACACATTTGCCCCTGATAAAAAACCTAAGCAAACTTGGATATCAGCCAATTACCGATAAAAAACTCCTGTATCATCGTCCAGATCAGGTAGTTGCCAGAGAAATTATGATATTAAAGCCCATAGACATGACTAAAACCGCTTGACAACTGGCTTTATTTTCGATAAACTAGAACAGATTGTTTTTAGAAAACTATAAGGAGTAAAGAATGTCAAAGGTTAAAGCTGGCGGCTCTAGTAAGAACATCCACAACAATGCTGGTCAACGTCTTGGCGTGAAGCGATTTGGTGGCCAAAAAGTTACTGCTGGACAGGTCTTAGTCCGCCAAACTGGTGCCACAAAGATTGCTGGTGACGGTACATACGTTAGCCGCAATTTTACCATTCACGCTGCAAAAGACGGTGTGGTTGGCTTTAAGCAGGTTAAGAAAACCAAATTTACTGGTAAAACAGAGCGCCGAACACAAGTCGTTGTTCTCTAATGTTACAGAAACAGACTGTTAAAATAATCCCCAGATGCGGGGGTTATTTTAATTCTCAGCAGAGTCTTTTAATAAGCTCTCGAGAAGAGCTACCGCGCCGTCCCTATGCATACCACTCCTCTCCTTGCCACCCCTATAATGTGTAATCATACTGTCCTGTCTATCTATATTGAAAGTACCATCCATCATAGCGATTGCCAATACTAGAACATATTCGCGACTAAACATTTTTTCAACCCCGTAATAACCTTGCTTAAAATTCGGTGACTTCAAATTGCCAGCAGAATTAAGAAGAACCCTACTCGCCAAAGACTCTGGGCTATCTTCTATCAGATCATCCAATTTACCCTGAAGGTATTCAAACAACCGACAACGTGTAAGATGATCCTCTCTGAGATTATCAACCATTTCCGTAGTATCAAAAATCCGCTCGGGGTTAACTATTTCCCCTAACTTAGGATCATTGGATGACAAAATACCAACAACACCCCCTGCAGACTCTATACTATTTTCCGACAGCTCAACCAACTCAGGATTAATCGGCTCCATTAATTTTCTGGTTCGTTCCGAAAATTCCTTCAAATCATTTTCCTTCTGCCATTGCTCCAGAGTCGCCCATCTATTAGCGACGGACGAATCTCTACTGCCAGACAAATACCCTTCTCTTGACATCATTCTATTAACCCTCGGCAGCCTTAATCACCTCGATAGCCTCTAAAATACTCTGACGACGCCTATTAACTGATGGTAAATCGCTATCAATAATTTCGTTAATCATCTGGGTTATCTGCTTCTTATAAGTTTCCTCTCCCCATCTGTCATTCTGCCACTGCTCAATATTATTTCTTATTCTTATTAATTTATCCAACAAGCTATTAGTTAATTTACCCAGAACTCTGTCATCCACACCCATCTGATCTACATGCTCAGTTAGCTTAACCAGACGCCTACGCTCGTCATCATTTTCAATCTTACTTTTTAGACTCTCCAGAAGACTCTCTATATTATTCTTAAATTTATTCGCAGCCTCAGCCCTAGAAGCCTCAAGATCTCTAACTCTACCCGACGTAGATGTTATCATCTCTGAGATCGCAGGATTATTCATTGCCGTTGGATTATATTTAATTAGCCCCCTAAGCCGATCCAGCTCTCCAGTTATATATTTATCCTTTGCAAAAAACTGATTATTATTATCTTCGGTAAGTTGTTTAAAACTGTCAATCGCAACCTTAAAGTCCTCAGGTAATATGTCCGTATTGGCTTCATTCGTCTCCATCGACTTTTCAACCACTGGGTTTTCAACCGATTTAGCTACTGGCAAATTTACTGAATCAGTGCTTGCCTTATCCGCCTCTACCGGCTTTTTAAATGGTTCGGCTGCCACTAAATACGCTGGGTTAGCGCCTACCTTATCTGTCTCCGCTGGCTTTTCAGCTGGCTCAACCGCTGGCAAACCCACTGAGTCATTGACTTCGGTTGCCCTGATCAACTCCATGGTCGGTTCAGGTATCTTCAAGACTGGTGAACCGACGCCAGTCTTATCCGTCTCCACTGGCTCTCTAACTGGCTCGTTGGTGTCTACCTTATTCTTCTCTACTGGCTCTCTAACTCCAGCGGCCTTACTGGCCACGTTTCCCATCATAGAACTAACTTACTTCGCTGAAGGTCTCTCATGGTCAGAGATATTCTCTACAGCTAAGCCATCACTGAAGCTTTCCGGACGCACTTCTGGAGCCAAATACTCAAGCTCATTATCAACTGGATGCTTATGATTCCAAATATCTTTAGCGGCCTCTTCGCCCTCTTCAAGCATTTCCTCGGTAGATTTTCCGTAACGCACCTGAATATAGGATTCCGAAAAATCTTTATTCGCCTCTCGGCCCTGAAGTATATTTAACGCTACGATCTTCTCTGCGACAACATACTCTCCATTAATTTTAATTGGTTTATGCACTCTCAAAACAATTCACGCCTGCTAATACCTTCCTCAGAATCCGTGTCGCATACACACAACATATCGCCAGGAATCCAGCCTCCATCATATCTGATACCTTTTCCGTCTTGGCCGCTGCGCATAACAGTTAATGGACGTGTCGTAACATCTAAATCAGCAGGAAAAGTCTTAACTACATAATCTTCCAGTGTTTTTCGTTGTTCTTGTTCGTGGCTTTGTGTTGGTTTTAAGTTTTCCATATATGTTTATTTTATATCAAAAAACTAACAAAAAGTCAACCCCCCCCAACAGAGGTTGGCTTGCTTTTACTGAAATAATTTCTATTTAACACCTAAATGGTGCTTTACGCGCGCTACCACGTCACCAATAACAACCTGAGATTTCACCAAATAATCATCAACCCCCAAACTCTCGGCCCGCTCCTTATCCTTCGGCTGACTAAGTGCCGTTAGCATAATTATCCTTACGTTAGCGGTTTCTGGAGTATTACGTAGAATATCCAGAACATCAAATCCACTGATTTTCGGCATCATCACATCCAATAAAATTAAGTCCGGGCGATATTCTACAGTTGCAGACAGTGCATCCTCGCCGTTATTTGCCTCCCTAACATCAAAACCTTCAATTTCTAGCCGAGACCTATACACCGCAGATAGTGCAATGTCATCCTCAACTAGTAAAATCTTCTTTTTCTGCTCGTTCATCTTACCTCCATTTTATGTCGTATCTCATAAAAACACAAGCTCTATAGCGATTTTGCCTTATCCATCTGTGGATCACGATTATTATTAATGTCATCCGCAGATAAATCAACCTTCACATCAGGCTCTATACCTGTCTTATCTATGTTACTACCCTTTGGCGTGTACCAACGAGCTTCTGTAACTTTCATCTGTGATCCGCCAGGCAGCCCTATTACAATTTGAACGCTACCTTTACCGTAGCTCTTTTGTCCGACCAACTTTGCTTTATCATAATCACGGAGCGCCCCAGCGACAATCTCGCTAGCGCTAGCACTTCCGCCATTAATCAGCACCACAGTCTTCATATTACCCAGAATTGGCGAGCCAGTTGTATTAATAGTCTTAACAATTTCAGAACCGCGCCGCTCAGTCATCGCCACTTGCTTATCTAGCCAAAGACCCAATAATCCTTGTGCCGCACTAACTGTACCGCCCGGATTATTGCGCAGGTCTAGAACAACCTTCTTAACACCTTTTTCAACAAATTCAGAAGCATATTTTCGAGCCAAGCTTGCCGTATCATCGCCAAACCGACTCACCTTCAATATGCCAATTTCCCCGTCAATTTTTGATTCGACGGCAGGCGAAGTTATGTTTTGGCGTACAACTGACACTTCACGAGTATGACCATTGTTTAACAAAGTTAGCTTTACAGAGGTACCGACTTCACCACGAATTTTACTAACAACCCTATCAACATCCCAGTCAGAAACGTTTTCATCATTAACTTTGATAATAACTTCACCCGCCTTAATGCCAGACTTTTGAGCTGGGCTGCCCTCAAGAGGTCTTACGATAGTCGGCCTACCGTTCCTTGAACCAATTTCCGCGCCAATTCCGCCACCAATATCGCCACTCAAAGATTTCTTAAACTCCTTCGTCTCATCTGGATCCATGTATGCAGTATGTTGGTCTCCAGCTGCCGCCACTAGTCCTCGACTGGCGCCATGGATAAGATTCTCGGTGTCTAGTTTACCGTCATAATTTGCGAGTAGCTGCCGATACGTCTCCTGAACACTTGATAAGTCAATCTTTTCTCTCGACATTCTAACGCCAAACAATGGCGCTACTGAAGCAGAAAATTGATCAAAGCGCGTCCCAGCAACAAAACTGATAGTCGCTACAATCATTAGCGTTAAAAACCAACCCAGGCGCTGTTTATTTTCTCCCGTAACCATATACTTCTTTTATTATACTACAAAAACGCCCGCCTAGCACGAGCGTTTTGTAAAATATATAAGATGTCTAGAAGTAGACGTAAGTCAATCCTGAAGCCGAACGCGTGTAATGCCGATACAGGCCGTCCCAGGCAAAGTTGTAGTCGCTAACAGTAATCGTACCATCGCCATTTACTGACTCAACATACATAACATGACCATAATAACCAATATTCATCACAGCAGCTGATCCAACTTTTGGAGTTGAACCGCTAGGTATTCCGTGTCGTGCGGCGGTTGATGGCCACTGATTAGCATTACCCGCACCGCCGAAGTGAGGCACATACCGACCAGTGCTGTGAATCTTCCAAGCCACATAACTCACACACTCGCGAGTATATAACCCCCACGGGTCAACATAAGCGTCAAGTGGTGCATTAGCCCAAGCACCTGGATAACCGCCACCGCCTGGAATGCCGCCCGGGATAGACACCCCACCACCAACAGCCCGTCGGTTAGCAGCGGCCTGCTCTTCACGCAACTTAGATACTTCAGCATTACGCTTTTGTGCTAATGCAGCATAATTATTCTGGTCATTCTTTGTATCAGCGATAAGCTTTGCTTTCTCGGATTGCTTAGAAGCCATAGCGTTGCGTTGTAATTCTTGATCGCGTAACGTATTCTCGACAGATTTCTTATTTTCTTCCAGCTTTTTCTGCAAAGATTTAATCTCTTTAATTTTATCGTTAAGAGAAGATTTTAATGAACTTCGCTGCTCCTGCTTATCGATATAATCACTAATATTATTTGAGCTGGCTAACATCTCCAACGGAGAAATCTGATCGTCAACATATAGGTCTGCTAAAATCCGACCCATAGCCTTCCGATTTTGCTTAATAGACGCTTCGTTCTTTTTTATCTGTTCATTTAGATTATTAATCTTTGTCTGGCTATCAGCAATTTGCGCCTGAATAGCCGCAATCTGACCATTAATCTTGTCTAATTCTGACTGCAGATTGTCAGCCATCTGACCCAGGCGTGAAGCCTCAGAGTTATAACTGTCTACTTCCTTTTGCTTTGCTTGAATTTCGGCATTATAATCACGCGCCAATACGTGCGATGCCAAGCCAAAAACGCCCGACCCAGCGAGTAATACAGACATCGCCACCAGAGACGCTCTGCTGACTAGTGATACCGAAACTGGTGTGGTGGACCGTAGTTTCATGCATCTATATTAGCATAAGCGTAATCCGACTGTCAAGGATATTTTATAGTTTAAGATATTTACGTGTTGCCACCCAAGACGAGGCTACGCCAATTGTCGCTCCGACCAAAATCATACCTAAGAAAACCAACCCGCCATAAACTGTTAAATGCCCTAAAAGATTATCAACTGGAATACCGTATTTCGTCATTGGGTCGTGAGCAAAAAACAGTAAACTATAGCCAGCCACTGTGGCGATAATTGCTGCAATGAACCCATACATTATTGCCTCAACAATAAACGGACCCCTAATAAAGCTGCGTTCAGCACCGATTAACTTCATCATTTCAATCTCATCTTTGCGGTTGAAGATTGCCATGCGGATAGTATTAAAGACCACCAGTGAAGATATCACCACAAACACTACTGTAGCAATCGAACCGCCTATACTAGCCAGCCGTACCCAATTGCCCACCGTCTTAATGGCCTGTTGGCGCTCGCCTGAGAATGATGGCTCCCTGCGAGGATCTTTATATTTTTTATACAAATCGTCGGTTTTAACAAAATTATTTAATGACTGTTGATTATTCAATTCCTTAACGGAAACACGAAGCGTCGCCGACATTTCGTTGCTAGATTCGCGAATTGCCTCTAGTGTATCTGGATCATCCTTATTTTGCTCAGCCTGCTTTTCTCTAGCCTCTGCTGCAGAAATATACTTTACGCTGTCTACGTTATCTAGTTTTTCAATACGAGATTTGATAGTATTTATGGTCTTTTCAGGAGTATCACCCTTCAAATAAATTGACATATCAGCACGTTTAGAGACATTTGAGACGGTATCAACCAAAATCTGTCGTGCCGACAAAGTCATAAATACAATTATTAGTGTCACACTCATCACCGCAGTGGCGGCAATCGTCAACCAAGCATTACGGCTAAAGTTATTAATACCATACCGACACATCCGCACAAAAGTCAACCAGCCCCGTCGGCGTTGACGTATACGAATATTATCCTTACTTTTACTGGATTTAGATGATTTCATTATTGCTTATAACTCCCCCTCGCCTGATCGGAGGTGATTTTACCATGATCAATTGTAATAACGCGCCGCTTCAATTTGTTAACAATCTCTACGTTGTGAGTCGTCAAAATAACCGTCGTGCCATACTTGTTAATCTTTTCCAGTAAGCGAACAATATCCCAGCTGTGCTTTGGGTCCAAGTTTCCAGTCGGCTCATCGGCAATTAGAATCTTCGGCTGCCGCACCACCGCCCTGGCAATTGCCACGCGCTGACGCTCTCCACCAGAAAGCTGATGTGGAAATTGCTTTTCCTTACCCTTAAGACCAACCAACTCAATCACCTTCGGCACAGTTGATTTAATCTCTCGATTAGTCATTCCCGCAATCTCTAGGGCAAACGCCACATTCTCAAACACCGTCCGATTCGGAAGCAACTTAAAATCCTGAAACACCACACCAATCTTACGACGCAACAACGGAATGTGCTTATCCTTCAAATTATCATAATCAATTCCACCAACCACAATTTTTCCAGAGCTCGGTTTCTCTTCTCTTGTCAAAAGCTTCAATAGTGTTGATTTACCAGCACCCGACGTACCAACAATAATTACAAACTCGCCAGCACCAACATGAATGCTAGCTCGATTCAGTGCCGGCTTATTACTTTTACCATAATTCTTCGTTACCCTATCTAACAGAATCATCAATAGTATTATACCATAAGCTAAATATTTTTAGAATTAGCGTTCTGCTCTAAATATGCCGTGATAAATTCATCAATATCACCGTCCAATACTCCCTGGGCATTACGGTTTTCGTACTTAGTGCGAGTATCTTTGACTAATGTATACGGATGTAAAACATAATTTCTAATCTGGCTACCCCAGTTGGCCGACTCGCCAGCCCTCAGATCAGACAAAGCTTCAGCATGCTGCTCCAACTTCATCGCTAGCAATTTGGAGCGCAAAATCTTTAATGCCATCTCTTTATTTTGGATCTGCGAACGCTCATTCTGAATCGCCACGGTAATACCAGTAGGAATGTGCGTCACCCGTACTGCTGAGTCGGTCGTGTTCACCCCTTGACCACCCTTGCCACCCGAGCGGTAAACATCAATCCTCAGATCATTCGGATCAATCGCAATTTCATCTGGCGTATCGATCTTTGGCAGCACTTCCACCAACGCAAAGCTGGTCTGACGCAAATTGTCGGCATTAAACGGACTCAGTCGCACCAACCGATGTACGCCGTTCTCTGAACGCATTTTTCCGTAAGCAAACGGCCCAGAAATCTCCAAAACAACAGTTTTAATTCCAGCATCATCATTAGTCGATCGCTCCAGTGTGTCGGTTTTCATACCTGACTTTTCTGCCCAGCGTAAATACATTCGCTCCAACATCGCTGCAAAATCCTGAGCATCCAAACCACCCACACCAGCGGAAATCCGCACAATTGCCGAGCGATTATCGTATTCACCAGAGAACAACAAATCCGTTTTATGAATCTCAAACGCCTTTTCAATTGCCGCCACCTGCGTCTGAAACTCTGGCAACAAATCATCATCGCCAAGCTCCATCAACTCAGCCATGTCACCCACCTGCACCGTCAACGTCTGCCACGGCTCAACCGTTTGACGAAGACTAGCTGCATGCTTGGTCAATTCTTGAGCGTGATCAGGGTTATTCCAAATCTCTGGCTGGTTAAGTTGCTCATCTAGCTCTGCCAATTTCTGCTCCAACTCAGAAAACTTCAGAGTCTCCTTAGCCTGCTCAATTTCCTTCTCCAACTCTCCAATTTTCTTTTTTAGCGGTTGCATATATTCTATTGTACCATTTTTCAGAAGCGACTTCTCTGCTAGAATATGAGAATGGATAACGACATTGAAAAGATTTTATTTACCAGCGAAGACATTAAAACAGCCGTTCAAAAACTTGGGCAAAAATTAACCGAGGATTACCAGGATAAAAACCCAGTCGTTGTAGGGATTTTACGCGGTGCGGCACCGTTTATGATTGACCTGATACGAGCGATGGATTGCTACATGGAAATTGATTTTATGGCAGTTTCCAGTTACGGTGATGACACAGAATCTTCTGGTACAGTGAAGATTATTAAGGATCTAGACACTGACGTTACTGATCGGCACGTGCTGATAGTCGAAGATATCATTGATAGTGGTCGAACCGCCCAAGCGTTGAGGAAATTGTTCGCCGCCAAGAATGCCGCCTCGATAAAAATATGTTCATTACTAGACAAGCCTGAGCGGCGTGAAGTTGAGGCACAGGCAGATTACGTCGGTATTGACACGCCAAATAAGTTTGTTGTCGGCTATGGTCTGGATTTTCGCCAGCAATACCGAAACTTGCCATACATTGGCGTGTTAAAACCAGAAGTTTACCAAAGTTAAAGCTTTTCTACAGCCGCTACGAACTGCTCGCCGCGGTCATTATAACTCTTAAACATATCAAAACTGGCGGCGGCTGGGCTGAGGATTACCATATCGCCAGACTGGGCTTGACTTTTTGCTGCCTCAACCACCTCTGACATCATTGCCATTTTTAAGCATACAACTCGGCAAGAGACTTTTTCCTCATTTAAAGACTTGGCGATTTCACTAGCATTTTCACCGTTAATAATCACTGCTCGCATTTGCTGAGCGGCAATTTCACTCGCCAATTCTCTATAATCCGCTCCCTTATCAGATCCGCCCAAAATCAAAACCTTTGGCTCAGCGAAGGCTCTTAACGCAGCAACGGCACTACCAGGCGTAGTCGAAATGCTGTCGTCATAATATTTCACGCCATTTTTCTCGGCGACAAACTTTAAGCGATGCGGCAAACCCGTAAAATTGCTCAGCCCAGCTTTTATGTTATCATCAGAAAGACTAGGAACAATCGCACGTGCTGCCAAAATTGCGGCACAGGCATTATCAATATTATGCTTTCCTGGCAGACGGATTGCCGAAATTATATCACTCGAAAGAGCAAACGGATATTCTTTTTTCTGTGACGAACTAACACTAGCAATTGATGAGCTAAACTCATTTTTAGAGTTATAAATTAAATAGTCATCTGAGGTCTGGAATCTGGCAATATTCGACTTCGCCGCCAAATAGTCATCAAAATCAGCGTGAACATTCAAATGATCTGGCTCGATCATCAGCACCACAGCCACATGTGGCGACTTTTCCAGATCCCACAGCTGAAAACTCGACAGTTCATAAACGACGATGTCATTTTCCTCAATCTCTGGCAAAATATCCAACGCTGGCACGCCGATATTCCCCACCAAATGTACCGTTTTTCCAGCCGCCCGCAAAATACTAGCGGCCAGACTGCACGTCGTCCCCTTACCTTTCGTCCCAGTTACGCCGATAATGACGGCTGGACATTCTGCAAAAAACTCATTCGTCGCCGACCAAATTTGACCGCTGTTTTTTATTTTTTCTGGAGAAATACTGGGAGATCTTATGATTAAATACGCGTCGGCCAAACCAGCAAACCCCGCTTGAAAAGAAACGCCATCTGGTAAATTATCGACGGACTCTCGCTCGTCAGTCACTAAAAAACTGGCACTCGGAAACTTTTTCTGGAAATAACGCAGATTAGATTGACCTTCGACTCCATAGCCAGCGATGACAATTTTCATAACATAATTATATCACGGTCAACCTACAAAATAGGCTCAGAAAAGCTTACTTAGTTTATCGTGTAGCTTCGTCAGCAACTCTTTTTCTTCTGAACTGACCGCTGCCAGCGTCCATGTATTTGACGCAAAGAATTGACGAGCCGTTTCAATCATCTGCTCTGAAGTGACTGCCAAAATCGAAGCTGGCACCCCGTCATAATCCCTAACAAAATCATCGGCAAAATACCGGCCTACGTAAAAATTACTAATCTGGCCAACTGTCTGAGCGCCCATCTGATAACGGCCCAGCGAGTATGATTTAACACTTTCTAAATCTTCAGCAGAAATAGAGCCAGATAGCACTTTCTTTAACTCTCTGACAATGACATCAAATAGCTTTTCGGCCGTATCAATATTCACTTGCCCACCAAAATCCCAAGCCGAATCATAAAAACCGACTGAAGTATCACTAAATATACTGTAAGCTAAGCCTTTTTTACGCGCCGAACCAAAAATTCTTGAACTCATCGTGCCAGTAAGTATATGATTTAAGGCACTCATAGCGTCAGCCTCTTCATCTGTTAATTCATGCGGCACGACCATTGACCAGCCAAATGTCAGATTTGTTGCTTC
This sequence comes from Candidatus Nanosynbacter lyticus, assembly GCF_000803625.1. Classification (NCBI taxonomy): domain Bacteria; kingdom Bacillati; phylum Minisyncoccota; class Nanosynbacteria; order Nanosynbacterales; family Nanosynbacteraceae; genus Nanosynbacter; species Nanosynbacter lyticus. The sequence continues at coordinate 191,652 of NZ_CP007496.1, read as the reverse complement.
TTTGCGTCGAATCAGAACCGGATTTGCCCTACGAGGCTCATCATGCGGAATCGCAAACCTCTCACCAGTCTCCAATTGCCACCCCTCCAAATGCTCCTTAATAGCAGACTTTCGCCCTGTCAATTTTCCAGCCACCACAAACCGCATGTTCTTCAAAGTGTGCGTACGCTTATGGTGATTTTTTATATCTTTAAGCTCAATATTAGCAATCGTCTTTAATCGCTGATTATAGGTCAATATATCCTCACCCAGTGCCTGCTGGATGCGTGGCCACATCACACGGTTATGATTATTAAGATAGCCCGTTAATTCAGAACGAACATTGCCCTTTTCTGCCTCCAGCTCATCAGTATTGAAGCGCGGCGTTGTAATTGCTAACCGCTGGAGTTCCAATATCCGGTCCCACTCAAAATCAGCGCAGATTGCCTCGTAAACCATCGAATAATCTGACGTATAAGCATTGTGATAGGCGCCATTTTTAGTGAATTCTTGCTCATAATTATGCTCTGAACGGAATTTTTCATTAGCGCCAAACGCCATATGCTCCATAATATGCGCTGTTTCATAGATATTTTTATCTAGGACGTAACGATTGCCCGCCCTAAATTGCACCTGAAAACTCATCACTGTAGCGTCTGGGACATCAATCAGCAGACCACGCGCACCATTTTTCAGCCTAACTTCTTCAACTGTATGTTTCATCGCCTAACTTTCTGACTATTTACGATTCTTTTTGCGGTTTTGACGCTGCGCTTTTTTCTTCTTGCGTGCTTGGTTTTTAGCACGATTAGATTCTGCGCTAGTCTTCCCCTTTTTCACCGAAAAGTCATCATCACGATTTTCTTCACCCGCACCAAGTTCATTAACGCCACGCTCGACAGCATTCTCCGCCAAGCGCGTCAGTTCTGTGTCGTACTCATCATCCTGTGATTGACGAACCACGGCATCAGCTTTATGGATGTTAAATATTGTCGCCAAGACTTCATTGCGTAAATTAGCCTGCAAGCTCTCAAATAACTTCTGAGATTCTGAGCGATATTCAACCAACGGATCGCGCTGACCAACACTACGCCAGTGAATTCCTTCACGCAAATGTTGCATGTTTTCCAAATGTTGCATCCACAATGTATCCAGCACCGCCATATAAACCTCACGCTCAACACCACGCAAATCATCAGCACTAATCTCAGATTCTTTAGCTGCGTACGCTTCTTCTGCCAGCTTCAACGCCTTTTCGTAGCGCAACTTATCTTTCTTTTCCTTGCCAATCTTTGAAAGCTTACCTTCATCAACCGGGAAAGTCGCCACAAATTCTTCAATAAACTTTGGATTATTTTTAATTGGCAACGTTGTTAATTCACTGACTTTCGCTCTCAACAGACGTTCGATTTCTGGCTTAATATTGTCACCCTCCAAAATCTTGCGGCGCATGACATACACCACGCGGCGGTGACGGTTAATGACGTTGTCGTACTGAACAACATTTTTGCGCGTATCAAAGTTGTAGCCCTCAACGCGCTTCTGAGCTGCCTCCAACGTCTTTGACACAGCGCGGTTTTGAATTGGCGTATCTTCATCCACACCCAGCCGATCCATCAGCGCTGCGATGCGCTCGCCCTGGAAAATTCGCATCAAGTCATCTTCGGTCGACACATAGAATTGCGTCTCACCTGGATCACCCTGACGACCGCCGCGACCGCGCAGCTGATTGTCGATGCGCCGTGATTCGTGCCGTTCTGAGCCGATCACCACCAGGCCACCCAATTCCTTGACGCCCTTGCCAAGCTTGATATCGGTACCGCGTCCGGCAATGTTTGTCGCTAGCGTAATCGCACCCTTTTCGCCAGCTTTCTCGATGATGGCCGCCTCACGCTCATTATTCTTAGCGTTCAAAATCTCAAACTTAATACCTTCTTTTTCCAAATATTTGGCAATCTGCTCGTTCTTAGCAATTGAGCCAGAGCCAACCAGCACCGGCCGTCCTTGCTTGTGATAATCTTTGATGGCTTCAGCCACTGCCTTCAGCTTGCCTTTTTCGGTCTTGAAAATCAGATCTTCTTTGTCATCGCGAGTCACTGGCTTGTTCGGCGGAATTTGGATAACGTCCAGTGAATAAATTTGTTGAAACTCTTCCGCCTCGGTGAACGCCGTACCAGTCATACCGGAAAGTTTATTGTACAAACGGAAATAATTCTGGAACGAAATAGTCGCCAGCGTCATGCTTTCTTCCAGCACTGGCACGCCTTCTTTGGCTTCAATTGCCTGGTGCAAACCTTCGTTGTAGCGGCGTCCTTGCATCAAACGACCGGTGTGTTCATCGACGATGATCACTTCGCCATCATTGGTTACCACATAATCTTTGTCGCGCTTGAACAATGTTTGTGCTCGCAACGCCTGGTCCATGTGATACACACTGCGCACATGGTCCGGCGTGTACAAATTTTTTATTCCCAGCAGTTTTTGGACTTTTTCTACGCCTTCATCGGTCAAGGCCACGCTACGGCGTTTTTCGTCCAAAACATAGTCGTCTGGCACTAATTTGCTGGCAACTTTAGCGAAGGTGTAGTAATTGTCTGGGTTCTCCGCTGCTGGTGCCGAGATGATCAGCGGCGTCCGCGCTTCGTCGATCAGAATGGAGTCCACCTCGTCAACAATGGCAAAGTTCAGTTCGCGCTGCCTGAGCAAGTCAACGTCGTTCACCATGTTGTCACGAAGATAGTCAAAACCAAACTCGTTGTTGGTGCCATAAGTAATGTCAGCTGCGTAAGCCTCTTTACGCGTAACCGGGCGGAGCTTACGCATGCGCGGATCATCATGATGCTCATTGTCATAATCCTTATCGTACACAAATGACGCTTCGTTAATGATCACACCAGTCGTCAGACCCAAAAAGTCATACACCTGGCCCATCCAGCCAGCGTCGCGCTGCGCCAGATAATCATTGACGGTCACCACGTGAACGCCTTTTCCTTCCAGCGCGTTCAGATAGGTTGGCAATGTCGCCACCAAAGTCTTACCTTCACCCGTCTTCATCTCAGCCACATTTCCCCCATGAAGGACCATGCCGCCGATTAGCTGAACATCATACGGACGCTCACCGATGACACGCTTGGCTGCCTCTCGCACCACTGCAAAGGCATCCGGCAAAATCGTATCCAAGGTTACGTTTTTCTTATCCAAACGCTTTTTCAGCGCCTCCGTCTGCTCTCGAAGCTCTTTGTCTGACATTTTTTCATATTTGTCATTTAGACCATTGATAACGTCAACTTGTTTTCGCAGTCGTTTCAGAATCTTCTTCTGCGGATCGCCAAAAATCTTACTCAGCGCCTTTTGTTGTGTAATTGCCATAAAACTTAAAACTCCCTCACTTTCAGGCATTTTCAAAAACTTCTTTTATTATAACGTTTTTAGGTCAATTTGAAAAGAAAAAGCGCCCAGAATATGAGCGCTTCATGCCAACTTCAGCTAATAATTATCTTCTACCCAAGCCTCTCTTCAACTTAGCCAAAATTCCGCGGCTACTACCAACGTGCGCCAACACGTCATCCTTATACTTTCTCACCTGACCGTTCAACTTTGCCTCGACAATATCCACTGCCGCCAAAACGTTCATGGTTGAATCTTTAGCGGTAATTTTCTTATCTGGAACGTTAATAATAACTTCAACTTCGTATTTATTACCACCAGTATTATCGATTTGCTTAATCTTTACATCTGCGGTCACGCTTTTACGGGAATGACGTGGTAAATATTTGCCCAAACCACCAATTTTTCGCTCAACATATTTCTTAGTCGTATCGTTTAACTCGTACTTAACGCCAGTAATAGTAATATTTTTAATCATTCTTCCTCCTACTAACTAATATGTCTTTCATTATATCACGTCACGGCCATTCATATATGGTCGCAATACCTCTGGCACCGTCAAACCGCCATCTTCGTTTTGGAAATTCTCCAAAATCACCACCAATGACCGCGCCAATGAAACCGCCGTGCCATTCAGGGTGTGAACCGACTCGATGTTGCCGTCCGCCCGTCGCACGCGAATATTCAAGCCACGCGCTTGATAATCCGTACAGTTCGAACAGCTGGTCAGCTCGCGATACGTCTCATCGACGGGCGACCAGTACTCGATGTCGTATTTTTTGGCAGCCGGCGCACCCAGGTCACCCGCCGCGATATTCACTACGTGGTACGAAATGCCAATTTGTTGCCACAAAGCTTCTTCAATCGCCAAAATCTTTTCATGAATATCACGCGACTGTTCTGGCAAACAAAAGGCGTACATTTCCAATTTGTTAAATTGGTGCACTCGGAACAACCCACGCGTATGCTTGCCGTACGTTCCCGCTTCCTTGCGATAGCATGGACTATATCCTGCATATAGTAGCGGTAAATCTTTCTCGTCCAAAATCTCATCAGCGTGATAGCCGGTCAGCGGCATTTCCGCTGTCCCGATCAGCGTCAAATCCTCGCCCTCGACCACATATTCATTACTACCCTCGCCCTTTGGCGCAAAGCCCGCACCTTCCGCTGTGCGCAAATTCACCATATGCGGCACGGTCATGAACGTAAAGCCCTGCTTTGTCACATAATCCAGTGCAAATTGCGTCACAGCATTTTCTAGCAACGCCAAATCGCCCTTAAGGTAATAGAACTTCGCGCCAGCTACTTTTGCACCACGCTCAAAATCTACCCAGCCACGCTTAACAGCATAATCCAGATGATCAACGGCGCCAGTTTTCTGCTCGCCCCAACGCTTAACCTCGACGCTATCCTCCTCGCCACCGAGCGGCACGTCATCAAAAGTTACATTTGGCACGTTTTTTAGAATCGTGGCTACTTTTTCCTCAGTAGATTTTAAGTAACCTTCACGCTCTGCCAGTTCAATTTTCAGCTGCTTGCCCTGGTCAATCAGTTCCTGATCTGGACGGCCGCCTTTCATCTGCGCCGAGATCACATTACGTCGCTCACGCAGAGCATCAACTTGTTTTTGCAGATCGCGACGCTCGTCATCCAACTGCAACAATGCCGCAATATCGACCTTATAACCCTTATCATTCGCCGACCTTTGCACAAGATCAACATTATCTCGAATAAACTTGATGTCTAACATGCTTTAATTATATAACAATTTTTTCTTAAACGTGAGAAATAAACCCGACACCAAGCAGTATTAATAGAAACAGTCCCATCGTAAATCGATAAATTATAAATGGACGGAAATTATTGCTCTGAATAAACTTCAGTAGCCATGACACCGCCACGTAACCCACGCCAAAGGAAACTACGGTAGCAATAATGGTTGATGTCCAGCCGACACCACCAGAAATGTGTTTATATTTGGTAACGACCTCCAGCAACCCAGCCGCCATTAAAGCTGGGATGCCCAAAAAGAAACTCAACTTCGTAACCGATACGCGGTCAAAACCACGAAACAGACCGACAGAGATTGTTGCACCAGAACGGCTGATTCCTGGAATTAACGACAGACACTGCCCCACGCCGATGATCAGCGTATCTTTCCAGCTGGTCTCAGCTTCATTACGCTTATTTTTTACCGCCCGATTATCCGCCAGCCACATTACCACACTCCAGCCGACCAGTCCAATCGCCACAAACCACAAACTCCGAAGCACCGTTTCAACTTCGTGCTTGAACAGAAGACCGACGACAGCGATAGGAATCGAGCCGATAATGATTGCCCAGCCATATTTATAATCAAACTTCCGGCGCGCTCGCTTCCACCACAGGCCGCACCACCAAACTTGCAGAATACGCCAAATATCGCTCCAGAAATAAATTACTGCTGCCAAAATTGCCCCAATTTGGATCACCGCCGTAAACGCTACCACGCTCGGATCGTCGATTTTCATCCCCATAAGCTTCTCAGCAATCGTCAAATGTCCAGTCGAAGAAATCGGCAAGAATTCCGTAATTCCTTCAATCACGCCAAGAATAATCGCTTGCCACCAAGCCACGCTTAAAAATTACCTTTCATCTTTCAAGTGTAGCATTAGCGGTAAAATCATTCAAATTAATTCTTATCTTAAGCGTCAGAGTGATCTACATTATCAGCGCCATAATAAGCTGGACTATCCACATTTACGCCAGCAGGCGCATAAATCTTAAGTCCAATTGGCGTATAGAACATTTGGCAGCCGCTGAAAAATATCGTTCGCGGACATTTTTCAGCAATAGACACTATCAATCGATCGCCCTCGCGTCGTACATTGACATCTGGCTTCTTCATGTTTGGTAATTCTATATACTCGGCCTCAATTTTCAGCTTATCAGAGTCAGTTCGCTTTACACTTCCCATTGCGCCGTTGATGGAAATTGTTTTTACATTATCTGCATCCGGAATTTCGACATTCATTCTCTTTGTCAGGTACTGAGACTCATATATAAATTCTGAGCTAGCTTTCATGCCAAATACGATTGAGCTGGCCATACCCATAGATATAACGACCGTAGCAATAATCATCGAGAGTGCTGACACGCGACTCATCGTCCAAGTAAAAACGCTACGCGACAACATCATACCCAAAACCGCCGCTGAAATGCCGCAAATCACTAGTGAAATCCATAGACCCCAAGCCCATATTTGTGCATTTAATCCACTTAGTAGATCAATTACAGATAGTCCAACTGCGCCACCTACAATCAGCCCAATCACTACCCCAAGAGTCATCAGGAAAATTATAATTCCAGCAGAATAGCGAAGAATTTTAGAGGCCAAATCCCTACTCTCATTAGCTATTACTGAGCCACCCTCAACGGCTGCTTTTTTAAGAGCCGCCAGAGTTACTGGCTTGCCGCGCATTCTTAATTTATCTGACGCCGTACTCGCCGGAGGCATCGATAGCCACATCACCACGTAAATTAATACAGCCGTACCAAAAGTTGCGAACGACGAGACAATTGCAATTAGCCGTACCCATAGCGGATTGATGTTAAAATATGCCGCCACGCCGGCACAAACACCACCGATAATAGCATTATCAGTATCACGCATTAGTTGCTTTTCTGGCTTTGACTCTGAACCATCACTATCCAGATCATCATCTACTGGGCCATCACCATCAGCAAAATCACGCGACTCACCCATTTGCTTTTGAATTGCTAAAACATCGTCAACACTAATGACTCCTTCCTTCATTACGCCGCGCTCTGCCAAAATCTCAACCATCCGTGCCTCGATTTCTCTCATAGCTTCCGGCTCAGCGTGCATATTTTTTTGAATTGAATTAAGATATTTTTCTAGCGAACTTTTAGCTTCAATTTCTATACTAAAAGCCGTTTTTGCTAGATGAATTCTAGTTATCTCTTTCATTAATTCACACCTTTCTCAAGATCTTTAAGCGAACTATTCAACATTTTTATGCGATGCTTCAACTCATCAACTAACTGAAACCCGCTATCTGTTAGTGAGTAATATTTTCTGGGCGGCCCCTGCTCACTTTCCCGCCATTCATGCAGTAAATACCCATACTTCTGCAGTCTGTTTAGCAGCGGATAAATTGTACCCTCAACAACCATTAACTCTGAATCACTTAATCGCCTAACAATGTCACCAGCATACTGATCCTGCTTAGCACAGGAAAGCAGCACACAGTACACCAAAAAACCTTTACGCAGCTGAATGGTTAGGCTTTCAGCATAATCACTGGGATTCATACCTTTCCTCTTGTGGAATATTAGTACCTTCAATTTGCCCGTCTTTTATACGGATTTGGTAATCGCATTTTTTAGCCAAATCATCATCATGAGTCACCACTATCAACGTCGCGCCTTTTTGTTTGTTATAGTTAAACAGTAGCTCTTCTATCTTAGTACCGGTTTCGCTGTCTAGATTACCCGTTGGCTCATCAGCGAAGATAATCTGCGGATCGCCAACAATCGCCCTGGCAATCGCCAAACGCTGCTTTTGACCACCAGACAAATCTTTCGCGCGGCTTTTACGCTTCTCATACAGGTCCACCGCCATCAGAGCCTCGTTGATTTTCGCTTCACGCATTTTTTGTGGCATCTGTGCGATTTCTAGCGGCAGACTAACATTATCCTCAACACTTTCGTTACCTTGAACGAAAAAGCTCTGGAAAATAAACCCTATTTTTTTAGCCCGGAATTCATCAACTTGCTTCTGCTTCAGTTGCAAAATATCTTGCCCATCAATAATCACTCGACCCTGCTGCGGACGGTCAAGTCCAGAAATTGCGTGCATCAATGTTGACTTTCCTGAGCCAGATTTACCAAGAATCGCCACACTAACGCCCGTTGGAATTTTCAAACTGACATCATTTAACGCTACAAATTGATTTTTCTTTTTGCCGTAAATTTTCGTTACGTTCTTAAGTTCAATCATGATATTTCTCCTATTCTGTCCTTAACGCCTCAATTGGGTCTAACTTTGTTGCCTTGCGGCTCGGTAGCCAACCAGCCAGCACCGCCATAACCATTAGACTGACTATCAATAAAATAATTTGTATTGGATTAATAACCAGAAGATTAGTGCCCGCCCCCAGTTTTAGCGCACTAGCAATTGCTGGATTAAACAGCGTTATCAAACTTGCAGAGCCAACACCGATTAGTCCACCTAATAAACCAACCCAAGCTGCTTCATATCTAAATAACCTACCGATATCGCGGCCACTCGTGCCCAACGCTTTCATCAAACCGATTTGACTGGTTCGCTCCAGAACTGAAATATACATAGTATTAATGATGCCAAACACACTAGCAAGCAGCGCCAATCCACCAAAACCTATCAAAGCCATCTGAGCTACATTAACCATTGTCAGAAGCGCCTTGCGAGCATCTTGAATTGACGACGCAGTATAGCTTTTGCTGATTTCATCCTTTACGGCGTCAATATTCTTTACGTCATCAACAGACACAATCACCAATGAGTATTCGTTAGACAACCCCTTATAATGACTATATTCGTAAATATCCTTAGCGTCGTCTGACGATATCCTCACGGCTGGCTGATAGAAGATTGTTGTGTCCGACTGTTTATCAACCGCTACAATTTTTAACGAGATCTCTTTAGAAGCACTAGCACTCCACGATGATCCGCCACGAATGCCCAACGTAATAGTCTTGCCGATAGCCGACTTAGCACTAGCAAAGCCCATTTTTCCTACATAAGACTCTGGAATAATAGCTTCGCCCGACTTCAATATAAAATCGTCCAAGCTGCCAGCTGCCAATTCCGCCCGAGTCCGGTCCGCCTTAACTGCTATATCTGGAGTAAATTTCTTACCATTCCCCGAACTTTTAACATACACGATTCCAGATGTAGAGTAGGATGGTGTCACTTTTTCTACGTGCGAAATACTGCGTAATTTTGCGAGATCCTCATCACCCATTGAATACTTACTACGCAATGAGGAACGGTCCTTTACCTCGCTACTTTTATTTTTATCTTTTGAGTCGCTATATTCTGGTAAAGCCTCCTCCTCTGCTGATGATGAAACGGCTTTTTTATACACTGTAATAACCTTCTTATCGCCAGCAGAATCAACTATGTTATTGGTATACAATCGACCGCCCTCACCCGCCATCATCGCTAGCCCAATGGTAAACGCCCCGACAGAAATCGCCAGTGCCGTTAAAATCGTACGACCTTTCGACTGGCGAAGGTTACGCCCGGCTCGCTTAATAATATCTATTCTTCTCATACTACGCTCCTTATAGTTTTGCTATACATAGTACTATGTTATACAAGGTACTGTAAATAGTCAAGTACCTAAACTAATTTTAATTGACACATCGCAAACTAATCCTGCTGCGAATCCCTCGTTCTTAACTTTAGCTGACTAGTACCATCCTCTTTTCCAGAAACCTCCGAAATCGCAGCACGGTCGCGACCACTAACCGCTTCGTCCACCACCCTTGCCATGTGTATTGCAGTATCATAAAGATCTGGATCGCCCCAAACTCCAATTTTTCCCTTATCTATATTGTCAATTACCGCAGAAACTGTAACCCGATGTTGCATATAGTCAATCTCACCCCAAGCGGTTTCCTGGTCAGTAAAGTCAACTTCCGAATCATCACCAATCAAGTCAAATTGATCATCACAATATCGGCAATCCGCAATAATATATTCGCGCAATTCCCCTTTACTGTCCTGCACCCACACCTTCATCAATACAACCATCTCATCCAACGAATCGTCCGACTCGACCAATCTTAGATCCTGCCTACCATCGACAACCAACCTACCCAAACCACTAGCTTGATTTTTATCAATATAAAATATCTCATTCATGTCTGTAAAAGAATCGACAGCCGGCACGTAAAGTGTGTCGGGAAACATCGTTTCAATGGTCTTATTTTGTAGGTGATCAGGAACACCCTCTCCTTCATAGCCTATCCTAGACATATATAATCTCCCTACCCACCACCTTTATTATTAAAATTATCTTTTAGTATACCACGAAACAGAATCCGAACGTCCTACTCCTCGTCATATTCATCCTCAATCTCCTGATCCAAAATCTCCTCAATCACATCTTCCAGTGTAATAATTCCCAGTTCCGTTTCATTATCCATTACCACAAACAAGTGATTGCGGGTTTGGATGAATCGACTAAGCACCGTATCCAGCCGCGACCGTGCATCGATGTCGTGAATCTTGTCTCGGTACAATTGACTGACTGGCAGTGGCAGCTCACGCCCCACTACATCTTTGACATACAAAATCCCTACCAGCCGCTCATCATCACACACCGGGATCCGCGAATGCCCAGCATGTTTAATTCGCGCTAGTAGTGTCGCGTCCAGCTCATCATCCAGATTCACAGTAAACACCTCACTCATCGGCGTTACCAAATCACCAGCCGTCTTTTTACTAAACTGCAGCGCTCCCGCCGCGATTCGACTTTCATCATAATCGACTGGGCTATCCGAACGCTCAGCATGTTCATGAATAATTTCCTCCAGCTCCTGGTGAGAATAAAGCTGAGGCGTCTCTTTACCTAGCCAATGATTTAGCAATTTCGACATCGGCCGAGCCAGTGGCCAAAATAGCACATAAATTACATTAAGCAGCCAGAAGAAATACCGCACGAAACGATAACCGCGCTGCGTAAAAATCGCTTGCGGCAAAATCTCGCCAAACATAGTGATCAGTAATGTGGCAATCAACCCGCCAACCACGCCGTTAGTCATATTACCCAGCAAAATTGACATCGCCGTATTTACACCGACATTGCCCAGCAAAATACAAAATATCAAATAGTAGCCATCCTTACGGTAGCGATAGACTCGCTTAGCAATCTCATCACCCTGCCCAGCCTTTCGCTTTAAGTCGTCTGGTCGCGCCATCATCAAGCCAATATTCAGGCCCGAAAATATCCCAGATAATGCCAATAGTAAAACGGCCATCAACCACAGTAAAATATCAGACATAACTTACCAGCCGCCGCCTCCGCCACCGCCTCCGCCACCACCAGCGAAGCCACCACCAGTCGAACCACCAGAGGTCGATGAATAGTCGCTGGCGCTACTGGCCACGCTTGACAGACTATTCATCCCAGCCGCAAATGCCGCCGCATTGAACGCGCCCTGACCACTGTACCAATCTGGCTGCTCACCAACTTGCTCATAGTACTTTCCCAACTGCTTACTCCACTCTTTTTCCTGTCCAAACAGCACCGCGTATGGCAAGATTCTCTCATACAACTTCACCAATTGCCGCTCATCAGCCGTATTAATCTTCACTTTTTCCGCACCCTCAGGACTTTGTAGCATCTGTAAACGCTCAGCTTCAGCCACGCCAATGTACATTTTAAGTCCTGCCAAATACCGCCTGAGTACCAAGCCCTCGTCAGTCAGCGACCAGCCAAATGACAAAGCAAACACTATCCCCGCCACGATCAGTAGCATCGGTGACAGCAACAATACACTGATAACAAAAACCCACAAAGCCCACTTCTGTACAATTCGCTTATTTTCTGGTTTTTGCTCACACAAAGCATACTTACCGCGAGCCAAACTCTTCAAATTATTATCATCATCACCTGTTCGCGCCGCATACGACAAATTATTCTGTAGCTTTTTCAGATTTAGCCGCTGACCTGGTTTTGGCATCGACTCGCCAAACATGTCCCGAATAACTTCAGACTCTTCAGGCCTCAGCTCTGTCAAATCTTTGACAATTTCAATTTCATACTGCGCCGACCGCAAAAATGACGCCTTTTTCACTTCGTACAATTTGATATAATGCCGCACCGCTAAATCCAACAACTGCGCCACCTTGGCCGAACCTTTAACTATAAAGAGATCATACCTTTTCAAAATATATGTTGATATCATCACACTCGCCTGTTTTGGCGGCAAATACTCTGGCGGAATTGGCTTAAGCTCATTATGTCTGCCAAATAAACGCTTATAACGCCAACCCAATAACAACATCAATATAACCGCCAAACTACTTGCTATCGTCTGCACCATTGCCCAAATTTTTAGCAACTTTTCACTCAGCGTCTCTTGATATCCAGTAAATGTACCGCTAGTAAAGCCGACTGCCATCGTTATGCCTTCACGGCGATTCAGGCGGCTCACATTTGTCACAATTTCGCCCTTATCACCGCTGATATTACACCGCTTAGTTGAACCATGCGCACCAGTATAACAAAACGCTTCACCCGCTCGCGCCGCCTGAAGTGACTCGTCAAATTTTACAGACACGCGTACATTTTGCATCGGCACGCGCCACTCATTGCCGATGACGTCCCAGTAGAACTCATCACGCCCCGTATTGTCATAATGCTTAGTCACATCACGCTGGGTGAACTTGATGACGTAGGTTTTTTCACCCTGAACGTAAACGTCTTTCTTGCCAATTCGTAACTCGTCGCCGTTCCATGTATGATCCAGCGACACACCCTGTCCATCAGTCACCGACTGCAACGAAAAGTTCGTCGGATGATTATCATACTTCTTCACAAATATTGGCACAATGCCGCGGTTTTGGTTAGGCGGAAAATGAGCAGTAATTCGCCACGTTGCCGCCAAGGCTGAACGATTTTCGCTGTCGCGACCTAGCGAATACTCTGCGTCAAATTTAGTGATAGTAAAATTGTCCGCCTGTGCCGCAAACGCCGCCTGGCCAGATCCAACCAACAGAGATCCAGCGATTAGTATCCCCAATATAAATCGCTTCATACTCTAATTATAACAAACTAAAATCACACTACAATTACAACTTCACCTGCGGGTAGATCGCTCGCGTCGTCTCATCAATCTCATGACGTAGCTGTGGGAATGGCACACCTTCGCGCGCCGTCACGCCTTCAAAAATCCAAAACACCCGCTCAGAGTAACCCCAACCGCAAGCTGGCGGCATACCGTACTCCAACATCTCCACATAGTCGATGTCCAACATCATCGCCTCGTCATCGCCCGCATCGCGCATCTGTTGCTGCTCAACAAAGCGGTTCAGCTGGTCAATCGGGTCATTCAACTCCGAAAAGCCATTGCCCAATTCCGACCCAGCGATTACCGGCTGGAAACGCTCCACTGTCTGCGGATTTTCAGGGTTGGTTTTAGACAGCGGGCTGATAAACTTCGGCGTATTCACCAACCACACCGGCCCCGCTACATCTTTACGAATATTCTTCCATAATTTATCAATACCACGCGGAATGGAATCAGTCTTTTCAACCTCTAAACCATGCTCCTTCAACTTGGCGGCCACCTCGTCAATCGTCGTATCGTACACGTCAATCCCATAGTGCTTACGAATAACTTCAGCATAATCCCAAACTTCCCACTCACCACTCATATCAATATTAAATTTACCCAGCTGAAATTGCAGCGTACCAAACGTTTCCTGCAGAACATATTTATACATATCTTCCATGAAACGCATGCCAGCTCGCCAGTCCCAATACGCGGCGTACCACTCCATGGCGATGTGCTCTGGCAAATGCTCGTCTGAATAATTCTCATTGCGAAAACGCGGCCCGAGGTCATACACCTTCTCAAACCCAGCACCAATCAACCGCTTCAGCGGCAGCTCGTGAGAAATACGCAAGTAAAACTGCTGATTATCCAGCGCGTCCATATGCGTCACAAACGGATTAGCATCAGCGCCGCCGGTGGTGTGTTCCAATACCGGTACATTCACCTCAGTAAAGCCATGCTGGTTCAGATAATCACGTGTCGCCCGCCAAAACTTACTGCGACGAATAAACCGCAGGCGCACCTCTGGATTGACGTTCATATCAACATAGCGGCGGCGGAAACGCTCTTCTTTGTTCTCTAGTTTTTCAGGCATCGGCCTGAGCGATTTGGTCAGTAGCCTTAGCTCATGTACGCCAACCGACTTTTCGCCAGTCTGCGTCGTCGTCATCACCCCGCGTGCCTCGACAAAATCACCCGTATCCAGAAGCTTCAGTTGTTTCATGCCCAATATGCCGCGGCTAGCGTCCAATTCCGCCACATCATCGCGCTGCAAATATAACTGTACTTCACCAGACTGGTCGCGCAGTTTGATGAACGCCAGCTTACCAAAGCTGCGAATTGAAACGATACGCCCTGCGACCACCACTTCTTGACCCGCCAATTCATCATACCGTGCCAAAACCTCGCCGCAACCATGCGTCCGCTCCGACTTTGCTGGATACGGATCAACGCCCAATTGGCGTAATGTCTCTAATTTTCTTAATCGTTCATTTCGATAATCTTGAAGTGTGGCCATAACAGAGATAATTATAGCACATTATCTGTAAATTATTTTAGAGGGCTTAAGAGATGGACTTAACAACGTAAGTGATTTCCGCTTTGGGGGTTTTAATCGTTACTTCATCACCAATTTTCTTACCAATTAGCTCTTTACCAATTGGTGATTGATCAGAAATTCTTCCTGCCAATGGATCAGCCTCAACCGGACCAACCACCGTATAGGACACGGTTCTTTCTGGACACTGCAATTCAACCGTACTGCCCAAGCCAACACTTGAAGTGCCGCTTGATTTAATGATTTCAGCATTCTGCAAAATATCCTCAATCTCTAAAATCCGTGTCTCCACCAAGCCCTGCTCTTCACGCGCAGCGTCATATTCTGCGTTCTCACTTAAATCGCCAAAATCTCGCGCTACCGCAATTTTTTCAGCAATTTCACCACGGCGACCTTTTAGCTCCGCTAGCTCGACTTCCAAGTCAGCTTTTCCAGTTTCGGTAATCTGGTAAGTTTTTTTCATAAAAATCTCCTCCTCTATTACATATAGCGGTATTAGTCTTATAAACTACACTAAATATAGTGTTCTATCTAGTCTTAATGAAGTCTATCTGAGTATAACAACCGCCATTTATTATGTCAATATAGCCGAGCTTAACGACTTAAACAAAACTCAAGTAGCTGCTGATAGTTCATCTTTTTCATCTCGCCGGTTGCTCGCTCAGTTACTTCAAATAATCCATCGCCATCAATCGCCCGATCGCCAATCGTAATCCGCCACGGTAGACCCATTAATTCTGCATCAGCAAATTTCACGCCCGGCCGCTCATCGCGATCATCAAGAAGTGTATCCATGCCGCTATCCGCTAGTTCGCCATAAAGCTTACCCGCTAACTCTTTACCCTTGTCACCGATTGCGACAATATAAACCTTAAACGGTGCAATATTTTCTGGCCAAACTAGCCCTTTCTCATCAGCAAATTTCTCAACAATCACCCCCATCACCCGAGTAATGCCGATGCCATAGCTACCCATATATGCATATTGCTCTTTGCCGTCGGCATCGGTGAATACCAGCTTCATCTCCTCTGACTTCTGCGTACCAAAATTAAAGATATTGCCAACCTCAGCCGTCTTCACTTTTTCCAACTCACTACGGTCAACGCCAAGCTCCGCAACTGCCTCATCCAAGACTTCTTCATTCACCGCAATATTTTTACCACGATGTAAATAAATGTAGTCCTCGCCAGCATCACAAATTGTCTGGAATTCGTGACTAAATTTAGTAAAGGCGCCGCCAGAAGCAAAAGTCACATATGTCTCATCACCGATACCAAAACGATCATAACAGCGCTTATACGCCTCAATGACGGTGTTATAGTAATTATCTAAGTCCTCTTTACTAGCATGTACCGAGTACATATCCTTCATGACAAATTCACGACCACGCATAATTCCGCTCTTGGCGCGCAGCTCGTTACGCAATTTGTTCTGAAATTGATAAACACTAATTGGCAAATCTTTATAACTCTTTAGATAATTGCGCAATAAATCAACAATCGGCTCTTCGTGCGTCCAGCCAAAACCAACGTCAGTGCCGTCTTGCAGTTTAGACTTGAACCAGACGTCAACAACTTCATCGCTCCAACGACCGGTTTCCTGCCATAACTCTTTACGTTGCAAAGTGCTCATTGTTAGCTCTTGACTATCAACCTTATCCATTTCCTCACGAACAATCTGCTTAATATTCTCAAGCACCCGCAGACCAAGCGGCAAGAAAGAATAGACGCCTGCCATCGTCTTATGCACATAGCCAGCACGGATTAGCAGCTGAGCGTTACGAGCCACCTCACCTGCTGGAGCCTGCTTCAAAGTTCTGGTAAAAAGTTGTGTCATTCGCATATTTTTCCTCCTTTATATAAATGGAAATAAAGCACCTATTTGGTCGACGGCGTTTGTATTGATAAACAGAAAATAAAAAGCTATACCGTTTTTCATCATATGCATCATCATCGGCACCCAAACTGCCCCAGTATACTCCCTGGCGGCACACATGACCAAACTTAAAGTAAATGTATCAACTGCCACTGCCCACTGCAAAGGCGCGCCCGGACCGACCCAAAGATGCGCCAAGCCAAATGTTATGCTCGTCATAAGAACCGACAGCCAAATTGAAAATGAATTGCGTAGTTTACCGTAAAGATATCCACGATATAACAATTCCTCAACAATCGGGCCCAATACCACCATTACCGTAAATGCCATTAAGAGCTGCCAGTGTGACGCAAGCATACTCTGACTAAAGGGTATTGCTTGTCGCTGCTGCACATCAACCGAGAAGACACCACTAGCGATGCTCATCGTGACTATCGTCAAGAGAAAATAAGCCACAAAAGCCAACGGTGAAATAAATATCTCCAGAAACGTTGGCCAGTCATTTACCCCTAAATCCTGAAGAGACGTTCGCCGTTTTTTAATGTATATTGGTACACCAACAACTACAGCCAAGGATATGCCATAAACAAAAACTGAAATCGCAGTATTAAAAATAACTGGGTTTATCGATTTTAGAGGTACGCCAAGCCCAACCAGCTGATTAACCAAAAGTGAAATAATTATTTCCACTATCAAGAACGCACCGTAAACCCAAATTGGCAGTGCCACCAATAGCCACCACTTTCGGCCTTTTAATTTCTTATAGAAGCTTCCCCACATCGCTCACAGTCACCAAAATTGTTAATATTAATAAAATCAACATGCCGGTAGCTTGAATATTTTCTTCACGCTCTTTCGTCAGCTCTTTCTTAAAAAGACGGAATATCGCCATCGTAAACCAGCGTCCACCGTCAAGTGCTGGGATTGGCAATATATTCATCACCGCCAGCGTCAGTGAAATCAACGCTGCCACAAAAATGACTTGGGCTATTCCAGAATTGACCACCGACGGAAACAGCACGCCCAATATACCAATTGGTCCGGCCACACTATCGCCAACAGAGGACAAATCAGCACGGGCTGACTGCTTTGACTGTTCAGAGCCAAAAATCTGCCCAAATAAACCATGAGTGGTTTTTACCAGCAGTACGCCAACACCTTTTATAGTCTCATAAGACAGTTGTCCGGTCGTTGCTACTCCCATAATAGGTACCGACCAAGTGCTGTATATTTTTTCTGATTGACTAGGAACAACCCCCAAATATCCACCAGCTTTGGCAGTCTGTTCAGAATTTAACTGCACATCAATTAACGACTCTTCGCCATCACGACTATACTTAATCGGCACTTTTTTGCCAGCGTTCTGCTTAGTTATAATTGGCAATTTTTCCGCCTCAGTAAGTGGCTGGTTATTTATGTCAATCAATTGATCGCCCACTTTAATCCCCGCTCTATCAGCTGGCGAGTCGGGAGTAATTTTTACCACCGATACCGGAGAGCGGCGCACTTCAGTGTCAAATGGCAACTGAACCTGATTCGACAACACCTTCGGCAGTCCAATTACCGCCAGAACCGTAAACAAAATAATTGCCGTCAACCAGTTCATCATAACGCCGGCTAGTAAAATTTTGGTTTTCACCCAAAATGTCGAACCACCATACGTACCTTTGCCCTTCGCTGAATCATACTCGCCTTTTAGACGAACAAATCCACCAAGCGGCAACCAGTTTAGGCTGAAAATCACGTCTTCACCTAAAAAGCTCCGCTTAACTTTCCATTTCTTTGCGGCTGGCGGAAATCCAATCCCAAATTCCTCAACCTTAACGCCGTTTCGCTTAGCCACTAGCGCATGACCCAACTCGTGCAAAACCACCAGTGATATAAGTACAAATAAGCCTAAAAGAATCCCCCAAACAATCATTTGCCAAACCGCCTATTCCGATTAGCATACTCCTCTAAAATCACCGCCACATCGTCAGTCGTCATGTCTGGCCAGTTTTTCTCCACAAACATCAGCTCGCTATAGGCCGAACGCCACAACATAAAATTACTGAGACGCTGCTCACTAGAAGTCCTAACAATCAAATCACAAGGCGGCACATCTGGTGCATATATATTTTTCGCTACTAACTCCGGTGTAACATCCTCGGCAAGAACCCCAGATTGAACAATCTTTTTAACCGCATCAGCGATCTCCAAATGTCCACCATAATTTAGACATAAGACCAATTCGCCACTATCTAAATTAGCTGTCTTTGCTTCAGCATCGTCAATTGCCTCAACTAGTGCATCCGACAACTCATCCCTAGATCCAATCACCCTCAAGCGTATATTGTTCTCAATAAATGCCGGCAAATCAGCCTTCAGCATCTTTAATAGCAATTTCATCAAGTGGCCAACTTCGTCCTCTGACCGTTTCCAATTTTCCGTACTAAAAACATAAGCACTGACATATTTTACGCCACTCTGAAGCGTTTCTAAAGCCACATCTTTCAGTGCATTATAGCCCGCCAAGTGACCTTCGTACGCCGGTAAACCATGCTGTTTGGCCCATCGCCGATTTCCATCCACGATAAAACCAATATGTTGCGGCAACTCTGATTTTCTATTCATTTCTCACCCTCCACTCATCAATTAATTCAACATCTCGAATATCTTTTTCTCGCCCGCGCCAATTTTTCCATCTTCGTAGAAATTCCAGATTAACGAACCTAACGTTATCATACACCACTGAATGGCTCAATAAATCGTCATAACCAACAACCTGACCGTCAAACTCCCAACCGTCCCACAGCTCAGCCGAACCATCAGTCTTTACAAAATACGGACGCTGATTACCATCAAGTTTTCTGGTCCAATCGCCATAATCTTTAGAAAGTTTTTTTATCAACTCAGAGCTCGCTGCAATATCAACATCTTCAGCCCGACGAATTCCTAATTGGTCTAAAATACCACTGCCAATAACAATAATCTGCTCAAGAGGCAGCCCCAACTCTTTTACTCTATCAGCAAAAGTTTCGCTCATTAAACAGTCAAGACGTCCTTTTCCTTCGCCTTAAACGCCTCATCAATTTGCGCCTGCATTTTACTCATTAAGCTATCAACTTCCTTCTCGACCAACTTCAAGTCATCTTCGCTTAGCTCTTTTGCATCCTTCATTCGCTTGGCGTCCTTTAATGCATCCTGACGAATATTTCGCATCGCAATTCGGGCTTCCTCAACCTTCTCGCTCACCTGTTTTACTAGCTGACGACGACGCTCTTCAGTTAAGGCTGGAACTGGCACGCGCACCACTCGCCCATCGTCAGACGGATTAAATCCTAGACTCTGGTTGTCGCGAATTGCAGAAGTAATTGCAGTAATATTTCCTGGATCAAATGGCGTCACCAGCAGCATCTGAGCTTCTGGTGCAGTAATATTAGCCACTTGATTAAGCGGCATTTTTGTACCATAAGCCTCAACCATAACACCATCCAACATTCCAGCATGCGCTCGGCCCGTTCGAACTTTCTTCAATTCATCTTGGAAAAAGCCAAATGCGGCATTCATTTTCTCTTCATAAGGGTTTGTATCAAACATATATTCCTCCAATTTATCTACCGCTATTATACCAAACTTCAGGCGCCTTGTCTGCTAATTTCACCTATTGGCCCGTGATATAATAACAGAGTGATTTCTAAGATTAAGCTATATAATTTCCGATCTTACAGCCTACATGAAGCAACTTTTAGTGATTCTGGCACAGTTATCGTTGGACCAAACGGCACCGGCAAAACAAATCTACTTGAAGCGGTTTACGTAGCCTTACGCGGTAGCAGTTTTCGTGGCAGTCTTAGTGACTGCATGACATTTAATGCCCCTCAAACAGTTATTCACCTAGAGGGAGACTTTGGCGCAAGGCGAATTAAATTAAACACAGCATCAGGAAAAATTAGCAAAGAATTCATCATTAACGATAATAAATCAAAAGCCTTGACCAGAAAAAGTCGTCTTCCCGTAGTCTTATTTGAGCCAAGTGAGCTACGTTTAATTTCCTCCTCTCCTTCCCGCAGGCGTGATTTTCTAGATGGGCTAATTGCTCGGCTTGACTCCAAATACGACACTGACCTGCGAGCCTTCAATCGCACACTATTACAGCGTAACGAGCTCCTAAAATCACATCAAGAAGATTCGCAAATCTGGCGCGATAACCTGTTTGCATGGGATATAAAATTTGTTCAATACGCAACCAACATCGCCCAAAAAAGAGCTAAATTTCTCCAAGCTAACGAGCCTCGTATAAAAAACTTATACGAATCACTAGCAGGAAAAAACACACAATTATCAATAGAGTATAGCACCACTGCACCCCTAAAAAACTACGACCAATCTTTACTTAACCACCTAGAGAAAGCTCGCGAATATGAAATTGCTACAGGCTTCACTTCTGTCGGCCCACACCGTGAAGATTTCACAATTTTTCTCCATGACCAGCCCGCCATTAAGGTCGCCTCGCGCGGCGAAATGCGCACTATTATGCTAGCCTTTAAGCTACTAGAATTGGAGCTCCAAACAGAAATCAGCCAATCGCGACCATTAATTCTACTAGACGACGTTTTCTCGGAGCTAGACGCCACCCGCGAAAAACTCCTCCAGGAAACCATTCAGCATCATCAATTCATCGTCACCACGACAGACTCACGCCACCAAAAAGATGGCTGTCTCATTATTTCCACGCAATAAAAATCCGCCCTCTCATAAGAAGGCGGATGCGTTTTATCGTCATGCTGGAATATATTTGTGATATTGTCAATATACTTATGGTAACTATTGACAAAACAAAAAATCGGCCACATTGCTGCAACCGATTTCTTTTCTGTGCGTAAAATCTATTCGCTGACACCAAGTTCAATTCGCTTAAATTGGCGAACCACAATGTTCTCGCCCAATTTAGCAATCGCTTCCTTAATGTGCTGTTCAACAGTCTTAGAATCGTCCAAAATGTACGCCTGACTCATAAGAACCTGCTCAGCAAAGTGCTTGTTCAGCTGACCAGCTACGATCTTCTCGCGCATCTCTTCAGGCTTGCTTGCTAGTGCTTCGCTCGCCATCAACTCAGCCTTCACCCGCTCCATCTCTTCAGCTGGAATATCCTCCGTAGAAGCATACTTCGGGTTCATGGCTGCAATCTGCATAGCGATTTCGTGCGCCAATGTCTTAAAATCATCTAAACGTGCCACAAAGTCAGTCTCACAGTTAACCTCGACAATCACGCCAATTCGACCAGAGTGAACATAGCTCTCAATCAAACCCTCACGCGCTTCGCGGTCGCCCTTTTTCTCAGCTTTGGTCAAACCTTTTTTGCGCATCTCTTCCAGTGCCTTATCAAAGTCGCCATCAGCTTCAACCAACGCTTTTTTGGCATCAGTCAAACCTACACCTGTCAATTCGCGCAATTTTTTAATGTCATCAACAGAAACGCCCATCCTATTTCTCCTCTTTTTTCACTGGTTTTTCTTCAGTTTTTACACTACCCGCACCTTCAGCAACAGCTTCGGTGAAATAATCCAACAACAATTGAATACCCTTGATGGCGTCATCGTTACCTGGGATAACGTAGTCAATGCCAGTTGGATTGACATTGGTATCAACGATAGCAAATACTGGCACGCCCAACGTCTGAGCTTCGCGAACTGCATTTGCATCAGTCAATGCATCAACCACGACCACTGCGCCTGGCTTGCCCATCAAGTCTTTGATGCCGCCATACTTAATGTTCAAGCTATCAATTTCCTCTTGGAAACGCTGCACTTCCAGTTTGTTGTAGCGCTTTTCCAAATCACCTGACGCCATGCGCTTTTCCAGGTTCTTCAGCTTCTTGATCTGCTGAGTAATCGTTGAACCGTTGGTCAACATACCACCAATCCAGCGCTCAACCACATATGGCTGATTGATTTTTTCAGCTGCCTGACGCACAACGTCTTTAGCCTGCTTTTTCGTACCAACAAACAATACTTTGCGGCCTGATGCTGCAATTTTTGTTAGTTCTGGTAGCGCCTTGTCCAAAGCTTCAACCGTCTTGACCAAGTCAATGATGTGACTGTCCTGACGCTTACTGTGAATATATGGCGCCATCTTTGGGTGCCAGCGGCTGGTTTTGTGTCCAAAGTGAACACCTGACTCCAGCAAAGCCTTAATGTCTACCTTTACAGACATTTCCTTCTCCTTTTGCCTCATCCGCTCACGATTTGGAGTGTGAAACGGATTGTGTCATTAAAATTAGTTACTTGGCAATTGTACCACTAATCACCGTCAGAGGCAACCACCCCTTGACGAGATTGAACGAATTTTTCCAATTCCTCGCTAAGCTCTATTCTTTCTAAACTAGTATCTAGAGGCGAATTTATAGAAGATACCTTTTTAACATCACAATCTTCAGTAAACTCAAAATACTCAATTCCACTATCCGAAACGACGGCGCCATAAGTACTAGTCTTACGGTTCAAATCTTCCACGGTCATAGGCGGAGTTGGCTCACCCGATACGTTTGCTGACAGCTTAAAGAATAGCAATGAAACTTTTTCTCCCGAAGGAACTCCATCTTCTACGCATATACGACGCGCATCAAAGGCTACAACCGAAGTGTGGATATCTAGCAACACTTCTCTATATGAATCTTGAATCGTCTCATGAGGCCTAAATAATTTTGCAGTTACCTCTTTAGGCCTACCCGGCGTCTGCTCCATTCTAACCCCAAACTCACCGCCAACTAGCGCTATCATATGCTCTGGCTCTCCCGAATTATATAGCTCAAAAGATTCGGTTTTATCAGGATTTTCTAATATCATCCCTACCTCTTTCGCCATAGCCAACTCCTTAGAACGACGGAGAGCTTCTCCTGTTAAATACCCCGATCTAACACCTATGTTCTTATTATATATAGTAGAACTCTCTTGCATGATTCCTCCTCCTAAATTAGGATATCTCATTTGTAATTATGCGCTACTTTTTACGTATACGTCAAGGCGTCCGCACTCCCCTTTCGGTAAATATTGCAATACCTGCGGTTTTTTGCTAAAATACCAAGGTTATGAAAAGCAGTATTCACCCACAGAACTATCGCCCTGTCGTATTTAGCGACGATCAAGCGGGCTTTGCGTTCTTGACTCAGTCAACAGCGCAGACAACAGACACCATCAAATGGGAAGACGGCAATACCTACCCTCTCGTGAAAGTCCACATCTCGTCAGCTTCACACCCATTCTTTACTGGCGAGGAAAAGATTATCGACACCGAAGGTCGTGTTGATCGCTTTAAGGCACGTCAGGCAGCAGCTGAAGCTCGCCGTGCCGAATTGGCAAATAAAGCCAAGAAAGCTAACGCCAATAAAGCCACAAAAGCTGATTCTCCAAAATCAGATAAAAAGGCTAAGAAATCTAGCAAATAGTAAGGTATTGCGCTTTAAAAACCACCCAATAGTTGGGTGGTTTTTTATTAATAAGTAGCGTAATACCACATAAAACTTGTCCTTCATCAATCAAGGCAGCTGCCAGTCAATTGCCTCGCGACCCTGTTGCACCAGAAAATCATTAGCACGCGAGAACGGCCGACTACCAAAGAACCCTCGATGCGCCGAAAACGGCGACGGATGCGCACTAGATATTTTCAAATGTTTCGGATTAGTAATCGCCTGTCCAACTTTTTGAGCGTGCGCACCCCAAAGGATAAATACTAGCGGCTGATCATAATTATTAAGCATTTTTAGTAAATTTTCGGAAAATTCCATCCAACCATATCCGGCATGACTACCCGCCTGGCCACGACGAACGCTCCAACTAGTGTTCATCATCAGCACGCCCTGCTTGCCCCACGGTTCCAAAAAACCACTAGTCGGCATATCACCGCCGATATTATCCACAAGCTCTTTGAATATATTTTGCAAACTTGGTGGCAATTTCACGCTAGGACGCACCGAAAAACTCATACCATGCGCCTGCCCTGGCCCGTGATACGGGTCTTGCCCAATGATTACCACTTTCACTCTGTCCAGCGAGCAAGCCGCGAAACATGAAAACATATCCTGACGTGGCGGATAAATATCAAATCTCTCACGCTCCGCATCAACCCGATTCATCAACGCCCGAAAATAAGGCTGTTCAGCCTGATCCTCAACAAACTCACGCCAGGTTGCAAACTTCATACTCTCATTAAAGCACGGCTAGTCCAACGTGACAATCGTTACGCCACGACATAATATATCACAATCTCCGCACATCTTTGCAGCACATAAGTCAGCTTGCCTGTGGTATAATTTTATAGTATGACTAAAATCGCACTAGATATAGAAGCATTAAACGCTGAGCGATCCGAGCTGGGCGATTTTTTAGCACGACCAGACGCTTATAATGCACCAGATTTTACAGCAAAAAATAAGCGATTTTCAGAGTTGGAAACCTTGATTGCAAAAGCAACTGAGCGTCAGCAGTTAACTAGCAATTTAGCGGAAGCCAAAGAACTCGCTACTGGCGGTGATGAATTGGCAGAACTAGCAAAAGTGGAAATTGCTGAAACCGAAGCGAGGTTGGCAGAACTTGAAGAAGAGTTGTTTATCCTACTCACCCCCAAAGACCCTAACGACGAAAAAAATATCATCATGGAAATACGTGCCGGTGCAGGCGGCGACGAAGCGTCATTATTCGCGGCGGAACTATACCGCATGTATTTACGCTGGTGCGAGGCACACAATTACCGAACTAAACTGATCGACCAATCACCCAACGATTCTGGCGGCTATAAAGAAGTAATCTTTAGTATTAAGGGAGACTCACCATACGCTCAATTAAAATTTGAGGGCGGCGTACATCGAGTCCAACGTGTGCCAGTTACCGAAAGTCAAGGACGAGTTCACACTTCAACCGCCACGGTTGCGGTATTGCCAGAAGCTGAAGAGGCTGATGTCGAGATAAATGCGAACGACCTCCGGGTCGACGTATTCCGCTCAGGCGGACATGGTGGTCAGAGCGTCAACACCACCGACTCAGCAGTGCGTATCACCCACCTGCCGACCGGTATTGTCGTTACCAACCAAGACGAGAAATCTCAGATTAAAAACAAGGAAAAAGCACTCAGTGTGCTACGTTCACGCCTATTACAAATGAAAATTGATGAGGAAAACGCAAAATTAACCGCCGAGCGTCGCTCTCTGGTTGGAACTGGCGACCGCTCAGAGAAGATTCGCACCTACAACTTCCCACAAGATCGCATTACCGACCACCGCATTCACTACAGCCGCAGCAATATCCCCGCTGCAATGAACGGGGATATCGACGATTTGATTGAGAATCTACAGAGATATGAGCGTGAATTAAAAGCGAAGAACGCTAATCATTAAATAAATCTGTATATTTATCTTCTAGATCACGTGCAGCCTTATCCCATTTTTCTCGATGCTCCGGACTCAAAGATTCATTACCTGCACGCTTCATATACTTTTCATATAGAGCCCGGATAGCAGCTTCATTAGCAGTTCTCTGTTCTTCAGGAGTCATATTTCTACGCGCCTCTTCCCACCGGCTCAACAACCTTTCAGTATCGCTCTCTGTTGCTGTCCCTTCGGTTATTGTATCCATAGGCCTTATTCCACCTCCATCACTCCCCAGACCAAGGCCTATTCCCATAATCACATTACTGGTGGTGGGAAGTTCATACTTTCTTTCTACCATACTATTTAATATCGTCCATTTCTTTTGCTTAATAATATAAACAATATAATACTATCTTTGGCTTTATTTGTCAATATCTTCTACAATCTTGCTGTAATTTTGCAAGTACTTTCACTTTTTACATTCCATAGATATATGTTATAATTAACTATATGATTATCTCTGACTGGTTAAAAACAGCGACCAAATCCCTGAAAAATATTGGAATTTCGTCCGCCAGATTAGACGCTGAATTAATATTAGCCAACACTTTGCGGAAAAACCGCACTTACCTACACGCTTACCTGGATGAAGAAATTGACCCCAGAAAATTTGACATCGCCAATGCCAGATTAGATTTAAGATTAGACCGCGTACCAATCGCTTATATTCTGGGCTACAAAGAATTTTATGGCCGCAGATTTACCGTATCGCCATCAGTTCTAATTCCCCGCCCAGAGTCCGAAGATTTGATTTCTTTATTCTTAGAATTGACCGCTAGTGAAATTACTGAAAAAACCCTCATTGACGTAGGTACTGGTTCTGGTTGTCTGGGAATAATCGCCAAACTAGAGAGGAATAACCTGTCTGTTATTTTGTCCGATGTTAGCAAACCAGCTCTGAAAATTGCCGAAAAAAACGCCGACACACTGAAAGCAGACGTCACAATTCAGCAGCAGTCTTTACTTAATGGGCAAATTAGACCAGTTGACTATATTTTTGCTAATCTACCCTATGTTGATAAGGATTGGGACGTTTCACCAGAGCTCAAATACGAGCCAGAAATTGCCCTCTTTGCTGAGGATGAAGGACTTAAACTAATCTTAGAATTAATATCACAGGCGTCACGGTGTCTCACTTCAAATGGACTACTATTCATTGAGGCCGACCCCTGCCAACATAGTAGAATTATCGATACTGCTATAAAAAACGGATTCAAAGAAGAAAAAAGGCTTAACTATATTCTAGCTCTGCGGCTCATATGTACCCAAAACCAAATCTAAAACCAGCTCTTTATTATTGCGCAAAACCGTAACCTTAACTGTCTCTCCCGGCAAAAACTCAGACACTAAAGTCGATAAACTACCGTCCTCACCAACATTTTTATCATTAATCTTAGTGATGATGTCACCACTTTTTATACCAGCTTTATCGGCTGGACCATCTTTTTCTATAGTGGACTCCGACCCTCCATTGATGTAAGCGCCAGACTTTACCGGCAGCTTATATTCTGACTGAATGTCTGGCGTAATAGATGCGTAGCGGACGCCCAGATAAGCCTTCTGGACACCCTTGCCGCTTATAACGCCTCTCACCATACCTTTTACGGCGTTAATTGGAATAGCAAAACCGATGCTTTGTGCGTCAGAGGCGATAGCTGTGTTGATGCCAATCACCTGTCCTGCCATATTAATAAGTGGCCCACCAGAATTGCCAAGGTTAATCGGCGCGTCAGTCTGCAACAGGTCAGTTAAGCTTTCTGTTTTAGAACCCCTAGAGTCAGAACTTGCTACAACTGGTCGTCCTTTACCGGAAATTATACCGCTGGACACAGTATTCTGATATTGCCCCAGAGAATTCCCGATAGCAACAACTTTTTGCCCAACTTTTACCGTGCCAGAATTACCAAGCTCTGCCACTGGCAGCTTCTTAGCATCTTTGATTTTTAAAAACGCAATGTCATTAAGTGGATCGACACCGACCAATGAAACGTCGGTAAATTGGTCTCCATTATGTGTAACTACTCTAATTTTTTGAGAATTTTTAACAACATGCTTATTTGTCAAAACATAACCATCAGCGCTAATAATAACGCCAGTCCCGGCGCCCATCTTCTCAGAATCCTCACTAGAGACAACTATAGAAACGACACTAGGTGAAACTTTATCAACAACTTTTGAGACGTCGCCATCGCTTACTGTTATTGAATTACCGTCATGCTTTACGTCTTGAGATAGACGATTAGCCAGCTGAAGCGTTATCCAACTCGTTAAGAATATTATGCTAACCAGTGTGGCAGCGCCCACCACACCACCAACCAACCATAAGGCTAATCTCTTCTGTTTGCCAGAATTTTGCATATATTTTCACCCCCTATCAATTAAATAGTCACCGAATTGAGAAACGCAAACATCACGAATATAATAGCAATTGTAAGGATTACCGGCCCGGATATATCTGAAAAACGAACAATTTTATGCTTTTTATACGACTGATAAGCCTTGCTGGTAACGAGCGATAGCAACAGCAAAATTATGGTAATTTGCGGAACACCACCGAATAACAAACCACCGTAGACAAACGCCCAATGATAAGCCAACCAGCCTAATTCAGCAAAGACGACCCCCCAAATTGCAGACAATAGTACAGTTTGTCTCTCGTCGTAGCTGTGTAGGAAATGACGTGCCGTACTATAGCCGATTAAGAACATTAGGAAAACGACCACAGAAACTGGCCAATCATAAGATACGGCCATTAGTGCGGTAACCCCAATAAAAATAGCGATAGCTGACTGCAAAGCCACTTGCCAACGCTTCGACATTGGCTTAATTACAATCAGCCAAATAGCGTAGAGTACCGCTAAGAAAGCTCGGAAATATAAACTTGACGTAGATAAATACATCAAGCCAACCACGCCGACACCAACAGTTAAATCAACCAAATTAGCCTGCATGTTTGCCCACCAAAAACGTGGCCGTACGGCGATTATGCGCCATTTACTCAGCACAACAAGCGCTAATGCTGGATATGGCGACTGAATAGTCTGGGCAATAGCAAATAGTACCGCCGCTAAGCCAATATTTAAGACATAGTAAACCAGTTCACTCCAAAATGTCCTGCGTTTAACTGTTTTTAGTAACTCCATAACTCCTTCTATTATACCAAACTATGATCCAGATCCCACCACAACGATAAACTGGGCGTCAACGCTTAGGTTATATTTTGGAGAGTCAGACGAAACTGAACCATACATTTCCTCAAACTTCGATTTTGTAGCAGATTTTTCTTTACCGGCTGGCAATTGATAGACGCGAGTTTTTGTCGACTTCTCGTTGCCCGGGGCGTTGCCAACATGAACTACTTTTAGACCTAACTCCGACAGTCTATCCGCCTCTTTCTGCGCAGCGCCACTTATGCCGCTACCGTTCAAGACAGCAACCGTTGCCTTTTCCTTGGATAGCGGCGTGGAGTAAATTTCTGACTTTATATAAGCACGAATATCGCTATAATCATACAGTCCTGCGGCTGGTTGAACTATACTTGCACCACCTGCTGTACCAGTTGTCATCAATGTATTGTCTGACTCCACAAAGCTCAACCGATGAATATCGGATTCCTTGATTTCTGACGCCAGGTTCATAATAGTCCGAATCTCTTTCGTATCTATATTGGTACGCAAATTCTTACCCATAGCATCCATTAGTGAAGTCACTTTACCAAAGTTTGTTAAAGTACCAGTAGAGGTTGCCTTACTCTTAAGAGCCATCAATACCAACTGCTGGTTCTTCTCACGGTCAAAGTTAGACTGTTCCAGGCCGTATGTCGGTGCGACCAGTCCACGAGCCCTAGAGAACCACATAGCCTTTTCACCGTCCATCTCATGACTACCATTAGTCAGCTGCATGTAATGTCCAGTTGGGCAACGCGCTCGACGCTGCTGAGCATTTAATTCCCTAGCACGGCACATCCAGTCCATGCTTGGATCGAGAATTCCTCGCGGATCGCGACTCTGCACATTGACCGTAACGCCACCAACCGCATTAACCGCGTCACGAATCACTGCTGTATTGATATGTGCCACATATTGAATATCCATACCAAAAATATCGCCGATGAATTTCTTTGTTTTGTCCATCCGCTCAGTCTCGGCCTCCGGACTATTGCCATTATTTACACAGCCAAAATATTCGTTAATTTTACCAGCATAGCCGGAATTACATGCCATGCCAAACTTAACGTATAGGTCCCGTGGAATACTAAACATGTAAGCATCCTTTTTCGTCTGATTAACACTAAGGACCATCATCGAGTCAGTGAGTGTTGCACCCGGATGATCTGGATCGTCATCAGTTGTACCGAGAATCAGCACATTACTTCGTCCATAAGAATCCTCTTTTAATTTCTGCTGCGAGAATAAATCGAAGATATTACCATTACCAAATACACTGTGCATTGTTTGCCATATCTTCAAGAGTAACCAGCCAGCAACAATCGCTATTATAATCCCAATAATCGCAAGAATAACCCTCACGATAAGCTTTTTCTTACGTTTTTGCTTCCGCTCCTGTCGATGTGATGGCTTGGCGCTCTCATCAATAGCTGCCAATGATTCGCTAATATTCTGCTTTAATTTATTGGCAGTAGAAGCTGGACGTTGAACATTACCTTGAATATTACTCAAAGCACGTGGCTTGTCCTGGGTATCACTAACACGCCCGATTGTGGTCGTTTTCTTACTAGAAATTTCCCCCAACGAAGCTCGCTGCGGTCGTCCGGTGACAAAACCGTCCATCGACTGTTTGCGTGATTTCATATCTATTGATTATAGCACACGAAACGCTTATAATTAAAGCAATGGACGCTACTTTTATGGATCGTCATCCAAAGTTACAAGATGGCCTGGGAATGGTCATTTTCGTTGTAGGAGTGGTGATTGGCACTATTTTATTGAACACATTTGTGTTTCAAACATTTAACGTCGAAGGCGCCAGTATGGAAACTACCATGTATACCGGTGACCGGTTAATCGTCAATCGCTTGCCAGTTACATCTTCAAAATTACAGAATAAGAACTACATTCCCAAGCGCGGTGAGATTATTGTTTTTAAGAACCCTAATTTTAACGCCTCAACCGGTAAGGATGAATACATTGTTAAGCGAATTATAGCATTTGCCGGAGAAAGAGTAACAGTTAAAAACGGTACCGTGACAGTCTACAATAAAGAAAACCCTAATGGCTTCAATCCAGACACCTCTGTTAATAAAAATGAGCCAGGTCAACCAACTTCTGGCGATGTTGATTCAACCGTGCCCGATGGCACCGTGTTCGTTATGGGCGACCACCGACAAGGTAGCTATTCATGCGACTCCCGAAACTGCATGGGACCAATACCTCTATACGACATAGTTGGTCCCGTTAGTTTGCGGATATTCCCCTTCAATAAAATTCGCTCTTTCTAATACCAATAAAACTATCTTTCAAGCAATTCTCGTATTCGCTCAAACTCAAGACCATCCTTAAATTTGATACTAATCTGACCCGCTCCACGCCCGTTAGTACGGATCTTCACACCTGTGCCAAACCTCTTAGATAGGCTCGCCACCACGTCCGCATGCGGCATATCCGCCGGACGACGTTTATTCTCAATTGGACTATCCTTAGCCTGCTTCCACAGCGTCACCACCTGCTCAACCCGACGCGCCGACCATTCTTCACGAATCGCCCGCTCCATAATATCTTCCGCCGCTTCTTCAGGTAGACCAATAAGCGGCCTAGCCTGGCCCTCATTCAGCCTTCCCTCAAACAGTGCTTTCTGTACAGACTTTGGCAATTTCAGTAGTCTCAGCGTATTACTGACGGCGCTAATGGACTTACCACCTAAACGCTTACCAATCTCCTCTAAAGTCATATTAAACTGGTCACGTAGTTTCTGATAGGCTGTAGCTGTCTCCAACGCATTCAAATCGTGCCGCTGCAAATTCTCAATCAAAGAAATCTCCAAACGATTCTGGTCGTTCATGCTCCTAACAATACAAGGCACTTCTGTTAATCCAGCCTTATTAGCAGCACGCCAGCGCCTTTCTCCCGCCACAATCAAATATTTATCGCCCTTTGGCGTCACCACAATTGGCTGGACCACACCGTGCTCACGCACCGACTCTGCCAGCTCATTCAGGGCGGCCTCATCAAAAAAGCGACGCGGCTGATCTGGATCTGGAACAACTCTATCAATTGCAATATCTCTCAAGCGCGACACTTTTTCATCCTGTTGCGCTGTCGGATCAAATGTTTCATCAATCAAATTAGTTGGGATCAACGACTCGAAACCCCTACCTAAACCTTTTTTCATCGCTCCACCCTCTCTATAATTTCCTTCGTTAATGCTTTATAGGCGCGAGAGCCCTTTGAAAATCGATCATAGGCGCCAACTGGCGCGCCGTGACTAGGTGCCTCTGCCAAGCGAATATTTCGTGGAATGTTATTCTTAAAAATTTTATCCGGAAAATACTTCTTAATTTCCGCATGAACTTGCCCAGACAATGTAGTTCTAGAATCCATCATCGTCAGCAAAACACCCAATAATTCCAAAGGTGGATTAAGCCCCTTCTTTA
This sequence comes from Candidatus Nanosynbacter lyticus, assembly GCF_000803625.1. Taxonomy (NCBI): domain Bacteria; kingdom Bacillati; phylum Minisyncoccota; class Nanosynbacteria; order Nanosynbacterales; family Nanosynbacteraceae; genus Nanosynbacter; species Nanosynbacter lyticus. The sequence continues at coordinate 159,009 of NZ_CP007496.1, read as the reverse complement.
TCAATTTCATACTTTCAAGTAGTTGCCCCAATCCCTCCAGCGCATAAAATTCCGCCTGAACTGGCAGCAGTACATAATTAGCGGCAATCATGCCATTAACGGTCAACAAGCTCAGACTCGGCGGGCTATCAATAATGATATAATCATAGTCTGTTGCTTTTTTTAACGCCTCACGCAAACGAATAAACCTGCCTTCCGCCTGGGCTAGTTCAACTTCTGTATTTGCCAGGTGAGGCGTGGCTGGTGCAATCGACAGATTTTTATATTCGGTCGGCAGGACAATATTCGCCAAATCAATTTGTCGCATAATCACCTCAGATATCGTTGCGCCCAGATTCTGCTTATCAACCCCCAGACCGCTGGTTGCGTTGCCCTGCGGATCAAAATCCACCAACAATGTTTTTTTTCCAGCCTTTGCCAAAAAATATGCTACGTTAATTGACGTCGTTGTTTTGCCGACGCCACCTTTTTGATTTGTCACCGCAATGATTTTTGTCATTCGTTCCCCTTTTTACCTGCCCTAATTATAGCATGAGCGAAACAGAAATAACAGACACCAAAAAACCGCTTCTCTGATGGAAGCGGCTCTTTCAATTATTTGATTGACGTAATCTGAATCTTGGTGTACTTCTGGCGATGACCAGTTTCTTTGTGAACGCGTTTTTTGCTCTTGTAGCGGATAACGCGGATTTTATCGCCTTTGACTTCCGCCTCAACAACTTTTGCCTTCACCACCGCGCCTTTTACGGTTGGTGTGCCAACTTTTGTTTTATCACCATCAATCACTAAAAGTGCGTCGAGAGTGAGTTCTTTTGTGCCTTCAGGGAGGAGATCCACCAAGAGGGACTCTTTTTCGCTGACAATATACTGTTTGCCAGAGATTTTTACGACTGCTTTCATTTCGTTCCTTAATATATATTTACTATCAGTATCTAATTATAACAGAGACGGACGATACATGCAACTAGTTTCTCTGTAACTCAGCCATGGCGTTATTTGCCCGCAACCAGCCACTGGGCGAACCGCATTCCATATAGTCGCCCTTGGCCTCGCCCACCGCGATGATACCGCCACTCGCAATGTACGCGTTGATGGCGTCAGTCAGCTCAAATTCACCGCGCTGTGGATTGGCAGGCAATGTCCGTGCCAGTTCGAAAATTTCTTTGTTGAGAACGTAAAAGCTTGAATTGCTGAGGTTACTTGGCGCTTCTTCTAATCTTGGCTTCTCAATGATGCGGACAAAATTGCCCTGCTCGTCAGTTTCGATGATACCCGTCTGAGGAATAAAAGCTTCTTCAACAGGATTACCCAACAAACCAGCCGACAGCCCACGCGACTTCACCAGCTCTGCCAAGTCTGCGGCATTTGAACCGCCGTCAACACGCCAGAAAAATTGATCGCCCATCACCACAAACGCCGACTCACCCGGCTCAATGAATTCACTCGCCAATCCCACCGGGATGCTCGTGCCATAACCCCCAGTACTTGGCTGGGTTAAAAAATGTATTCGCACGTCACGGAGCGGCGCTACCAGAGCTAATTTGTCCTGTTTACCAGCGCGCCGCAAATAATCGTTCAGCTGAATATTTGACCGATAATAACTCTGTACCTGAGTGCTTTGTTCACCGACCACGAAATAAATATCCTTCACGCCCGCCCGAACAATATCTTGCACGATATAATCAACAACCGGCCGCGTCCCCACCGGCAGCATACACTTTTCGATTGATTTGGTAATCGGTAGCATCCGCGTACCCCAACCGGCAACTGGAATGATAGCTTTAGTGATCACACTTACCTCCCATATCTTCAACTCTTTATAAGTATACTCATCATCTATAGGCTAATTATAAACCATAGTCATCATAACCACTACCAACACGAGACCAGAATTGACGAATATCCTCTATCTCATCGACATCCAAATGAATTGCCTGCGGCTCCTGCTGCTCCTTGATAATTTCCTCGGCAAGACCATCAGCAAGTGGATCAACCGGCAAAAATCCTACTTTACGACCAAATAATTTATTAAATAAATTTTGCATAATTTTTATCTTTACTTGTAACTGATTACAATATTAACATAAATATTATAAAAAGTCAATAAAGTAGCCTCTTACGCTAAGGAGGCTACTTATTTCAATTGACAGACTTAAGCTTATTTAGCCTTTTGCAATGATATTGCTACCATTTTATCGTCAATTTTAACGTCATATTTTTCCGCATCATTTACTGTAGAGTCTAATTTTACAGCCAATGTCTCGGCAGTAATAACTTCGGCAAACGTATTGATAGCTTGAGTAATTTCTGTATCCGCACTAAAAATAGCAAGCTCAATCCGATCGTCTACCTGCAGCCCAGCTTTCTTACGTGCGCTCTGGACGTGGCGAATAATCTCACGCACCAATCCTTCACGCTTCAGTTCAGGAGTAATGACGAAATCATAGACAACGCTTGGCTGTACTGATGATTCATTAACCTCAAGCTCTGAGTCGGTGGCAACTTCTACTGATTTAACGTTCAACTCGTCACACGCAACATCAACTAAGAACTGCCTGACTTCATCAGTTGTATTACCAGAAATAGTACTGACAAGCTTGGCGGACGCTAGTGGCTGACGAACCTTAATTCCAGCTGCGGCGCGCTTCGACAAGCCGTCATTCACGGCAACGCGCAAAGCATTCATATCACGCAATATTGCTCTATTGATTTCACCTGCTGGCAGCCAATCCTTCAAATGAATCGACTCATCATCACCTGTCAAATTGTGATACAACTCCTCAGCCAAAAACGGTGTAAATGGCGCCAAAATGTAGCTCAGACACACCAGAACATAATGCAGCGTCCGGTAAGCATCGTTCTTATCGCCATCATCTTCAGACTTCCAGAAGCGGCGGCGACCGCGACGAACGTACCAGTTGGACGCGTCATCCAGGAATGGCAAAATCGGGCTCAGCGCATCAGGAATATTGTAGGTATCCATGTGACGCTCAACCTCTGCCACCAACTGATGCAGCCGACTGACGATCCAGATATCAAGCGGGTTGGTCAGATCACTGAGTGGATCTCTCAATTCACCATCAAATTCCCAGCCGTCAACCTCCGCGTACATGGTAAAGAAATCATACATATTCCAAATCATACTGAGCTTGCGTGCCACATCACCTACGTCCTTGTCATGCAGAGCAAAGTCCTCGCCGTTAAGTAGCGGGCTACTCAGTAATAGGAAGCGTAAGGAATCAGCACTAAACTTATCCATCAGCTCGTTCGGATCAGTAAAGTTACCCAGGGATTTACTCATCTTGCGGCCGTCATTGCCCGCCACCACACCAGTAGTGATGACATTACTGTAGGCGTTTTTGTGCTGCGCGCCAGCCTCGCCAAAGGCACCGATTTCGGCCAAGGCGGCGTTGACAGCATGTACATAGTAAAACCATGCCCGCACTTGGCCAATGTACTCAACGATGAAATCCGCTGGGTAATTCTGCTCAAACTTGGCCTGGTTTTCAAACGGATAATGTAGCTGGGCAAACGGCATACTACCGCTCTCAAACCAACAGTCCAGTACCTTATCAATGCGGGTAAACGTTTCGCCGTCGATTTCAAAAGTAATGTCATCCACCCACGGGCGGTGATAATCATCCAGCTCCACGCCGCTCAATTCCTTCAGCTCCGCATACGAGCCAACCACCCTCACCGTGCCGCGGTCACCCTTCCACACTGGCATAGCCGTCGCCCAGAAGCGGTCACGGCTCAGGTTCCAGTCTGGTGCCTGCTCGATATTTTTGGCAAAACGACCATGTTTCAGATGAGCCGGGAACCAATTAATATGCTCGTTCTGCTCCAGCATCAGCGGCTTTTGCCCCTGAATGTCAAAGAACCAGCTGGGGATGGCCCGGTACATGATGCGCTGTTTGCTACGCGGGTTGAACGGGTATTCGTGACGAATGTACTCGATCTTCCACACCGCGCCCTTTTCCTTCAGGTCTTTGGCGATGAACTTGTTATTATCCCACACCTCGAGGCCTTTGTAATTGCCATCGGTATAGTAGCCGTTATCATCAATGACATGGAAGGCACTAATGCCGTGGCGTTTGGCCAGCTCAAAGTCGTCCTCACCATAAGCCGGCGCGATGTGCACGATGCCCGTACCTGACTCGTGCGAGACGAAATCCGCCGCGTAAATGGTGTGGATCTTGTCGTTATCTGGCCAGGCCGAGCCCGTATCGAGCGACTGATAGGTTTTACCCACCAATTCGCTACCGGGGAATTTGCGTAATACTTTGTAATCAAGCGGCTGATGCTTTTCGTCCTGCAGGGTGCGCTCGAGGGCTTCTTCGGCGATAATGAGCTTTTCACCCCCCACCAGCACTTCGCAATACGTCATCTCCGGATTGACGGCCAACATCAGGTTAGCTGGCAATGTCCATGGCGTGGTAGTCCAAGCCAAAACAGCAACGTCTTCATCAGGCAGCTTAAACTTCACATACACACTCGGGTCGGTCACCGTTTGGTAGGCGTCGTTGTCCATGGTCACTTCGGCCTTGCTGACAGGGGTAGCAAACTTCGTGTCGTACATCAGTACCTTTTCGCCTTCGTAGATTTTGCCAGCCTCATACAACTGCTTAAAGGCCCACCAGACGCTCTCCATAAAGTCCTTGTCCATAGTGCGGTAGGCACCCGTAAAGTCTACCCAGCGGCCGATTCGATCGATCACGCCCTGCCAGGTTTCGCTGTTCGCTACCATGCTTTCGCGCGCCTTGATGATGTATTTTTCCAGGCTGATGGTTGGCAAAGGATTACCGTCTTTATCCAGCGGCGCTGGCTGATCACTACTCGCCACAATCTGCCGCCGGTCCACGATATTCATCTGCTTTTCGACGAAATTCTCTGCCGGTAGGCCATGGCAATCCCACCCCCAGCGGCGCTCCACGCGCTTGCCTTTCATCGTCCAGTAACGCGGCACGGCGTCCTTGACGATTGAGCTCAGTAACGTACCATGATGCGGTACGCCAGTAATAAACGGTGGCCCGTCATAAAAAACGTAGGCATTATCTGCCGACCGCTGTGCCACCGACTTTTCAAACGTCTGATCGTCCTTCCATCGCTGCACCCAATCCTTTTCGTATTCTGCCGCCCGGCGGCGTGTGCCGTGTTTGAATTTCATTGTATCTCCTTATTTAAATATAAAAATCACCTCTTTTGATTTCGAGAATCCGCTGGAGGTGTTTCAAACGGACGGTACCATCTCGATTCCAAAAGAAGTGATTCTTTTAGCGCTTAATTGTTCACTTTGTCGCAGTGAGTCGCGGCGGGGTCTAATCTCAGCTGATTCAAAATCATACCGATTTCTTCCCGCAGACTTCGCGGTTGATAGCCGCTCATTTTGCGTTGGCTTCATCAGAGAAAAACCTCCTCAGACACACGCAAAAACGCCCTACTCACATTGTAGCGCGTTTTTACCAAAATCCCAAGATATTTTTATTTCCAACCCTGCTAAAATACTAACGATTACCAAATTTAACTGATTTTTTGCGGCGCTTAATTGCGACAATAAAGCCAATCAATAGCAGAATAACCAACAACAAGGCGCCACCAATTATCGCCAAAGCCATAATTGACGGCCAGAAAAACAGTTCTTTGGGCTCAATGTCCTTCGTTATTAGTTCACTCTGATTCTGACCAATCCCCCATTCGCCAGCCTTTTTCTTGTAAGAAATCGAGAGCTCTGCTTTATATTTACCTCCCCAGAAAGGCGCCAGCTTACTTTCATAGCGGAATTGACGTATTTCATTAGCAATCGTTGCATTTACGCCACCATTCTTATAAACAACATTACCTGCCGCATCCTTGACTACCAATTTAATATCGACATCAGCAGATACATTACCAGAATTCTTCAGCGCAATTTCATACAACTGATTACCGTTTTCATTCTTAATATCAAATTTATCAATTGTCACATCACGATGAATATTTCCAGGAACAACTATCGCCATGCGAATCGCCTGACGGGTTTGTACCTGGACGCCGCCCGTTGCTACAGGTTGAGTATTTTTACGCTGCACAACAATGCAGGCGTTATGTTCACCAACATCCACCTTACTAGGAACCCTAACCGTAAAGTCCACCAGCTTACTTTCCTTTGCCTCGAGCGTTATCTCCTGTTTAGGGATGCTAACCCATTTACCAGCGTCAACCTTATCCTCCACTTTTTGCTTGCAGGTCATATCACCAGTCGCCGTTACCGTGCCATCAACCGCATAAACCTCAACCGTTGCTTTTTCATCTAGTCCATTCTGAAGATGTAGTTGATCTGATTTTGCGGCGCCACCAGATAGATTGTATATAAAAATTGATTGGGTCCTCGGGTTGTTTGGATCTGGATTAGCTGGCCGACCACCAATTCCCGCAGCGGATACTGACGCGGGTAAAATCAGCCCTACAATAATAGCTGCTCCAACTATTTTACGCCACAATAAACTATTCATAACCCTCCTTACAAACTATACTACCTATTATACCAAGATAATCTGCTTATGACTACTGTCTTACGCAAATTAAAACGGACATCCGCAGGGGTGCCCGTTTTTATAAATGTCTTAACTATTTAGATAGCAGCAACAGTTTGTGTCATTGGCAAGGTGTATGTACCTGCTTGCTGACCAGCTGGAATATCTTGTTTCAAGCTAACACCTGTGATGTAGCCATTCCAGACAGCATCGGCACCCGCTGAGGCACTCATTAGCGTAACTGGGTTGCTACCAGAAAACGCCATTGAACTACCTTTAGTGATACCAGTAGCTGTACCAATTACCGGAGTAACTGTGCCAGTTGATGGATCAACCGTTAGACGACCATCAGCGGCAGTACCGTTATATTTGTAGCTTTTGCCACCGTCTGTCCATTTGCCAGTACCTGGAGTGGTTGCGTTCAAGGTCAGCGTCCAGCCGTTATTAGCACCGCCAGGGTTATCAACGGAAATACGCTTGTCATTTTCACCAAACGTACCTGTTGAGGTCTGAGCTGACGTAGACAATGTCACGGCACCCATCGCAAATGTTGGGTTACTGACAACCGCATTGCTTGAGTTACGGATATCAGTACTTAATGCGCCGGCATTAATTGTTTGAGTCAAAGTAGAGTTGGCGGTATTCGCCGCATAAACAGCAGAGCCAGCTAATCCAGCAAAGCTAACTGCTCCGAATCCGACAGCTGCCAATAATTTTAATTTTTTCATTTTCCCTCCTTGTTTTGTGAATTTAATTTGTTTATCGTAAACTATTACGCTTATTTCTTCATCCATCCCGCTCCTTTTCTTTTTTATGAATCAACAGCAGAATAGATGCTACAAAAATTGCGGTGGCACTAATGACAATCATTAGCCACATGCTAACGCCCGTACTCGCTAAAACTCGGCCGACTTTCTTAAATATATTCGGAATAGCAATAATCTCCCCAATAGTTTGTTTTGGAATAGTGACTGAAAAATCAGCAAACTGGGTTACCTCTGGCGATGAAGGACTAGCCTTCATCCTGGCTGTAGCTCGCCCATTATAAGTATGGCCTGGAGTTAGTGGCATAAAATTGTCCCCTGGATGGTCATTTTGCCAATTTGAGAAATCTAATGTCCAAACGTTACCATTCACCCGAAGCTCACTATCTCGCCCCAATACAAACGTCCGCCCGTTAAACTCCACCGTCAGATTATGTTGACCTGTTATGGGATTAGTGACTGTATGGACCGCATCATATACGCCATATAAAACTGGATGTTTCTTATCCACCAAATCGAGCTTCATAAACTTTGGTGCAAAGATTTGACAATCTGGATGATTTAATTGATTACCGTTCTCCAGTGTAGTGTGTGTACAATCAATATCCCGAATCACCTGCGACAACGTCGAATCTGCAGTCGCAAAAACCGATGAAGGAATACTCACTGCAACAAGTAGTGTGATAGTAGTGAATAATTTTTTTACTCTGCTCATCACACCCCCTACTGCGCCGTCACCGTTAATGTCATTGGTAAATTATACACGCCAGGACTCTGATATGCCGGAATAGTCTGGTTTAGCCTAACATTACGCAATAAAAATGCACAGCCTAACTGACCGGTTGAACTACTGCTGCTCATCAGCGTAATACTATTTGCATTTGCTCCTCCCGCTTGGAATTGCAAATCAGAACCCTTTTGTACACCACTAGTGTTACACGACGATCCACTCAATGAATTGCCCGACGTGATGACAGAGGCAGCCGCAAACTTAACCGACAAGAACCCTTGGGTGTCACTATTGCCATTGAACATGTAGGACTTCGTGCCACCTGACTGCTGCCAGCGAGCAGTCGACCCATTAGAAGCCGATAACACCACACTCCATCCAGCATCAGTCTGCGTATTGACCACCTCAATTTGCTTTGAATTAGAGTCCGATAGAGAAGCGCCCGTGATTACACTGTTTCTGCTCGTGGTCGCATCAGCAAATCTCGCGGTTGGATTAACCACTGTTGTTCCCGCGCTGTTCGCAAAACGAAGATCCAGCGACCCAGGGGCCGTCTTAAACTCTGGGTATACATCATACGTATCAACACTGGTGCCCGGCGCAGCAGTAGTGTCTGTAACTAAACGAACACAATAATTTTCATTCCTATCAAGACCCCTATCAGCCAGTACCAAATCCCAAACCCCCACTTCGCCAGCAGCTATATCTTGGGTATTCACAAACGTTGTCCAGGGACTATTCTTTCTGACAATCGTCTGCGGGCGCGTACCAACGGTATTATCTGGTAATGCTGGATCATCTGAAATCTTAGTTATAGCCGTACCATCTGCTGGACCGTTTGTGGCGTACCTAAGTTTTGCCGCTCCATTAATAGCCCGCCAAGCCGCCCCATTAACTGCTGAACATGTCACCGCGCTACCCTTTTTTGCATATTCGGCACGTAATTTAATTGCTGAGTCCCCGATGGTTCGCCCTGGAGTTGATAACGACGTAGGCGTTAGCGCATTAGACGACGAGCCATTACCCAATTGATAATGTGAGTTCTCGCCCCAACAGTAAACATAGCCTCTAGTCGTTAAAGCACAAGAGTAGTTACTACCACTAGCTATATCACTTATAGTATTGTCAGCGGTTATTGATAGCATGTTGACTTTTACCGGCGACGTCGAATCTGAGGTTGACCCATTGCCTAACTGCCCCTTGTCGCCGGCTCCCCAACAGTAAACATCTCCGCTACTAATCAATACACAAGTATGCTCGTAGTTAGCTTTTACCTGTCTAATCGTCTTTCCGCCGCCAAGAATTCCACTTACCGAGGCAGGTGAAGGAGCATAGCTGTCCGTAGTTGACCCATTGCCAATCTGTCCCCTATTATTTTTTCCCCAGCAATACAATCCTTGGGAACCCGAAATTACAGCACAAGCATGAGTGGCGTGTCCAGAAATTGACTCAACCTTCTTGCCGCCAAAGCTTATCTGTACCGGCCGCGCAGAATAGCCGCTAGTTTGACCGGCACCAATCCGACCATTTTCAGTAGTACCCCAACAAAATACCGAGCCGTCAGTCGTTAAGGCGCACGAGTAGAAAAATCCCGCAATAATTTGCTTAACTCGTCGCCCTCCAAACTCATTCATGGAAGTAGCTACTGGCACATTAGATATGGTCGTTGAATTATTACCTAGCTCACCATAAGCATTCTGCCCCCAGCAATAGATTTTACCATCGGAGTCTAGTGCACAGTTATGATTAAATCCTGTGGCAATTTGCGTAATATTTTTACCTGACATCACCCCAGAAGTACTAACGGCCACCGGTGCATTAGCCTGGTTATAAGTCCCATTTCCTAGCTCTCCATTGCTTCCATAACCCCAGCAATACACTCTGTTATCAGAAACAATTGCACAAGAATGCCAATCTCCAGTAGCAATCTGCTTAATAGTTTTACCACTTAAGTCGCCGTCAGTATAAATAGGCGTCGGAGTGCTCGAATCGGAAGTTGAGTTAGTGCCAAGCGCCCCCCAAGCACCCTCTCCCCAACAATAAGCCTTATTATCTGACAAGATAGCACAACCGTGGTTATGTCCTTCGCCAACCGCTGCCAGGCTTTTTGTAAACAGTCCTTTATTTTGCACGCCAACTCTCAAACGAAAATCAGCACCAGGCTTTGACAATATGGCCTGAGTATTAGTACCAGCTAATGGAGCTCCTGGATTAGCTGAATTTGACGGACTGTAAAAGCGATATGAGACTTGACCAATTTCATTCTGTTTACCGCCCGCTGGAATTGTCGCATGGCTCTGCTGCGATGTAGCAAAAATGAAGCCCATGACCGCAAAAACGGCAATAATACCGCCAAAAGTAAAATAATATGCCGTTCGGCGCCTATTTTTAATTAATAATAACTTCTTATTTTTTATCATGCTCTATTGTTCTTAATTGAGCCCTACCCTATTATTACTCATCATCAAGTATACCATAAGCTTTTTAGATAAAACAATGAATCTTTAGAACACTAAAACAACTGTCCGCCAAACTTAGCGATTATTGCTACAACGACTAAAACAATTACAGATACAGCAATAAGCGCATCATATCCACCACTAACAAATTTCTGCGCACCCCGCCAAGAAATATTTTTCCGCAAAATATTATAACGTGTTAATCCGAAGAAGATTAGCGTCATCCCCACGTCAAGGGTCAAACACCATGGACACAGCGCGCCAATTTCAATGTAGCTCATATAAAACATCCAGATAGCAAAAACCATACCCGCTACTGCTCCAGCTTCCGCCGCCTGCATGAACCACTTCGGGAACTTCGCGCCCGCAAGTAACGCCACGGCAATCGTCACCATAACAGGCAAAGTCATCACGCCAATGAAGCTATTTGGAAATCCTAAAATAGTTGCCGACCAATGGCTGGCTACCGTTGAACAGCTTAATACTGAGTTAAGGTCACAGCTCAGCAATGCATGAGAATTCTTTGCTAATATAAGCGCCTCGATAGACAACATAAAAGACGCCAGCAGCCCTAAAGCACTACCGATAAGCATGATAAACGCTGCCAAATTCTGTCGTTTTAAATCCTTATGAAAAAACCAATTTCGAATTTTATTGAACATAAAAACTCACCTCACTAATCGTTGGCAAAGGTCGACCACGCCACATATTTTGCATCTGTCCGGTGTTGCTCAGTGCGACAATCGTTGGGTATTCCACAATATCATATACTTCACAAAAATTATTACCCTCCCTAGAATCAGGATTCATCTCCTCTAAAACCTCGCCTGTTTGTCGGCTAAAATCACGCAAAAAGTCAGTGACTTCACGCGCATGATCACTCTCCGATCGGTAAACCACAACTATACGCATCTATAAACCCTGCTTATCTTTCTCTCGGCGCTTGGCTAAGATCTCCACGAAATCATCCAGTGTCTTAAACTCATAAAAAACGCTAGCAAAACGAATATACGCCACTTCATTACGACCAGCTAATTCATCAAGGACTTGATCGCCAATCTGTTTTGAAGTAACTTCCGACTCGCCTAGGGCATATAGGGAATCCTCAACTGCCGTAATAATATTATCGACTTCCTCATCTGACTTGAAAAATTTTCCAACTGAACGACGTGTCGAATTTGCCAATTTTACCCGATCAAATAACTCACGATCGCCATTTTTCTTAATAACAGCCAGGTTTGGTTTTTCAATTCTTTCATACGTTGTAAATCGCTTGCCATCCGGAGCTTCTCGGCGCCGCCGAATTGCCGCACCATCAGAAACTTCCCGCGACTCAATAACGCGACTATTGCCAATATTAAACACCATTTTATCTACTCCTTATTCTTCTTTCGCCGTCTCAGGAAAGCTGGGGTGTCATCTTCTTCGTCTTCAACTTCAGTAGCTGGGGTGTCCCACATATTTGTCTCTGGCTCAGCCGCAAACTTTTCAGCCGCCTCTTCCTTATCTAATTCCAGATCAATATTCTTAACCATCTCTTCATCAACTTCTTCCTCGGCCTGCGACGTAGTTTCACCAACCGTCAAACTGACGTCCTGCTGATGAAATGTATCACTGTCAAATCCCGTAGCAATTACCGTAATCACCAATTCATCCTCCATCTCTGGCTTCAATGTCGCACCAAAGATGATGTTGGCATTTGGACTAACAGCACTCGTAATAATCTCTGCTGCTTCTTGGATTTCTGCCATACTCATATCATAGCCACCAGTTACATTGAACAGCACACCCTTGGCGCCATCAATCGACACCTCAATTAGAGGACTTTCAATAGCTTGTTGCGCCGCCTGAACCGCCCTATCATCACCACTTGCCCGACCAATTCCCATTAGGGCCGAACCGGCGTTGCTCATAATCGCTTTCACGTCAGCAAAGTCTAGGTTAATTAAACCGTGCTCGGTAATCAATTCAGAAATACCCTGCACACCCTGCCTCAAGACGTCATCAGCAATTTTAAACGTCTCCAAAAGTGGCGTTCGACGGTCGATTGTCTGTAACAGCCTATCATTTGGAATAGTAATCAAGGTATCGACTTCTCGACCCAAGTGAGAAATTGCCCAATCAGCATTTACCCGGCGTTTTTCGCCCTCAAAGCTAAATGGTCGCGTCGCCACACCAACCACCAAAATACCCAGCTCTCGAGCTACTTCCGCCACAACATAACCAGCACCAGAGCCAGTTCCACCGCCAGCACCGATAGTCACAAACACCATGTCGGCACCCTCTAGGGACTTTTTAATCTCCTCACGAGATTCATTAGCGGCCGCCTCACCGACAGTCGGGTCAGCACCCGCACCCAGACCATTAGTTACGTCATGACCAAGATGAATTTTTATGTCAGCTTTTGAATTATGCAGCGCCTGAGCATCAGTGTTCATGGCAATAAATTGCACGCCATTCAAACCAGCATCTTTCATTCGATTGATAGCTGAACCACCAGCGCCGCCAACACCGACGACTTTTATACTGGCAAATGTTTGAACTTCACTTGGTTGTATTTGCGGCATATATCCCCTCTCTTAATCCTTACACTCAGTATACCATTTATTTAAATCTGGCGAAAATATTTTTCAAAAAACCACCAGCTTTCTTAGTGACGTCACGCGCACCAGCTAATGATTTTGCATGTTGTGGCACGTCCATAGAGTCAAGCAACATTAATCCGACGGCCGCTGAGAATTCAACTCCCTTCACCTCATCGCTGGCGCCACTATAGCCCGAAGGTTTGCCCAGGCATGCCGCCACACTCAATTGATCCTTTGCAAACTCTACCAGGCCCTTAACCTTTGCTGCGCCACCAACCAGGACAACACCGCTCGGTAGTTTTCCTAGTCGTCCAGCACGCTTCAGCTCTTTGGCAATTGCTTCGAAAATCTCCTCATAACGCGCCTGAACAATCTCATCAATCTCTTCTTGATTGAATTTATAAGTCTGCTTTGCAATCTTAATCTCAATTTCACCCAAAGCTTCACCGCCAAATCGAGCATGTGCCAATTTGACAACCTCAGCCACCTCTGGGTCTGTCCGCAACCCAATAGCCAAATCATTAGTTACGTTTTGTCCGCCCATCGGAATTACCGCCAAATGCTGCAAATCTCCCTCTTCATAAACAGCAACACCAGTAGTTGCCGCACCAAAATCTATTACCGCAACGCCATTTTCACGCTGACTCTCTGTCAATACGGCTTGAGATGCCGCCAAAACCGACGGAACAACCGATGACAAATCAACCTTCGCCATTTCTGCAGATTTCTGTAAATTTGTAATATGAGGTACCAAACCAGACACCACATTAGCTTTAATTTCTAATCGCGCACCGGTCATACCAACAGGATCTTTAATGTTGTCTTGGCCATCAAGCCTATATGAGTGCGCAACAATCTCTAAAATCTCTCGATTTTGCGGTACTTTTCCTGTTGTCGCCACCTCCTCTAGGCGTAAAACATCATCCGTCGTAACCTCATTACTAACCGTACCGACAGTAATCATACCATCAGCCTTGGTGCTCAATAAATGAGAGCCATTGATACTTACGGTCGCTGCATTAACTTGATGTCCGCTCATTCGCTCAGCTGACTCTAAAGCCTTGTCTATTGCTTCAGCTGGACCAGCTAGATTAGTCACCACACCTTTTCGCATGCCACTATTTGGCGCCTCACCAACGCCGACAATTTTTGGCACGCCGCTCTCTGCGTCAGCATAGCCCACAACACAGCGCACGTTTTTCGTACCAACATCAATTCCTACCACGTATCGAGATTGCTCCTGCATGAGCTTCATTATACAGGTTATGGCTATAGTTTGGCAAGCCAATTACCGCGTTGCTCATAAAAAATATTTTTGCTACAATAGCTTAGATGAAAAGCACAAGCGGTTTTACTATCGTTGAGATTATTATGGCGATCTGTATTATTGGTATCATTTCAGCAATTTCTGTTGTTTCGTACCATAAGTTAAGGGAAAACGCCTATGATGCTGTTGCCAAGGAAACACTTCATCAAGTTGAAACCGCCTTTAAGGCATATACTGCTGGCGGCAATAAAATTCCGATGAAACATTATACATTCTATGGATTTTACGACAGCCCAGGTGGTGGGCGAAATGAAGATGGGGTAAAAACATATCACGGTGGTGGAATTGGACTGGCTATGCATAAAGCCAATTACCTACCTAACGACCTACTAAATCCCCTAAAAAATGGCCCAAAAAAAGACCCTTACTTAAAAAACAATATCGCCTTTGTGACATGTGGCAAGAATAAGGTTTTCTTCTACATTGAAGTGTATAATGGTGGAATTACAGAACGTGAACTAAGAGATAGAGAACTTGCGCTGGATTGCCCCTCTAAAACACACTCGGACTGGCTAGCCGAACATGGGCTACCCTTTCGTGGCCACGGTTGGGCTACTGGGCTCTTCCGGAGTAAGCCTCGATACATAGTTGCAGAAATAGATTTTGATAACGAGCCCTTAGATTCAGATTAACAATTAAAGTTTCGTAATAATCTCCGCACCCGTTTCCGTAATCAGCACGGTATGCTCGAAGTGTGCCCCCAGACTACCGTCCTTCATGCTAATCGTCCATCCGTCAGTATCAGTAATAATCTTCTCACCGCCGAGGCTAGCCATCGGCTCGATAGCGATTGTATCACCAGCATGCAACACCGGACCAGTACCGCGCCGGCCATAATTTGGAATCTCTGGACTCATGTGCATTTCCAGTCCCACGCCGTGACCAACCAGCTCGCGAATGATGCCCAATTTGGCTTTCTTTAACACCGCTTCTATCGCTGCTGAGATATCACCAACTCGTGTCCCATCGCCAGAAATTGCATCAATCCCTGCGTACAAACTCTGTTCCGTTGCGTGCAATAAATGCTTTTTGGCGCCGCGCGGTTCTTCGTCAACCACCATAGTAAAGGCGCTGTCAGTTTTCATACCACGGTAGCCGATCACCAAGTCAAAACTCACCACATCACCCTTCTCAAACACATAATCTGTCGGGAACGAGTGCACCAATTGCTCATTGGTCGACACGCAAATCACCCCTGGGAACTTCACTTCATCTGTCAAATACGTCGCTTCTGCGCCAAAATCCTTGATTCGCCCGGCCACAAAATCATTAACATCCAATTCACTCATACCAGCCGTTACCCGCCGGCGTAGTTCATCATAAATCGTCGCCAGCATCCGCCCACATTCGCGCATATCTTTCATTTGCTGTGGTGTTTTTTCGCCAGTGATCAAGTGGCTCATTTGGCGCCCTCAACAATTCCGCGACTAACCAGCTCTTTTTCAATTTCATCATGCACTTGCCCAACTGTACCCACGCCGCTCATGTGGATGATTGGAATATTATTGTCATTCAGATAGTCCAAAATTGGATAAATTTCGCCTCGGTAAATACTGAGTCGCTTATCAATTGCCTCTGGCGTGTCATCGACACGACCACGCACTCGCAAACGTTCCAAAATCTCATCTCGCGGCACTTCCAGCACGATCACTAACTTCACGTCTTGACCGTGATGCGATTGCGACTCAATCAGCCACTTCGCCTGCTCCAACTGACGTGGATAACCATCCAAAATCACACCGTTGATGTCCTTGGCCTTATTTAAAGCCTCGCCCATCAGACCATTGATAATCTCCACCGGCACTAATTCACCAGATTGCATACGATGGATCAATTCACCATCGTGCGTGTCGCGTAGCAACTGCCCTGCGCTCAGCCAGCGCCAACCGTGTCGCGCCGCCAAAATCTGCCCCTGCACACTCTTACCAGCACCAGCCGGCCCAAAAAAGATAATCATATTTCCTCCTATTTTGTCAGTTTTTCTTTAACAATTTTTGCGATCAACGCACCGTCAGCAGCATTGCCAACCTTCTGTTTCACTGCGCCAATAACTTGGCCCATCTTTTGCATAGAAACGTCATCCATACTCGCCACAACATCTTCAACGATCGCCACAATCTCTGCTTCGCTCAATTGTTCTGGCAAAAATTCTCGCAAAATTTCCGCCTCTTGTTCTTCAGGTTCCGCCAACTCCGCACGATCATTCTTTCGATATAAATCCGCGCTTTCGACACGCTTTTTCACTTCTCGAGCAACGACTTTTTCAATTTCAGCATCATCTAAGCCATCTTCTCGCTTACCCAAAGAAACTTCTTCGTTTAAGATTGCTGCCTTTAGATTACGCAAAACATCACCGCGAAAACGATTGCCGCTCAATAGAGCGGCTTTCATTTCACTGGCAATGCGCTCTTTTAGCGCAGACATTAACGCACCCCTAGGCGCATTTTTGCCGTTTTTTCAGCTCGTCGCTCACGGCGAATAATAGCTTTTTTACGACGCTCAGTCTTTGAAATTGGTTTTTCAAAACGCATAACGCTCTTAGCGCGAGCCAAAACACCGCTTTGCAAAACCCTGCGGTTGAAACGACGAATGATATTTTCGTTCGCTTCCTTCTGATCTTTACGTGTTACTTGTACCATACTGCAAACATTATAACAGATAAGAAAGTATTTGCCAACTAGATTATCGATTCACCCTCTCTGACGTGATATTTAATACCTCATCATCAGAAGTAAGCGTAATAGTATAAGTGATCGAATCAGCCCAATACCCAGTACAGTCAGATTTGTATTCTGTAACAGGGATCTTGACAGTATACGTACCATCATTATTTTTGGAAACTTCAACTCCGGCAAAGTCACAAGGAATATTTTCTAGCCAAGCCAAATCACCAGGAACTTCTCCATTCGCATCACCACCAGATAAAGACAATCGAACGCCATTATTTATCTCATCCATTATATCCTTTAGGGAATTTACGCGACCAAAAGCCTCCTCTATTATCGCTACCGCCTCAGGATTAGACTTATTTCTTGACATCCATAATCTACGCGCCTGTTCTAGTCCTAAAGAACCCTGGTTAGAATCTATATACAAACGTCTAGCTAGTCTATCATATTCACCCGCTGCAACGTCGTACTCTTTTTTAAGGTAAGCTAAGCTTTCGCCAGACAGCTCCTCCGTGCATGTAAAATTACCACCTTCGGGGAAATCAACCAGTAGCTTTAGCGCTACCTCTCCCAGGCTAGGATGTGTATCTTTCTGATATATAATCTCCCCTCTGCCGCTATTAGAAAACTCCATATATACCAAACCTCCTAAAAAATTCTCCCACCCAAAAATATTAATACACTATAACAATACATCTACTCTACAAGTAATGCAACTATTACACCTAAGCTAAATGCAACAATCGCCCCTCAACAGACCTTATTCCTTGCCATTCATTGACGGTTGGCTGGAACCACGCCGCCACCTCGTCGCCTGGCTCGCGGAAAAATTCCTCTGGCGCGTTGAACGCCAGCATCTGCAACACCTTACCGTTTTTATCACGCAGTGCTAATTTAACGTGTTGTCCATCCGCACCCATTCGCCGCACGCTCAGCACGCTCCCTCTGGTAATTTTTAATACTGGCTCTGGGTTGCCATTGCCAAATGGCTCCATTTTCGCCAAATTCTCCACCAATTCTTCATTAATTTCCGAAAAGTCATCAATTTCTACATCAGATTTCGGTAGCAAATATCGCTCTTGGTTTGTTAGTTGTAGCGAATCATAAAACTCATTCACGCGACAACGAAAATCGCCAATTTTCTCAGTCTCCAGTGTCACGCCCGCCGCCGCTCCGTGCCCGCCACCTTTGATGATTATGTCGTCCGCCGCCCGCACTGCATCGGCCGCTGAAAAATCACCAAAACTGCGCGCCGAACCCGTTGCTTCCTCGCCGCGCTCGCCAATGATAAACACCGGCTTTTTATATTTCTCCACCAACTTTGACGCCACAATGCCGATAACACCGTGATTCCAGCCATCGCTACTAACCACCAACACACGGTCATTCGCCAGCTTCTCGGCTTGCACACATGCTTCCTCAAAGATGGCATCCTGAATACTGCGCCGCTTGATGTTCAATTCCTCCAGCTTCTCACTGGCCTCCAGCGCCGCCAGTCCATCATGCGCCACTAGCATGTCCAACGCGTGTTGCGCCGTCTCCAACCGCCCCGCCGCATTCATTCGCGGACCCAGACCAAAGCCCAGATGACGGGCATTAACCTGCTCCGGCTCAATACCCGCTACCGCCATCAACGCTTTCAGTCCTGGGCGTTGTTGTTTTTTCAGAACCTCTAGTCCCCAATACACATTCGCCCGATTTTCATCAGCCAACGTCACGATATCACAGACCGTCCCCAGTGCCACCAAATCGAGCAGCCACTTTTCATAACCATCAGATAGGCCATCCAGCTCAGTCTGCAGTGCTTGCACCAACTTAAATGCCACGCCCGCACCACACAAATCACGGAATGGATAACTGTGTCCTGAGAACTTCGGATTCACCGCTGCCACGCTCGGCGGTGGCGTTTCGGCAACATTGTGATGATCTGTCACCACCGTATCAATTCCCAAGCTGGTGGCATACGCAATCTCTGCATGACACAAACTACCGGTATCCACCGTCACGATCAAATCCGCGCCCATGTCGCGCACCTTATCCACCGCGCCCATGGTCATGCCATAACCCTCAACAAACCGATTTGGGATGAAAGCGTCAACGTCCTCAAAACCAAACTTACCAAACGCATCCAGCAACAGCGCCGTGGCGCTCAGCCCGTCAATATCATAGTCACCGTAAATAACGATTTTTTCGCCCTGCTCCCGCGCTTGTTTCAACCGCGCCACCGCCTTTTCCATATCCGGCAGCAAAAACGGATCATGTTTCACCGCCGCATAATCCGGTCGCAAAAAAGCTTCGCGCGCTACCCGGGTCGTCAAGCCCCGCGCTACTAAAATTTTCTCAAATAAACTCATTAGTCCCTATCAGCCATACCGCGCTTTGAGCGTGCTGAATATTGCTGAGACTTAATTACCATACTTTGTAGCTCTTTGAAAATTGGAAATTGTTTATTAGTGAAATACGTGCGCGAGTTACCCTGTTTTTCACTCTGTAGAAAACCAACCTTTTCTAGCCGCTTCAGTTCTCGTTGGATATTACCAGGATCCTCTTTGATTAGCTTCGCCAAACCACGAACATGTGTATGAAAATCAGGATACTTAGCGTATACTACTACAATTTTTCGCCGCACCCTAGATGTAATAAAAACGTCTAACATAACCTCCCTAACGCATCTTTCTTACTTCAAGTCTATCACAATTTTACAACACCCGACAAGCATTTTACCGCCAATTCAGAATTACCTGATTAATTTTCGCTATAGTCTCCTCTTTTGACGGCAATGTATTGTCTTCATAGTAATGATTTAAGCCCATAAAATTCTCTTTCACATCTAGAATATGCATTTCATCAACCGTCATATGTAATTTATCAACCGCCGCCACGCCACAGAACGGCACTGCAATCACCAATTTCTCAATTCGAACTGACTTTAGAAAACTCAAAGCCACGTCTAAAACCGACAAATCATCTCCAAATCCATCACTCGCCAAAATCACCACTCTGTCTTTTAACATATCCTTATCAATAATTCCACCATCGCCCAAAAGCCTATTCATCTTTTGATGCGCCTCGCGTTTCTTCTCCTCCAAATAGCCATGAAACTCACTTGTATATTCATGAATCTCCCCGTCGGAAAATTGACTGTTATAAGTGAATTGCCCTGATTGCGACATCGCACCAATGCTCAAGCTTTCTCCAGGAATTTCAATACCTTCGCTCAGCAGCATCATTAGTACGCAGTGGAGTTTTACCGCAATTTGCTCGCCAACCAATACGCCGCCCTCACCAATCGAAACCACCGCACAGTTCTCGTAGCGGTATTTTTCCAGCACCTTATCCGCCAGGATTGCCCCAGCCTGCGAACGACTCTCAAAATACATATGCTTATTTTAGCATTTTTTTCGCGATATAATATAAACATGCATTACTATTTGGTTTCGCCAACAAGAATTGTCCGTAGCGACGCTGATTCGTTTACCTATTCTTCTGAAGATAGACTACCTACCGGAACAATTGTTGCCATAGAAATCGGTAAAATTAACGCTGTCGGTATAGTTTTACAAGAAGTCCGCAAACCCGATTTTGAAGTCAAGCCCATTAGCAAAATCATCGAAGATTATCCTTTGCCGATTGAGCTAGTTCAAACAGCATCCTGGATGAGTAAATATTACGCCACCCATCAGGCGACAGTTTGGCAAACCATTTTACCTAGTGGTCTATCTAAAAAACGTCGCCCAATCAATCCCACCGCCTCAGTTAATTCAACAGAAAATCGAATAAAAAATGTGTTCACTGACGAGCAAAAGGTAGCCCTCAAGACTATTGACGGATTAAACTATGGGACTATTCTTTTACACGGCGTAACCGGTTCGGGCAAAACTTTAGTATATATAGAGGCTGTAAAACGAGCCCTGGAAGAAGAGAGGTCATCGATAATCCTCGTACCGGAAATAGCTCTTACCTCACAATTGGTCGCAGAATTCTCCGCACACCTACCAAATGTCATCGTCACCCACTCCAAACAAACCGAAGCGCAGCGACATGCAGTTTGGAAAAGAATTATCGGCTCCAATGATCCAGTGGTGATAATAGGACCAAGGTCTGCGCTTTTTGCGCCGGTGCAGCAGCTTGGACTAGTAGTGATAGACGAGTGTCACGAACCCAGTTTTAAACAAGAACAGTCACCACGATATTCAGCTCTACGAGTTGCCTCAATTCTTACCAACCAACACCGTGGTAAATTAATTTTAGGCAGCGCCACACCCGCAGTTGCCGACTATTATATTGCCAAAAAATCAAATACTCCCATAGCAACCATGAAAAAGCCGGCTCGACCGAACACAATTCGCCCCCATATTACACTGATTGATATGACAAAGCGCAATAATTTTACTCAACACCATTTCTTATCAGATACCCTGATAGAATCATTGTCTAAAACCTTATCCAAGAATAAACAGGCTCTGATTTTTCACAATAGACGAGGTACCGCAGCCACTACTCTCTGTGAAAATTGTGGCTGGCAAGCCGGCTGTCCACGGTGCTTTGTGCCATTAACTCTTCACGCCGACCATCATAAATTATCTTGTCATATTTGTAATTTTTCAACGAAAGTCCCCACCAGCTGCCCGGAGTGTAAAAACGCAAACATTATCCACAAAGGTATCGGCACCAAACGTATTGAGAACGAATTACAGAGGCTATTTCCGAACAAAAAAATTGCTCGATTTGATAGAGACACCGACGCAAAATCTACGGTCGACGAGCGCTATGATGAGCTAAAAAATGGTGAGATAGATATCATTATTGGCACGCAAGTTATCGCCAAAGGACTTGATTTACCGCATCTTAGGATGGTTGGAGTCGTCCAAGCAGACGCCGGACTAGCCCTGCCCGACTATTCATCAGCTGAGCGAACTTTCCAGCTGCTAGCTCAGGTGATTGGTCGTGTAGGCAGATCGAGCGTTTCTACGGAAGTTGTTGTTCAGTCATACCAGCCAAATCATCCATCTATCACAAATGGCCTATCTCAAGATTACTCAGAGTTTTACGATAGGACTATCGGCCAACGGCAAAAAACTAATTTTCCACCCTTTGCCTACTTACTAAAATTAACCTGTATTTATAAAACCGAAGCCGCCGCTATTAAAAATAGCAAGAAACTAGCAGACCTATTAAAGGCCAAATCTAACAATATTGAGATACTAGGGCCAACACCCGCTTTTTACGAACGACTTCGTGATACATATCGCTGGCAAATCGTCATTAAAAGCCCTCGCCGACAAGAGTTACTTGATCTTCTAGAATTTCTACCCTCAACTCATTGGCAATACGAACTGGACCCTGTCAGTCTGTTGTAATTTCTGTTATAATTACAATAATGACTAGAGACGATATTATTACACTACCAAATCCACATCTTCGCCAAAAATCATCAAAAATTCACGTTGTCACAGACGATGTCATAAAATTAGCAGACGACATGACTGCAGCAGCACTTGACTGGGAAGATTCACGACCACACGAAATCAGTGCAGCCCTGGCAGCCGTACAGGTGGATAAACTAGAAAGAGTGGTAATTGTCCGTGCGGATTTTGAAAAAAAATCAACTCGGGAGTTTATAACGCTTATTAACCCAGAAATTGTAAAGTATGAGGGCGAGATTGTTGAAGATTTTGAGGGTTGTCTTAGTGTTAAAAGTATTTATGGCAGAGTTCCCCGCTACAGTAAGGTTCGCGTAAAAGCAATGACCCTGGAGGGTGAGGAAATTCGCATTAAGGCAGAAGGCTTCTTGGCGCGAGTCTTACAACATGAAATTGATCACTGCAATGGCCTGGTTTTTATTGATCACATTAAAGATAAAAAAGATGCTTTTTATACGCTCGATAAGAAAGGCGAGCTGCAGCCGCTAGATTATGACAAAGATATCGCCGAAAATAGTATTCTTTGGGACTGAGAATTATAGCCTAATTACCCTAAAAGCTCTTGTTAACAATGGGTTTAATGTTGTTTGCGCTGTTACCAAACCTGACACCAGGCGTGGTCGCGGACATAAACTCACCGAAACTCCAGTAAAAACATTCGCTAAATCTCAAAATATCCCAGTTTTGCAGCCGAATAAAGCCAATGAAATTACCGACCACATCAAACAACTTCAGCCAGCCACAGGCGTTTTGGTTGCGTACGGAAAAATCATACCTCAGTCAATCATCGATCTATTTACGCCAGGAATTATCAATGTTCATCCTTCTCTATTACCAAAATATCGAGGACCTTCGCCAATTGAGGCAGCCATAGCTAACAGAGACCATGAAACCGGAGTGTCAATTATGCAGCTTGATAGCAAAATGGACGCCGGGCCAATATATTCGCAAATCACCCAACCTCTCACAAGAAAAGAAACAAAGCCAGAATTATACGATAAATTATTCCACGACGGAACTGCTCTATTAATAAAAAATCTACCAGATATTATCAATGGTCATACAAAAACCACGCCACAAGATCATTCTACGGCCACCTATTGCCAGCTACTGAGTAAGGATAAATCCTGGCTTAATCCAGAAAGCATGACAACCACTGAAGCTGAAGCCCATATCAGAGCACACTTAGGCTTTCCGCGCAGTCGATTAATTATTGATGGGAAAGATGTAATTATCACTAGAGCCCATTGCAGTAATAGTCCTAGCTCTATTCTTGATCAAAAATTTACCGACGGCAATTATCTAATTATTGACGAACTTATAGCCCCAACCAGCGGCAAAACAATGACCGCAGAAGAATTTCTCCGCGGCCATCAAGGCTAAGCTTACTTGCTAAGCAGCCAAATCAAAGTCGCTTTGAGTCTGCTGCGGAGCTGAAGACGCACTCATGCCACCTAAAATAACATCGCGGTTGGCAATAATTTCCTTCTTCAGCTCGTTCATCACAGCCGCCACGACATCACGATAATCCGGACGATTCACCTCCAGCCACTTCGTAGCCGTAAATTCATCCCTTAGGCGCGTATCGTCAGCTGCCGCACCCGATGCCTGCAATAACCTCTGGAACATTGGATCCTGCTGATAATTTGGCGCATGCTTCTCTAAAAACGCATCAACAGCACCCGGAGTTTTATCAATAATACCAGCAAACTCCTCCAGCTGAGCATCGCTCATGCCCTGACTTAGGCGCTCGCCAACTCGTAGCTCCAGCTCGCTATAAATATGCTGCAAAAACGGCTTTTGCTGCTCTTGTGGCAATTTATCCAGACCCAGCTCTTTAAGAAATTCCTCATTCAGTTGGAACATAGTCCTCCTTTTCTTTCGTCTATATACTTAGGTTAAATTATACCAGCAACTATTTGATATTACTATCCACGCACCATATTAAGCGCATCGCCATATAGTTTTTGCAATTCAGCCATCGTCTCGTTCATTGACAGTTGAACAATTTCTGTTAAATCAATGCCATTATTTACACACCAATTAAGCACCGCAGGAACATCATCTCCGCCCAACAAGCCCATAAGCTCATCCACCCTGTCTTCGCCAACAGCCAACAAGATCTTCCTTGTAATCTTATCCTGGACACTGTTAGCGACGTCTTCCCTCATCTGTTCTTTTTTATCCGCAGGCAATGACCCAAAACCAGCCTGTGCTAAGAATTCGTCAGTAATTTCAAACATTTTTTATCTCCTTGTTTATTTTATATTTTATCTATTAAACGTATCTACTCAATACATCCAACACGTGCGCAGTAGCGCTAGATCCGTCAACTTCCAGATACTCTATTCCGCCAGTATTATACCATCTCACGGCGTGACCGTTAGCCATGGCTTTATCGGCCAGATTATGAAGTTGATCCATCGCATTAGCGTCGCCAAACTTCTCAGCAGCCCAGTCCCAAGGATAGTCATAAGAATCAAAATTTATTTCTGGTACATTTGGCGCCTCTGGAGTTGACACACCTGTATCAACAGCCCCACTACCAGATTGCGGTACACTATCTCCAGTCGAATTAGCATCAACAGCCTCGCTACCAGATTGCGGTACACTATTTCCAGTGGCATAGGTAGAACTCAGCCAATTTCCAGCAAGACCACCCAGACCAAAACCGACAGCATACTTAGCCAAACCTGACCCTATTCGCTGACGCAGATCCTCTTGACGCTCCATACTCACGTCCTTTAATTCATCAACTGACATATCGACAGCACGATTCATTACATAATCAGCCTCCTTGTCAGCCATATCTTTAACAAATGAAGAATCCAGATAATCAGGACGATCATCAGCCATGCGATTTTCACCACGACGCTCTTCAAGGATATTCTGTTTTACTGCCCCAGCAACTGCAAGTTTTGTGGCAACTAGAGTAGCCGTCGTAATAGGCCAGCCACCCAAAACAGAGGCTACAGTACCAACAGCAAAACCAGCGCCGCCCAGCTTAAGCCACTGAGAAACCTTACCGCCCTTAGTAAACCATTCACCCGCCTTAGCGGCAACTTTTTGGAATTTATTACGCCCATCAAGCACTTCATCATACCTATCCGACTTCCTCTTTGAAGTTTCTTGCATATTTGCAAATGCCGCTTGAGCTATTTCCGCCGCCAGTTCAGCCTGCTTATCTGCGTCTTGTTTTGCTGCTTCGATTTCATCAGCAAACTTAATACGCATATATTCCAATTCGCTCTGCTTCAATTGTTCGGTAGCGGCTTCTAGTTCAGCTTGGCGACTCTTTCCACCAAAGTACTTCTTAAAGAAGTGAGATTCAACGGCGATGCTGGCCTTAGCAAACCTCTCCCTAGCAAGCTTAAGGGCGGTAGCTGCCTCGTATTCATCTATGCTCATCTCGGTTTTTTCGGTATTGGCTTTATTTTCAGGCTCAACCTCAGACCGTTCATCGTCGCCATATTCACCTTCGTCATATTCATTGCCAAGATACTTGTCTCGCATAGCCTGTTCGTACGGAGTTAATCCTTCTGGATTAAGCTTGGTAGATTGTTGTTCGCTCATTTTGTGGTGGTTTTCCTTTCGCATTCCGCAAACACGAAATAGCAATAAGTTTATGTCTATTTAGGATATTATCATAAATAGCCAAAAAAGTCAATAGTACGAGAGTCTTACCCTAGCGTCTTCTTCACTAATTCACGAGTGAAGAATTCCAACTTATCACCAATCTCCAAGGTCATCTTTTTCTTAGTCCTAAGACTTAATCCACACATTTCACCCTCAAAGACCTCCTTAGCCTCCTGTTGTTGACGCTGAACCGAAGAGACTTCAACTTCAGCAATCTGCTCTTTACCTCGCTTAACCCGCGCCAACAAGTCTTTAGACACCTTACCACGAATCACTTCACCACCAGCAATTATCTCTTCGCGCATCGTCCTGAAAACACCCTTAACTTCCAGCTCACCAATCTCTGTCTCAACAATTTCTGGCGCCAATAGGGCTTCCATTGAACCCTTAGCATCATCCAATAACTCATAGATGACTTTAAAGATTCGTACCTCTACGTGCTCGCGCATCGCCAAACGCTTAACCGCTGGTGGCAGATCAACATTAAATCCGTAAATCACCGTATTTTCGCCAACCGCCAAATGAATATCATTTTCAGAAATATTACCCACACCCGTGCCGACGACATGCAATTCAACCTCGCCATTTGTATCAATCAATTTCAAACTATCGACTACCGAGGTTACCGAACCCTGAACGTCAGCCTTAACAATAACATTAAACTCTTCTGCGTCATGCTTTCGATTCATCATCTTAAGGATGTCTGCGCCAGTAACATTAGTAGTAGCTGCCATTTTTTCTTGCTCAATTTTCGCTTTTTGCGCCAAATTACGAGCCTCTTTCTCGCTCTTTGCAATCTTAAAACCGTCACCAAATTGCGGCAATTCCTTAAATCCGGTCATATTAACTGGCATGCTTGGACCAGCATCCTTCACTGCCTTACCGCGAAAATCTTGAAGAGTTCTAACTCGTCCGTAAGCCGTACCAGCCACCAAGTAATGACCCGGTCTTAGGTGCCCGTTTTCCACCAATAGCCCGACAACAGCACCACGTCCAGTTTCCATATGAGCCTCAATGACTAGACCTTCAGCCGGCACATCCTCGTCTGCGCGCAAATCTTCCATATCTGCCACCAGTAAGACCATGTCTAACAATTTATCTAGACCCTGACCAGTTTTGGCGCTAACCTCAACCATAACTGTATCACCGCCCCATTCTTCAGGATTTAAGCCATGCTCAGAAGCCAGCTGAGTCTTCACCAACTGTGGATTAGCGGCTTCCTTATCAATTTTATTAATTGCTACAACAATTTTAGCATTAGCTGAACGAGCAAATCGAATAGCCTCAACGGTCTGCGGCTTAACGCCGTCATCAGCCGCCACCACGATAATGACCACATCCGTTAAAGTCGCGCCGTGTTGTCTTAATGCTGCAAAAGCTTCATGCCCCGGCGTGTCTAGTAATGTAATCATTCGGTCATTACGCTGAGCTTGATAAGCACTAATGTGCTGAGTAATTCCACCAGCCTCACCTTCAACTGTCTTTTTATCCAAAATAGCATCAAGTAGACTAGTCTTACC
Organism: Candidatus Nanosynbacter lyticus; assembly: GCF_000803625.1. Taxonomy (NCBI): domain Bacteria; kingdom Bacillati; phylum Minisyncoccota; class Nanosynbacteria; order Nanosynbacterales; family Nanosynbacteraceae; genus Nanosynbacter; species Nanosynbacter lyticus. The sequence goes on along the minus strand of NZ_CP007496.1, from coordinate 131,384 downwards.
ATGATCAACATGCCCCATTACAGCCACAATCGGCGGGCGCGGCACTGCCTTATCCGATAATTTACGTGTATGGTGCTGAATTTCTGCAGCAGCAGCCTTGCGCTTTAACTGCACATCCAATCCTAATTCTTCAACAATAATCTGCGCCGTCTCAAAATCTAATCGCTGGTTAATCGTCGCCGCAATCCCGTTCTTAAACAATTCACCAATCAGCGTAGTTACTGACAGCCCCAGAGTCTCGGCTAATTCGCCAACCGTTACCGAATCCGCAATATTGACGATTTTTTCTGCCATAATAAGCTCCTCTCACCTCTGGGCGTAACTACGCTTCAGGGGATTTATATTATTTTTTCTTTGATTTGCCAAGCGAAAGAGAAATCTTACGGTTTTCTTTATCAATATCCAAAACCATAAATTCTTTACGCTCATTTAAGGTGAACACCTTTTCAGGATCAGTACCATCACCGCCCAATTCTGATACATGCACCAAAGCCTCAACTGCTGGGCTCAACTGCACGAATGCACCAAATGGAGTGATGCGAGTAACTGTTCCTTCAACTTTTTCGCCAGGTTTGAACTGTTCAACCTCATCCAACCATGGGTCTTTGGTCAACTGCTTCATACTTAGGCTTAGACGCTCTTTATCAATTGCGATAATCTTAGCCTCGATAGTTTGACCAACCTTAACGTAGTCACTTGGATTATTGACGCGCTCCCAGCTAATTTCTGAGATGTGAATCAAACCTTCAATACCTTCAACATTGACAAACACACCGAAATCCACAACACCAGTAACCACGCCCTTAACCGTGTCACCAATTGCCAATTTCTGGAATCGCTCTGCCAGACCCTCTTTAACAGCCTCTTTCTCAGAGAAAATCAGTTTATTAGCCTTACGATCGGCATCTAAGATTCGCGCCTTAATGTCTTTCTTCACCAAGCCGTTCAATCGCTGCAAGATTTCATCCTTGTCGCTAGAACCTACGCGAGGATAGTGTTCAGCTGACAACTGTGATACTGGCAAGAATCCGCGAATACCTTCGTATTCCACAAGTAGTCCACCACGGTTAGCGTCGTACGGTACGACCGTGATGATTTCACCAGATTCTAATTTAGCAGCTATCTCATCCCAGCCGCGATCCTTCGCCGCCTTGCGTAGCGATAGTAGAGAGTAACCATCTTCCAACTCAGAATCAATTACGCTAGCGATAACCGAATCGCCGACATTGTAGCTTTTTGAAAGGCTAACTTCACGGCGTGGCACCAAACCAACACCCAAAGGCCCTAAATCGATTAAAATTTCGTGTTTCTTAACTGATAAAACAGTACCGTCGACAGTTTCACCGACTGTAATCTGCTTAACATTATCGCCTGCTTGCGCCAGCAGGTCGTCCATTGTAATTTTGGCATCTGCCATAAGTCTTCTAAAGACCCCTTCCTTAAAATTGATATTATTCTTCAGAGACATAATAAAAAATATCTCTGTAGATTGTGATAATTATATCACAACAGATAGAAGCAAGTCAAAGCTACGCCAGATAGCGAGACCGATAATAAGCAGTTATCAGAAACGCCAGGGTGCCGGCAGCAAACACCGAGACAACCAAATCCTCAGGTCCAGTTTTCGGCAGATCCTTACCAGACTTTACAGATGGCTGAGCTGGACCCTTATCTACTGATGAGGATTTAGTGTCTTCGGTCTTAACATCGAAGCGAGCCTCCCCTCGACCGCCTGACCTACTATCAGTACCCTGCTTATTTGGTTGTTGCTGCGCACTACTGCCTTGTGAATCTTTTTTATCCTTCTTTTCTGTCGCTACTAAATCGCTAGAAATAGGCGATGTGTTCTGCGATAAAGTATTTTGTCTAATTGTATATAGCACTACTAAAGACGCCACTACTAAAATAGCGCCAACTGCCACAAAAACACCAATAGATCCAGCCTGATTTGTCTTCTTCATTGCATATTCTCCACTCAAATTTTCTTTATTATATCATAATACTCCCTTATAAGTAAAACTGCTGTTATAATGGATGTATGATTATTGGCGTTGACACGGGTGGCACCAAAACACTAGTAGCAAACTTCAATAAAGAAGGCGCTCCTGGGCAAATTATTAAATTTCCTACACCCAAGGATATTAATCAATATGTTCAGCGCGTATCTGATCAAATTCGCCTTATTGCAGACGACCAGTCAATTGAGACTATATCCGTAGCTATACCCGGTGTGGTGCGCGACGGGGTGGCCATTTGGTGTCAAAATTTAGGCTGGAACAATCAGCCAATTAGCCAATTATTTTCCGAGCAGTTCCCTATGGCTAAAATAATTATCGCCAACGATGCTAATATGGCAGGCCTAGCGACCATGCGACGACTACAAACAGTCCCCAGATGTGGACTATATATAACACTTGGCACCGGCGTCGGCACCTCTCTTATTCTTAATGGCGATCTACATAAATCGCTTAACGACTGCGAAGGTGGACATATGGCCTTAAATTACCAAGGAAAAGCTACGACCTGGGAAGAAATTGCTGCCACAAGAGTACTGAGAGAACTGTTTGGTGAATTATCATCAGAAACACCAGCCGAGGTCTGGGAGGAGGTTGCAGACAGGATAAAAGCAGGCCTGCAGCCACTTATCGCCTTCGTTCAACCAGACGTAGTTGCTATAGGTGGCAGTATAGGATCGTTTGTTCCTTATTTTTCGCATACATTAAGCGGACTTTTAGCAGAAAGTCTACCGGCCGCCATATCTGTTCCAAAAATTATAAGCGCTCCCAACCCAGAAGAAATTGTACTATATGGATGCTACGACAATGCCACTAGCCAACATAAACAAAATTAAACACGATTTTCCAGATCTAAACTTCGAGAAAGGCGAGACCTTTTCTTGGGACCCTAATTCACGAACAATTTATTACGAAAAACTATCGTCTAAACAAGACTTAGCGCAGCTATTGCATGAGATTGCACATGCCAAACTTGACCATAAAAACTATCAGCGAGACATCCAGCTTATTGACATAGAAAGGTCCGCCTGGGAATACGCCATTAATGACTTAGCTCCGAAATATAGCTTAAAACTCAAAATGGACGATTCTGCTATTCAGGAATTTCTAGATAGTTATCGAGATTGGCTACATAAGCGAAGCCTCTGTCCTCAATGCGATGCTGTAGGATTGCAGAAGGACAATGCGACGTATCGATGCCTAAGTTGCAGTACAGAGTGGAGAGTCAATCAGGCAAAATCCTGCCAGCTCAAACGCTACCAAATAAAATAAGCCCCCTACGGAGGCTAATTTTAAGAGATTGGAGCGGTCTTATTCTGCAGTTTTTTGTACGGTCTTCTTCGTACGGCGTGAAATGCGTCCGCCCTTAGCGCCAGCGATGCGAGCCAAAGCTGGATTTGCAGCAAAGCCACCAGTTCGACCATTTTTACCGCCCTTGCGTCCAATTTTTGCATAAAAATCTGGATCACGAGCTAGATTTTTTTGAGCAGCCTTTAAGCCGCCAGCCTTTGTTCCTGCCATGGAAACGTTTTCCTCCGTTTTAAAAAAGATTTCCACATAAAATTCATGGAAACCCTCACCTTTATATATCACACATGGTATGTGTTATGTTTATATACTAGCATATTGCTAATACTTTGTCAATATTTACATAAGTTATTTTTATTGTGAATAAAATATTGTGTTTCATTAACGTATTAGCTATACTAATAAAGTCAGTTACTGACGGCACCTGTTGGAGCTTTAGAAATTATGAGTTCCACCACAAAAATTCTCGTTTTCTGCGAGATTCGAGAAGAAAAATACCCCTAGCTATAAAGGGGTATTTTTTTATTTATATAGCCCCTACTATCTTCTAGAAATCTTTGAGAAGATTATCCACCCTAGACTGCGCCTCTTGTACTAGCTCATTTTGCATACCAATTAGAGAATTAATAGCTACAGTCATTTTGTCCTTAGCTATAGTAAATTGACCGCTGTCTTTCTTCTCTTCAGCAAGCTTCAAATCACGCACCGATAGCAAAATAGCGTCAATCCTCTCAGCCGCTAGCTTGCGTAACTTAGCCTCATTCTTGCCGGCTTCTATCTTATTCTTTACACCCGACCACCCCTTTTCAATAGACGTAAAATCATTCGGTTGATACTTAGCAAGCTTGTCAGATAGTGTATCAATTTCATCGCTTAATTCTTTGTCAAACTTCATAAAATCAATGATTTTATCAATATTATACGCAATGCTTTGGGTAGCCTCCATTAACCCCTGGCAGTCTGTCTTGTATTTTTTAAACTTGTCGTTAACATTCTCTTGCCATGATACCAAAAATACCGCGCTACAGTCATTAACTCCACTCTTTAAATTAACTGAATATTCGCTAAGCTTTTCAATAGATATTTTATCCTTTTGTAACTTAGAGAATATCGAAACCCTCTTCTCAGTAGTATTTTTTGTCACATACTGGATATTCTCCCAAGATTTCCAGCTAACAAATCCATATGCCAAAATAATCACTAGATTCACAAGGCTAATGATAATAGCAATTTTAATTCGACGCTGATCCTGAAGTATTTTCATAGTACTATCCCCAGTGTCGTCGACCACAGTTCACTATCAAGCGGCCACGGATTGAAAGCACATCCCTGAAGATCAATCGACTGCTGCTGCATAACCGCCGCTGGATTATTTGCGCCAGAACAATTCAGATGACCATGCCCCAGCCAGTGTCCAACTTCATGATTAATCACCATATGTCTATAATTACGCATATCACCGCCCGCATCATTCCAGGCTGTAGTTGCACCAGACCACCGATTATCGTTTATTATCACCGACTTACCTACTCGACAGCTCCACTCCGCATCACAGCCCGAAGAAAATGTCGGCAATAACTCCGCCTGAGATAAAATCAAATCAAAATCGCCACCAGATGTTACTTCCCGAAAAACAACTCCTATTCGCGACCAGCCCCTAGAATCATTTAACGTTTCGCTAACCTGTTTGGAAAATTCAACTAAATTTGAACGAACATTACCCTTGGTGGATATTGTATAGCTTACTTCTTTTTTGATGGCTGATTTTATTTTTTTAGCAGATTGAGAACTAGAGTGCCAGCTCGATGTTTCTATATTCGGTAATTTAAGAGAGGCTAAGGATGATGGAGATCTCATTTCAGCCAAAATCTTAGTGCTAACAACCCTTTTCGCTTCAGTTTTAGCATCTTTAGGTACTGACGCATTGATAACTGGTGTCAAAGCAATTGCAGCCGCCATACCGCCAGTAGCCACCCTACATACTATACACATGCTTATATTTTATCACTCCCCAAAACATACCACAAACATTTTAAAACAAAGAAGAAAGCCACCCTATTAGGATGGCTTTCTTATAATTCGGCACCGTGCTAGTTTCCCACTTTCGCAGTATAATCGCCGCTGGGGAGCTTAACTTCTGTGTTCGGAATGAGAACAGGTGTTTCCTCCTCGCCATGGGCACCGAAGGAGGGGGTTTAAAGCGCTTGGTTCCACATATACTCGCGTGGTGGGCCAAACCCCTTTCTTCGATGTCCAAATATCAGCACGGAATTGATTTTTAATTGACCGGCACTCGTTGAAAAGCACCAATTACTAGTCAAGTCTACCTTATCCGCAAGGTTTATGCAAGCATAAACTTCACAGACAAGGACATAAAAAGGCAATGGGACTATTAGTATGCTTTAGCTCCATGCATTACTGCACTTCCACCTTGCACCTATCAAACAGATAGTCTTTCTGTGTCCTCATAGGGAAACCTTATCTTGAGGTTAGTTTCGCGCTTAATATGCTTTCAGCGCTTATCTAGTCCGCACATAGCTACTCGACAATGCAGCAGGTGGCCACAATCGATACACCAGAGGTGCGTCCGCCCCGGTCCTCTCGTACTAGGGGTAGATCCTCTCAAGTTTCCTATCGTCCATACCGGATATAAACCGAACTGTCTCACGACGTTCTGAACCCAGCTCGCGTACCACTTTAATCGGCGAACAGCCGAACCCTTGGAAGGTGCTCCCCCTCCAGGATGTGATGAGCCGACATCGAGGTGCCAAACAGCGCCGTCTATGTGAACTATTGGGCGCTATAAGCCTGTTATCCCCAGGGTAACTTTTATCCGTTTGCGCTGTCGATCCCACATTCATGTACAAATGTACGTACAGCGGATCACTTGCTCCGACTTTCGTCTCTGATTGGAATGTACTCCTCACAGTCAAGCTGGCTTATGCGCATACACTATCACTTCGATTTCCATCCGAAGTTAGCCAACCTTTGAACGCCTCCGCTACTCTTTAGGAGGCAACCGCCCCAGTTAAACTACCCACCATACACGGTCCGCTAACCGGATAACGGTCAGCGTGAGAACACAATCACAACAAGGGTGGTATTTCACTTGGTGACTCCACAAATACTGGCGTATCTGCTTCAACGTCTCCCACCTATGCTACACATGTTGAAACCGTATTCAATGTAAAGCTGTAGTAAAGCTCCATGGGGTCTTTTCGTCCTGGTACGGACAGACGGCATCTTTACCGCCAATGCACTTTCACCGAGTCCTTCGCTGAGACAGTGCCCACATGATTACTCCATTCGTGCGGGTCAGAACTTACCTGACAAGGAATTTCGCTACCTTAGGACGGTTATAGTTACCGCCGCCATTGACTAGGGCTTCAGTTCGCACCGTGAAGCGCTCCCCTTAACCTTCCAGCATTGGGCAGGAGTCAGCCCCTATACATCCACTTTCGTGTTAGCAGAGACCTGTGTTTTTGATAAACAGTTCCGTGGGCTCTTTTGCTGCGGCCCCCACATCGTTAGATACAAGAGGTTCGCGTTCAAAGAGCAATTTGTTTGCTCGTGTCTCAGAAAATTCGTTTTGTGATTAAAAATGTACTCTTTAACCTATTATTCACTGAGTGAACGCGGCTGATATCCACCGAAGTGGGGGCAGACCTTATCCCGAAGTTACGGTCGCTGTATTGCCGAGTTCCTTAGCGAAGGTTCGCTCGTAAGCCTGAGTCTACTCGACTCGAGCACCTGTGTTGGTTTGCGGTACGGGCGGCTAAGTCCACGCGTACACCTGCTTTTCTAGCCAGGGCTTTCACCAAAATCGCGACTCCGAAGAATCACTTTCACTCCCTTTGCGTTCCCGCTCGGTTGGACGGATAAACCATGAATCCGCTTCGATTACTTCCCCGTGAACAGTGTACAAAACTTAACCGGTTCAGGAATATTAACCTGATGTCCATCGCCTACGCTCTGCGCCTCGGCTTAGGCCCGACTAACCCTGAGATGATTACCATGGCTCAGGAAACCTTGCTCTTACGGCCGAGAGGATTCTCACCTCTCTTATGGTTACTCATTCCAGCATTCTCACTTCCTACCGCTCCACCGAACCTTCCGATTCGACTTCACCGCTGATAGGAACGCTCCTCTACCACGCCAGATAAATCTGACATCCATATCTTCGGTATAACGTTTTAGCCCCGTTACATTTTCCACGCAAGATCTCTTGACTAGTGAGCTGTTACGCACTCTTTAAATGAATGGCTGCTTCTAAGCCAACATCCTAGCTGTTTAAGAAATCTCACCTTGTTTCCCACTGAACGTTAATTTAGGGACCTTAGATGATGGTCTGGGCTGTTTCCCTTTCGAGCACCGATCTTAGCACCGATGTTCTAACTGCCGTGGTTACACACATGGTATTCGTAGTTTGTTAAGGGTGGGTACAGTTGCCCGCCCCAGTCCTTTACAGAGCTCTACCCCCAAGTGCTACTAACACGACGCTAGCCCTAAAGCTATTTCGAGGAGAACCAGCTATCTCCGAGTTCGATTGGCATTTCACCGCTAACCACAAGTCATCCAAACACTTTGCTGCGTATCCTGGTTCGGTCCTCCACCACCTGTTACAGTGGCTTCAACCTGCTCATGGTTAGGTCACCCGGTTTCGGGTCTAATCCTTACAACTAAACGCCCTATTCAGGCTCGCTTTCACTGTGGCTCCGTCAATTGACTTAACCTCGCTGTAAAAATTAACTCGCTGGATCGTTCTACAAAAAGCACGCCGTCACCGGACAAGCCGGCTCCGACTCCTTGTAGGCACTAAATTTCAGGATCTATTTCACTCCCCTCCCGGGGTTCTTTTCACCTTTCCATCGCTGTACTAGTTCACTATCGATCGTATATTATATTTAGCCTTGGCTGGTGGTCCAGCCAGATTCAAACAGGGTTTCTCGTGCCCCGTCCTACTCGATAAAACATACATAAGGTCAGCGTCGTTTTCGCGTACACGGCTTTCACGCTCTTTGGCTAGTCATTCAAACTATTCTGCTAACCACGCCATTTTCTTACCTTACTACCAGTTGATAGCCTGGTATCGCAAATCAGATTATTTGAACGAATTCAAATGCTCTGACTTGGTCATATGTAATATCACAACCCCTTATTAAGTATTCGTCTATCAACTTATTTGCCTAAACAAATAGGCAAAAACTTAAAAGGTTTGGGCTGTTGCGATTTCGCTCGCCACTACTTTCGCAATCGTTATTTACTTTCTCTTCCTCATCCTACTAAGATGTTTCAGTTCAGATGGTTCCCGCTCGCTTGCCTATGTGTTCAGCAAGTGGCAACATGACATGACTCATGCTGGGTTTCCCCATTCGGAAATCCCCGGATCAAAGCTTGTTGACAGCTTCCCGAGGCTTATCGCAGTCTTCCACGTCCTTCATCGGTAATATACGTCTAGGCATCCATTTAGTGCCCTTGAGTACCTTTTTATGCATTGACTTAACTAGTAGTTGCTACTTTGCAATTACTATTACCGTCAATTAAAAACTCAATTTCTTTTACTCTCAAATTGTTAATGATCAGTGCATCACACTTTGAGTGCACAATTGATTAGTCAATAACTTGACACATCTATCTACACTCGATTGATTTTCTCACTGCCCTCGCACGTTCTGCAGTGTATTGCCAGAGGTTCATTTGAACATTCGCGTAACTAGTAATTAACTATACAGCAGCTGAAGTTGTTTTGCAAGAGTTTTTTAAAAGTTTTTTCAACTTTTTTGGCTTTTTCTTAGAATCTGCACCAACCGCCTCAGAAATGCTAGAAAAACCATCGTTTTTTAGTAATTTTACTAGCTCACGATTTGCCCGACCAACCAGCTGTGGCCCCTCAAAAAATAGCCCGGTAATTAGCCCCACCAGACTAGCACCGGCCTTGATTTTAGCGTAGGCGTCTTCAGCTGTAAAAATTCCACCCACACCTATAATTGTTAATTTATCACCATAGTTTTTATAGGCATAGCGAATTAACTCAAGGCTATGTTTGCGCGTCGGTTCACCACTCAAACCACCACGGATTTCATCGGTCAACGGATCTTTTATTTCCACTTTTGTACGATCTTTTACTAAATTGGCCACTGTCACACCTTGAATATTATGCTTCACAATAACTTTTAGGAGCGAATCAAATTGATTAATGTCATATAGGTGTGGCATTTTTATCCAAAAAGGAATATTTCTATCTATAGTATCAATCTCTTTTAGCAGAATCTCTAAACTTTCTGGGTAGATAAACGGCTCCTTGCCGGCATTTGGACAAGATATATTAATTTCCACAATACTTGCCAAGTTATTATCTATAATATAATTTACTGCCTTTTTTATGTCCTTAACTATATATTCTTCTGGAACTTTTGGCCCAAGCTTGTCCTTAGTAGATTTATTGGCAATGACCGCCACCGAGATAACTGTCGGCATTGACTGGATCTTAGTCTGATTAGCTTTGACGTAATTACTTATCTTTTCTAATCCATAATTTGGCATGCCGGCATACACCACTACGGACTTTGTCTTAGGCAAACGGTGAAACCACGGCCTTAGATTACCCTTTCTTGGCTCTAATGTCACTGACCCACCCGAGGCAAAACCAAAGCCGACATCCTCCATCAGTGGCGATAATTGAATATTCTTATCAAATCCAGCAGAAAGTCCAATTGGATTACAGAAATTAACACCGTCTATTTCCTGCTGAAGGGACTTGTCTTGAAAACTCCACATTTTACGAATGAACCACCTAGTAGGCGGCAAAGATTGAGCTACACGCCCGCAGAAAATAATTAGCTTGTGAGTTGCATCGGGAGACAATAAAAAAAGAACAGGCTTAATAAAACACTTATACATAACCTTTATTATACTTAAACGCACTAAAAAAAGAAAACTCACCACATTGGTGAGAAATACTTGGTGGGCGCTGAGGGACTCGAACCCCCGACCCTCTCGGTGTAAACGAGATGCTCTAGCCAACTGAGCTAAGCGCCCGTACGATCAAAAAGATCATAAATGGTGGGCGATGAGGGACTTGAACCTCCGACCTCGTCATTATCAGTGACGCGCTCTAACCAGCTGAGCTAATCGCCCTCATTGCAGTCTTGGTGGAGTGTCGTAGACGTAAGCCTACTTCACCCCATATGGTGGAGACACAGGGACTCGAACCCTGGACCCCCTGCTTGCAAAGCAGGTGCTCTAGCCAACTGAGCTATGTCCCCATTGCCAAGACTTTTTAATTGTACAGTATCTTTTTAATTATGACAAGTGTATAATTAAATAATATGTTGTATCAATTTAGTTTTGGCGCATTATTTTTTGGAATTTTAATTATGACAGCTGGCGGATTAGTCGTCATTTTTCATCAGAAATTAGCTGACAACCTAGGAGGCGGCATCAGCAGTTACGAGCGCTTCAAATTCTGGGGACTCATAACCTGCGGGGTGGGATTTGCCATCATGCTCAGCCTACATACCATACCACTGAACTGGCTGCTAAATTCGCTCTTTGGCGGCGGACTCTAGTAAGACCGTGCGCCTTTTAAGTGACTAGGTTTGCTTGGTCACTTTTCTATTAGTGTAGCTGTAAAAATAGCAATACGCCCATATTATATAAAAAAGCCCCTCACGAAGGGACTTTTCTAGTTTAACAACTTGATTGTGCAATTCATCAATCGGCTTATCGTAGAGAAGGTTTTTGAACTTTGTCTCGTCCTCGAGAGGACTGTTGTAAATATGTAAGCTCAGCATATTTACGAGACCGACCTAGCTCAATTTGTGATTGCTCGACAAATTGGCATCTATTCTCCCTAGAAAGGAGGTAATCCATCCGCACCTTCCGGTACGGATACCTTGTTACGACTTAACCCCAATCATGCCCCCCACCTTAGGCCGACGAATCGGACTTCGGGTGTTGGTCACTTTCATGGTTTGACGGGCGGTGTGTACAAGACCCGGGAACGTATTCACCGCAACTTGCTGATTTGCGATTACTAGCGATTCCGACTTCATGCAGGCGAGTTTCAGCCTGCAATCCGAACTGGGACTAGCTTTGATGCGATTTGCTTCACCTCGCGGCTTCGCTGCGCATTGTACTAGCCATTGTATTACGTTTCTAGCCCAGGACGTAAGGGAAATACTGACCTGACATCATCCCCTCCTTCCTCCCCGTTACCGGGGCAGTCCAAGTAGAAAAATACAACTACTTGCAAGGGTTGCGCTCGTTGAAGGACTTAACCTAACATCTCACGACACGAGCTGACGACGGCCATGCATCACCTGTCACAGGGTTCCAAAAGGCACAGTCTACTTTCGCAGACCTTCCCTGGATGTCAAGCCCTGGTAAGGTTCTTCGGTTATCATCGAATTAAAGAACATAATCCACCGCTTGTGCGGGTCCCCGTCAATTCCTTTATGTTTTAGCCTTGCGGCCGTACTCCACAGGCGGGATACTTAACGCGTTAGCTTCGCTACTGAAGGGGTCGATACCTCCAACAGCTAGTATCCATCGTTTACGGCGTGGACTACCCGGGTATCTAATCCGGTTCGCTCCCCACGCTTTCGTGCCTTAGCGTCAGAAATGGCCCAGTAACCTGCCTACGCCATTGGTGTTCCTTCTTATATCTACGGATTTCACTCCTACACAAGAAATTCCAGTTACCTCTACCATTCTCGAGTTTAACAGTTTGAATAATAGTCTGTATGGTTGAGCCACCAGGTTTCACTATTCACTTATTAAACCGCCTACGCAACTCTTTACGCCCAGTCACTCCGGATAATGCTTGCACCCTACGTATGACCGCGGCTGCTGGCACGTAGTTAGCCGGTGCTTATTCATGAGTTACCGTCATATTCTTCACTCATAAAAGAAGTTTACAACCCGAAGGCCTTCATCCTTCACGCGGCGTTGCTCCATCAGGCTTTCGCCCATTGTGGAAGATTCCTCACTGCTGCCTCCCGTAGGAGTCTGGACCGTGTCTCAGTTCCAGTCTGGCTGATCATCCTCTCAGACCAGCTATGGATCGTCGGCTTGGTAGGCCATTACCCTACCAACAACCTAATCCAACGCAGGCTTCTCCCAAAGCGGATAAATCCTTTAATCCGAAGACCACATGCGGCATTAGCTACCCTTTCGGGCAGTTATTCCTCACTTTGGGGCAAATTCCTACGCGTTACTCAGCCGTTCGCCGCTCGCCGACAGGGTGCAAGCACCCCTCGCTGCCGCTCGACTTGCATGTGTTAGGCACGCCGCCAGCATTCATCCTGAGCCAGGATCAAACTCTCCGTTAAAAATCTACTTTGTATCAAAGTATTAAGGCTCTACAAAAATATAAACTGACGATGATATTGCACAATCAAATTGTTAAGGTTCATTTTAAGCCGGCCTGAAGTATCAATTACTCCACTTTACAGATTGTAAAACGTTGCTTAACTCGCACTCCAGCAACCAGACTTAATACCAATCTTACCTTATCTAATTAGATAGGTCAATAGGTTTTATTAATTATTTTGTTGCGAAAAATACAACAATAGCTACAACGGCGCCTATGAGTGCTCCAGCAAGCACTTCTACAGGAGTATGACCATGAGCGACACGCAGTTTTTTTAGCTTGCTACCCTGCTCCACAATTAACCTATTCAACGCTTCTCCCTGCATACCCGACGAATACCGGACCATCATGGCATCATACATTACAATAATAGACAACCAAACAGACAACCCAAAAACTGAACTATTCAACCCATCCTGCAACCCCAAGAACACCGCCATCGACACAACAATCGCACTATGCGCACTCGGCATACCACCAGACAGCAGTATCTTCGGATTGGTATCGCCGCTAAATACTCGACGATTACGCCCCATAAGGTGAAAGACCTGCTTCAATCCCTGAGATATCACCCACGCGATTACTGGGACTACCAGAACTTTCATTACTACTTGCCTTCATCCTGCGGACGATCCGCCATTAAACCAATCGACGATACAGCATCACCATCAGAAAAGCGCATAATTGTCACCCCCTGAGTAGTCCTGCCAAGTAGCTTGATGTCGCTCAGACTCAAACGAATCGTCTGACCATTCTGAGAGACCAACAACGCCTCAGTCACCTCTGGATCAATCGTCTGAACAGAAATTATTGGACCAGTCTTGGCAGTTACCACCGCAGCCTTTATACCAACTCCGCCACGTTTATGACTTGGGAAATTGGAGACTTTCGTACGCTTACCAAATCCCTTCTCACTAACAACCAGTAAAGTCTGATCATCGCCAGTAACAATATCCATACCGACAACAGAGTCATTTGGACGCAGTCTCACACCACGAACGCCACGCGCTGATCGTCCCATTGGCCGCGTATCTTTTTCATTAAAGCGGATAGCCTGTCCTGCAGACGTAGATATGATTACGTCATTATCGCCACTCGTTCTCTTTATCCAGCGAAGTTCATCGCCCTCATCAAGCTTAATGGCAATTAATCCGTTTGTACGAACATTAGCATAATCTTTCACAGGAGTTTTCTTTACTGTACCTTTCTGCGTGGCCATGAAGAGATAGCCATCATCGTTAGCGTTCTTTTCATGCTTGATGATTGCCGTTATTTTCTCTTCTGGCTGAAGTTGCAAGAGGTTTACCGCAGCAACACCCTTAGCGCTCAAACTGGCGGCCGGAACCTCGTAAGCCTTCAATCGGAAAATTCTACCCATATTAGTGAAGAACAGTAGATAGTCATGAGTACTTGCCTGAACCACCTGGTCGATAACATCCTCTTCCTTGGTTGTCATGCCACGCTTGCCCTTACCGCCACGATTCTGCCTACGATAGTCGCTAACCAATGTTCGCTTAATATAATTCTCGCTAGTCAGCAAAATAACCGACTCCTCTTCTGGAATCAGCTCCTCGTCAGAGAACTTACCTAACTCATGATTGATAATTTTACTGCGCCGCTCATCACCATATTTGTCTTTCATAGCTAACAGCTCAGCTTTCACCACATTGAGGATTTCCTGTTCACTTGCCAAAATTGCTTCCAATTTCTTAATCAATTCATGAAGCTGCTTCAATTCATCTTCAATTTTATCGCGCTCCAGACCCTGCAATCGTCGTAGCTGCATTGCCAAGATTGCTGCCGCCTGTATCTCAGAGAGTCCAAATCGCTCCATCAAACGCTTATCAGCATCGTCATAGCTTTCACGAATTGTCTTAATAACCTCATCAATATGATCAAGCGCGATCTTCAGACCTTCAAGAATATGAGCTCGTTCCTTAGCCTTGCGAAGTTCAAACTCAGTCCTACGACGAATAACCCCTTGACGGTGCTTAATAAACTCCGCCAAAATCTCTTTTAGACCCATCACCTTTGGCTGGATACCATTAACCAAGGCCAAGACGTTATAATGGAATGATGTTTGTAGCCCAGTTAATTTATATAGCTGGTTAAGAATCTTCTTTGGATAAGCATCCTTCTTTAACTCAACAACAACCCTAACCTTACCACGGGCACTTTCGTCTCGAGCATCAGCGATGTGGGTTATTTTCTTTGCCAAAACCAATTCCCGGACCTTATCAACAAACCCCTCCTTACTCATACCATAAGGCACTTCGGTGATAATAATACTGTAGCGACCGTTTTTACGCTCTTCGATAGTCGCAACCGCCCTAATCGTTACCGATCCGCGCCCAGTCTCATAGGCCTGTCGCATTGGCGCACCACCATAAACCTCTGCACCCGTTGGAAAATCAGGACCTTTAATATGAGTTAGGAGTTCGTCAAGCGTAATCTCAGGATTATCTATCTGCGCCACCGTAGCATCAACGACCTCACCGAGGTTGTGCGGTGGAATATTTGTCGCCATACCGACAGCAATACCCATCTGTCCATTCAGCAGAATATTCGGCACAGCAGACGGCAAAACCACCGGCTCCTTCTCCGTTCCGTCAAAGTTATCACGAAAATCAACCGTCTCTTTATCAATATCAGCCAGCAGTTCACCACCAACCTTATCCATTCGTGCTTCAGTATAACGAGAAGCCGCCGGCTCATCTCCGTCCATAGAACCAAAGTTACCCTGACCTTCAACCAGCGTATAGCGCATTTTCCATGGCTGAGCCAAGTTCACCATAGCGTCATAAATCGAGGAATCACCGTGCGGATGATAATTACCCATAACTTCACCGACTATCTTCGCCGATTTAACGGTAGCATGAGGAGCGCGCCAACCATTTTTATTCATTGCGTATAAAATACGACGATTCACAGGCTTCAGACCATCACGCACATCAGGCAAAGCTCGGTCAATAATAACCGACATGGAGTACTTTAAGAAGGAGTCCTCCATGACACTTTCAACTGTCGACTTCTCAATACCGCGAATTTCTGGTTCTTCGTTCAGAATTTCTGGTTCTACTATATTTTTATTATCGTTATCCGCCATATCTCCTCCTTAAAAGTCCAAATCTTCCACATTAACCTTAGCGGCATTTGTTTGAATAAAATTTTTCCTCAATTCTACACTGTCGCCCATCAGCTTCGTGAATATAGCGTCCGCCCGCTCTGCGTCCTCGATATTCACCTTCACCAAAGTTCGATTCTCTGGATTCATGGTCGTCTCCCATAGCTGAGACGCGTCCATCTCGCCAAGACCCTTAAATCGTTGCTGGGCGGTATAGCCAGCCTGTTTGAACCTCTCAGCGTTCTCATCAATTTTTACACCAGCCGCCTTACGCTCATTAATCTTTTCTGTCAATTTTTCTTCGAGAGCTGCCTCATCATAAACATAATCTATTTTACGATTACTGCCAGTCCCCTTACTTAGACCAAACAGAGGTGGCTTCGCCAAGTACACATGCCCCGCCTCAATAACCTCAGACATATAGCGGAAGAAAAAGGTCATAAGAAGAGTTGAGATGTGAGCGCCGTCAACGTCAGCATCCGTCATAAAGATTATCTTATCGTAACGGATACCGCTAATATCAAACTGGTCACCAATACCAACACCCATAGCCTTAATTAATGAAACAATCTCAGCATTAGCAAACATCTTATCAAACCTTGCTCGCTCAGTGTTCAATACCTTACCACGCAGAGGAAGGATGGCTTGAATAGTTGAATCACGACCGTCTTTAGCCGAACCAGCCGCCGAGTTACCCTCAACAATAAATAATTCACAATCTTTTCGATTACGCGACGAACAGTCAGTTAATTTAGAAGGTAAATTCAGACCCTCAAACGCACCCTTACGGATAACATTATCGCGGGCTGCACGGGCCGCCTTGCGTGCTCGCGCCGCCAAAGTCGCCTTCCCGACCACTTTCTTGGCCGTAGCTGGATTCTCCTCTAAGTAGTACGCAAAATACTCGCTCATTACCTGATCTACATAGCGACGCATCTCAGGATTACCAAGCTTATTCTTTGTCTGCCCCTCAAACTGCGGATCAGGCAACTTCACTAATATTACTGCCGTCAGACCTTCACGAATATCATCACCAGTTAAGTTATCCTCTTTTTCTTTAAGTAGGTTATTTTTACGGGCGTAGTCGTTAATAACTCGCGTTAGGGCTGCTCGAAAACCGACCAAATGAGTACCGCCGTCAGGAGTAAGCACGTTATTAGCAAATGGCTTTACCACCTCAACATAAGTATCGTTATACTGTACAGCGATCTCCACCATACAATCCTCAACCTGCTTCTCAACATAAAATATATCTTCCGACAAGACTTCTTTACCGATATTCAAGTTCTTCACATAACTCTTAATGCCACCCTCGAAGTAGAAAGCTTTTCTCTCACCAGTTCGCTCGTCAACAACTGACGTGTAAACGCCCTTCGTTAGATAAGCCTGGTGTCGAAGATAATTAACAACCCATTTATAATCAAAGCTAACAGTCTCTTTAAAAATAGTTGGGTCTGGATAAAACGTAATGGTGGTTCCAGAGTTATCAGACTTACCAACAACATCTAAATCAGTTTGTGGCACGCCAGTCGCATATTCCTGACGATAGACTTTACCATTTTTCCGAACCTCGGCAATCATTCGCGTAGACAACGCATTCACGACACTCGAACCAACACCATGAAGACCAGATGAAACCTTGTAGCCGCCGCCGCCAAACTTACCACCAGCGTGCAATATAGTTAAAACTGTCTCCAGGGTACTTTTACCTGTCTTTGGGTGCTTATCAACAGGGATTCCGCGTCCGTCATCAGAAATACGCACCCCACCATCTTCCAGCAGCGTCACTTCAACTTTTGTAGCGTAGCCAGCTATTGCTTCGTCAATAGAGTTATCGGCAATTTCCTTAATTAAGTGATGCACACCATCATAGCCAGTGCTACCGATGTACATACCTGGACGCTTGCGAACCGGCTCAAGCCCTTCCAGGACCTGAATTTGCGAGCCATCATAAGATTGTTCATTTGTTTGTTTAGCCATATCTCCCTCACTATTATCTGAATTATCAGCTCTTTTCAACACATTTATTATACATAAAAATAGATACATTATCAAACTATTTACTTTTCTAGTATGCTTATGCTAAAGTTGAATTAAAGTTCTATAATAAAAACAAAAGAGGTCAAAATGTTCAAAAAAATTATCTCGCGCCTACCGTACAGCCCTTCAATGATTCACAGTCTGGGCTTTTACGCAAAACGCCTTCGTAAAGAGGAAGCTACACGAAAAATCGGACTTATTTTGACCGCCCTAGCCCTTATCGTGCAGTCTTTTACAATATTCTCTCCGCCAGAATCCGCCAATGCCGCAGATTCTAGCGACCTGATTTATGGCGGAATCTCCAGCGGCTCCCAATTATTAGCCCACTATGATGCTAACACTAACAATATCCACGATCTCTATAACCATCTAGGGATTAGTCGCTCCGACCTAGAAGCCGCCACAGGAAACTTACAGACCTTAAATAGCAATATGGGGACTTATTCATGGGGCCTCACTCCTCATTTTGGCGCCTCAAGAGGCGAAGGATCTTACGTTGTTCGCACCTCACAAGGCGGCGCTCGAACTTTTTACTATCGACCACACAACCTATGGGGGAATTTTACCTATAGGGCATTCGTCGGCTATTCAGCTGGGACCGGCTGGTTTGCAATTATGCTAAACTGTGGTAACCTAATCTTAAAATTTGCACCACCTAACCACCACTGCCCAACCGGACAAGTTGGAACATACCCAAACTGTTCAACTCCACCAAAGCCAGTAGCAACCTGTAACGCTCTAGATATAAAAAAGAATGGTGACGCCTATCAGTTAACTGCTGATGCAAGTGCAGCCAATGGCGCAACTATTCAACAGTATATATATAATATATATCGAAATAACACGCTGATAAAAACTATCACCAGTAATGATAAAATCGTCACCTATACCGAAAAAACTCCTGGCTCCTATAAAGTAGTTCTAACCGTTAAAAGCTCACTGGGAGACAAAACTTCAGATGCCTGCGTGAAGACATTCACTATACCAGAGCCAGAAAGGTGTCCACAAAATCCTAAACTACTGAAAGACGATCCTCAATGCCAACCATGTCCCGGTGACTCTACAATATGGATTAACGATAGCCGATGCTCAGCTTCATTTGTTCAAACAAAAACTGCAACCAATCTTACCCAGAATAATGCCAACGCAACAACAACAGTTGCTAAATCTGGAGATCGTATTACCTACACCCTATCAGTAAAGAACAAAGGCCTAAAAGAAGAGGAGTTTGTTTTTAAAGATCAAGTTAGCGATTTACTGGAATATGCCGATATATTCGATCCCGGTGGTGGCAGCCTAACAGACGATAAAGGCGCCAGCACTGGTAGCGGTAATGCAAAAACTCTAGTATGGAACCCTGTTAAGATTAAACCTGGTGAAACCCAACAGCGCAGCTTTACTATCCAAATAAAAAGCAACATACCAGCCATGGCTAGAGGCAAAAGCAACCCAACATCTTATGATTGTCGAATTGACAACACCTTCGGCAACACCGTCAGCACGAAGGTAGATTGCCCTGCGCCAAAAGTTATCGAGCAAACAACTTCTCAGCTGCCAAAAACTGGTGCTAGTGAAAATATGCTATTT
This sequence comes from Candidatus Nanosynbacter lyticus, assembly GCF_000803625.1. Taxonomy (NCBI): domain Bacteria; kingdom Bacillati; phylum Minisyncoccota; class Nanosynbacteria; order Nanosynbacterales; family Nanosynbacteraceae; genus Nanosynbacter; species Nanosynbacter lyticus. The sequence continues at coordinate 111,937 of NZ_CP007496.1, read as the reverse complement.
GCCGGAATTGTCTCAGCCGTAGTAGTGTTCTTCTACGCCCGGTCACGTCAATTAAACAAAGAAGTTAGAATAGTACGGCGAGATATGTCCGCGGGAACACTATAGGAGGTGTAAAAATGAGCGAAAAATTAAAATCTACCCCAGAAAACTCTATTGATACCGAAGCTTGGCATAATGTCAATAACGAAAAATCTACTGAAATTGCCAAATCTCTAGAAAAAGCCATAGAAAAAGAAAAATCTAATGCCGAAAATGAGAATAATATCAAGCACGAGGCTATCGAACTAGCCACCCGCCACGAAAATGAGCAAACAGAAAAGCGTCAATCTAAAGAGGCTAAAGAAGATAAGCCTCTCACTAAAAAAGACATTGATAACTCATATAAAAAGACTCTGACCAACGTCCAAAATCAATTATCAGCTCCATCCAGGGCATTTAGTAAGGTTATCCATAATCCAGTTGTTGAAAAAACTAGTGACGCCATTGGCAATACTATTGCCCGCCCTAATTTAATTATTTCTGGCGCACTAGGTGCAATAGCCTCTGTTTTTGTATACTTTATTGCGAAAAGATACGGCTATTTATTATCAGGGTCAGAGGTGATTGTGTTATTTGTAGCAGGTTGGTCTATAGGCGCAGTCATTGAATACGCTAGAGTAGGCTTCATAAATAATAGAAAAAGTCGCTAATTAATCATCCGATATTTATCGTAAATTAATTGTCACTTCGTTGTCATCATTATTACTGCTACGTAAATCAAGTCGATTTTTAACTACAGGACGGCTAGGCTCTACGGCACTAGGTAGCCTATTGGTGTTAGCTGTAGCTATGTCCCGCTCAGAGTCTTTATTCTGTAGAGAGATAGGATTGCCCACCGGAGCGGCCGCAGAAGGAGTGTTGCTTATCGACCCCACGCTACCTGAGACCTGCTGCGCTGATGAAGAAATTTGCACGCCACTGGGTTTAGTAACCGGATTTACCGCAGGCTTTCCGCCTAGCTGCTGTCTTTTTGCTAGCCATTCATCCAAGAAAGACGAACCTCCGGCTGAGGGTTTCTGACCAGCAGATGAAATACCCTGCATAGAATTCAGCTTTGGTATCTGGCTACTCCTAAGTCTATCAAAAATCTCCTTCTCAACAACCGCGCGCGGCTTGCCGTACTTAGCTGCAGACAACCTTACTAGAGCATCTCTCAACTGGTTATTGGCCTGCCCCATCGGAGGGATCCAGTTCATACTGAATGGAGCTGACGGCACGTTATTAATCATTACAGAGGTTATAGATTGGAAATTTGGCAATTTAGCCAAATCGTCAACATCAAAAGTCGGCTGGAACTTCTTAACCATCAATTCTGCATCCGTCACACCAATACGCCCGGAGATAACCGTACCAACGTTACCAATGATAGCTTCACGTATCTTATCGGTTAATTGGGTCATAAACTGATTACCCATAATAAGGCTTAATTTATATTTACGAGCCTCTGATAGAATAGATTCAAAGCTGTCTGTAGCAAAGTTCTGGAACTCATCGACATATAATGAAAAATCAACTCGCTGGTCCTCCGGGATATCGGCCCGCGACATTGCCGCCGCCTGAAATTTCATCACAAAGATAATACCCAACAACTTGGAGTTTAGCTCCCCCATTTTGCCCTTCGACAAGTTAACTAGTAAAATCTTATTATTATCCATAATTTCACGCAGATTAAAGCCAGATTTTGTTTGACCAATAATATTACGCATAGCATCATTAGAGATAAATGGGCCAAACTTTGCCACAACCCACGAAACGACCTCACCAGCTTCATTTGAGCGCTGAGATGCCGGAAATTCCTTTGTCCAAAAATCAATAACCTGCTGATCCTTTACATATTTCAGCTTACTCTTAACAAATTCTGGATCAATAAGACACTTTGGCACATCAATAAATGTTCCACCTGCGGGATCTGCCATTAGCAGTAATGCACAATTTCTAAAAATATGCTCCAAACGAGGACCGACGATCCCCGTATGTCCTGGGTCGTATAACCCGTATAGCATATTAATTGCCTCTTGAACCAAAAAATCTTTCTGATCCGGCGTATCAAATTCAAACATATTGAGCCCAATTGGATTGGCCATATCTGAAGGATTAAAGTATATAATATCCTCAACTCGCTCTTTTGGCACTTTTCCTAGCAACGATTCTACCAAATCGCCATGCGGATCAATAAAAGCAAACCCACGGCCATCCATCATGTCTTGGTATGCCATATTCTCCTGAAGCACCGACTTACCGACACCAGTCTGACCGATAATGTAAACATGGCGACGGCGATCTTTTGTACCTATACGAATTGGCTTTTTTACTCCCCGAAACTCGTTATATCCTATTAGGAGGCCCTCGTCTAGAATGTCAGTTGGTCCATCAACCTGCTTTGACATTTGACGCTTAACCTGTGAAGTCGGGATTGCGCTAGATCCTGGCAGGTGGAATAATGTTGCCATTTCAACACTGTTGAGAATATTACTACGAGTTTCTTGAGGAAAGAATCGCATGATATAAGCCGTTGTCATTTCCTCAACGTTTCTCGTTAAAGAAAACTTAAAACCGTTATTACGAGGGGAATCAAATAGCGAAAAAGCAGCAATGATATTTTTTAGCAACACCTGCGAACGAGCTGCGGTATTTGAGGAAATTACAACACGCACAAGAACTTCGTAGGCAGGATATCTAGTCTTCTCGCTAATGGCATCAACCTCAGCCTGCTCTAAAGAACTCAATTGCTTATCTTCTGGACTTTTTGCCTCGTCCTTATCTCCACCCTCTGGCGGCTTCCACAATGCCTCCATAATATCAAGGGGAGCAACACCAGCCAGCCCCTTTTTCTTACCTTTATTCTTTTTCATACCATCAATATGAGACTCTGAAGCTTTTGACCACCCATCATAAGCTGGCCTCAATAAGAACTGAACACCTATACCGTCCTCTCTAGAAGCAGAAGACAATGCATTTAAAAGTGCCCTAGAAGCGTCCCTTTTTGACTCTTGGTAAGTAGATATCGGATATACAAATGACTTCTTTAAAGTAAATTCACCACCTATAGTACCACTCATTTTCCCCACTTTACTAAATATATTAGCGTCAGTGACTTCTTCTAGCCGAGCAGATGGATAAGCAGCTGCTACGGCCTGACGAATAACGTCCACTAGCACTAACGGAACTACAGCATAATAATGGACAAGCCCACCACGCGCAACAATCTCAAATGACATATGACGCTGTCCATAAACCTTACTTTTAAACCCTTTCGTAGCCGTACTTGAGATAATATTGTACATCACCTGAGCTTGGGACAAGACCTCTTCCGTAAGGTCCCTCTCATCTCTATTGGAGCCATTAACATCTTCGCTAGTTGGCGGTAAATGAATAAGTAGTGGCACCATTTTCAGCCCACGTTCGTAATTTTTAGCCTCCCTAAGCATATTACGATACTGAAGAAAAGCCACCGTAATACCAGCCGCAATAATAACTATTACTATAAAACTAACAATCAGAGGACCCGCACCCATATAAAAACCTATTCACCACTATTATAATCTTTACCCAACGTTTTATTATACCTTTTTTTCAAATAATCAATTTGCAGCTGGGTAATAACCCTACTTCTCTCATAAGGGTCATCTTTCGTTAAAATTATAATTTTTTTTACTTTATCTACCCACTCTTTTTCAATTAGATCCTCGTCTGCTGCAACTAATGGCATATCGTCGCTAGGGATCGAAGTCGAACCTGCATTTACCGATGTTGTATTTTTATCATCATTCGGAAGAGCGGCTGAGTCATCGGTGTCATCGACGGGCAATGCTACTGGTATATTATTGTATTGCTCAACGACAGAAGACTGTCTACGCTCTGTATCAGATATCAGTTCAGGACTTTCTATTGTACTTTCTACACCATTCTCGCCACCCACAAAGATCTGGGGTTGTACCTCAGTATTCCTGCTGACTTGTGGTAATTCCGGATTCATACATATACATTGTATCACGTCACCACTTAAAAGCATACGTTTAGGTGCTCCGAGATATTAGTATCTTTTATGTATAAAAAAGCACACCAACAGCTCAAAAATCGCCAGCAGCATTACTTCGAAAAACCCAACACCGCCCATTGACTGCATCCCAACATAAATAGTCGGAGCAAGAGATATCATAGTAGAATAATAATATATTTTATACTTAGACTTCTCAGAGATTTTATTAAAATTAAAAAAGTTCGCAGCTATTCGCTCCGAAACTAAAAATATCACATAGACTATACAGATAAACAATATATACAAGCACGTAAAAAATGCCAAAATTCCAAACGGACCCGTACTACTTGGATTAGTCGCATTCAACAAAACAGCAATAAAAATCGTAGCAACCAATGCAATGAGACTAACTATTCTTATCCCCATACTCACATAATACTATAAACAAGAAGCCTGAGCGATAGTATTATCAGAAATAAACACAACCATCCGCCGATAAAAAATAACTATTAGGCGCGGGTGTCTATAGCTTTTAGCTACCGCTCGAGACGATTGACCGCTCCTTAATTAAGGAGCATCCCTGCAGCGTTCCTCTGCATACATCCAGTATTATAATCGCTAACATCTTAACGAGGATTAGCTGGATGCATGCGGTACTGGCCGCGCGCTCAACGCTTTTACAATTTGCGAAGTATCGTAAAGGCGGAGCATTGGCTGCGTCATTATAAAAATCATGCAGCCAATTGTCCGTCAAGTACTTACTCTTAAATGTTGAGTCTTGTCTATGAATTGTTAATGTGTTTTTTGCTTTTTGGTTTTCAATAAAAGCTTACGTTTATACTAGCACAACCCCTTTATTGTGTCAACCAAAACATTATTAAAAATTATTGTAATATTTACTTATTATTAGCTGTTGTTAAAATTATCATCTGTTAAAGTGGTAAATCTAATTTTATCTATTTAAGTGTTTTTTACAACAGTATTACGACTATTGCCCTATCGCAGTCCCATAATGATACCCATGTCAAGGCAACTAAAGTCATTACAGAGGGTGCAATTTAAAATAACCACGCCCTTTTCGCCAACACGCCAGAACTCAACAACATTGGTTTATTTTTTACCTATATAAATCTACAGTACAAATCTTTAGATACTTCACAAAATGAACTAAGTATTTTGTCAATCAGAATATATTAAATATTTACAATCATTATAACCCCCCCTTTTTTTTTCTTCTTTTCATCACCACAGTCACAGCTATCGTGCATACTTTTTTTAAATAATTATTGCGTCATATCAAATAGTGATTATTCCAAAATTACACAATCGCCCTGGACATTACAAGCCAGCTCAAAATATATTAAGACATAAGCCATAGACCCGACTATACAAATAACGTCTTTACCCCAGCAGACTATGACACAAACCGTCCTAAGAAAAAACTCTCAGGTGATACAAACGATCAGCCACAAATCAATCTTCTATAGCACCTCGCCAGCATAGACGGTGATAAATAATGATGATAGTGAGTGTAGTATTTTTTACTTAGGTTTTTTATAAAAATACTGTTGACATAAGCATTTCTATGACTTATTATGGGGGTAGCTTCTGAATAAAAAAGTTATACAGAAGCCAAAAATAAAAAGAACTTGTAAAACTCCACTTTTTAAAAACAACCACTACTCGCAGGTGGTTGTTTTTTTACAGCCTACATTACTTACCAAATAAAAAAACCGGCCTCTCGGCCGAATCAAATATACATGGTGGAGCTGCCGGGTACTGCCCCCGGGTCCAACTGGTATCATGATACTCGTCTACGAACATAGGCTCATTTAAAAATTTTATAACGTCACTTAGCTAAAAAATGAGTCAAAAAAACTAAGTTTCGTTACGCGGAGAAAGTCCCGTATGTCCGCCACTTCCGAACATACAGCAAGCAACATATATATGACACCCTACAACATTGACTGTTGCCACGATGCTAGGATGATCGCTAAAAACTAAGCAGCGATTGGCGCAAAAGCCATCTTAGGAGCGAAAGCGCTCGCTACAAATGACTTTGCTTTTGCAACAAAGTTTGCAACTACAGCATACGTTACGTGTATCGTCGGTTCGCAGAATATCTTGATAAAGTCCAATTGTCGAAAGCTATATCAGCCCCGCACATCAATAATGATTATACCACTGCCTCATTTAAAAATCTATACACTTATGTTTTAATAGACTTATGGTAAGCAGAGTTGTCTCGGCCACACCCTATGGTTTCACTGGAAAGATTATTGAGGTTGAAGGCGACATGTCAAAGGGGCTACCTAGCCTACAAATCGTAGGTATGGGCAACAAGGCTATTGATGAATCTCGAGATAGAGTACGCAGTGCAATAAAAAATTCATCCCTAGATTTTCCAAAGGGCAAATTAATTGTTAATTTAGCTCCAGCGGAACTGCCAAAAGACGGATCACAGTTTGATCTGCCAATAGCACTAGCCATCTTGTGCATAGGAGGTATGCTAACTCAAAACGACATAGAAGGTGCAATTTTTGCAGGTGAACTAGCCTTAGATGGCAGCCTACGACCAATACGATCAGCAATTGTCACAGCTGAGGTTGCTAAAAACCACAAAATTAAATCAGTATTCGTGCCAGCCCAGAATGCAGAACAAGCATCTCTAGTTCCCGGTGTTAAAATATTCCCAGTAGACAATCTCAAATCTCTCTTCCTACACTTAAAAAAGGAGAAGTTCATTAAATCAATAAATAGAACTAAAAATAAAATAGAAACTAACACGCCAGAAGACAAGACGACAATTGACGACATCTATGGACAGGAACAGGCTAAAAGAGCCATTCAGATTGCCGTAGCTGGAAGACATAACATTTTGCTATCTGGCCCTCCGGGATCAGGAAAAACTATGCTAGCAAAATCTCTAAAAAACCTATTACCCCCACTATCAAAAACTGAAATCGTTGAAGTTACCAAACTACACAACCTGGGCAATACTAACACTATCAGTAGTACCATTAGAGAGCGCCCATTCAGATCACCTCACCACACCGCTAGTAGAGCTTCCATCATCGGCGGCGGATCAAGGATACAACCTGGAGAAATCAGTCTGGCGCATCGAGGTGTTCTATTCCTAGATGAGCTATTAGAATATCCCAGAAATATCTTAGAGTCGCTACGCCAACCCCTAGAAGACCACGAGATCACAGTGAGTCGTGCTAACGGTAAGTTCAACTTTCCTGCCAATTTTTTATTGATTGCCACTATGAATCCCTGCCCATGTGGGTTTCTTGGTGACTCAGACAAAACCTGCATCTGCTCACAAAATCAAATCCTTAACTATCAAAAAAAGTTATCAGGACCGCTACTTGATCGCATAGACTTAACCGTATCAGTTTCAAGAGTTCCCCACGAAAAGCTACTCAGTAATAGTTCGTTGATAAAATCACAACATTCATTATTTTTATCTGAAATTTCTCAAGCTCGTGCCATTCAGAAAACTAGGTATGGATGTAGCTATAAATACAACAACGACCTTTCAAGTAGCGATGTTGACAAAATTACATCTATTTCAGCCTCTACGAAAGCCTTCTTGATTAACGCAGCTAGGCGACTAGACTTAAGCACGCGCAGCTATTTTAAAGTAATTAAAGTTGCCCGCACAATAGCCGACCTAGAAAATTCAACCTCGATAGAAGTTTCACATATCGCCGAAAGTCTGCAGTATAGACAAATTAACATTAACTAATTACATCCTTGAAAATAATAAACATCTCTGTTACAATAGCAACTGAGTTAATCTAAAATTGCTTCAAAAGGAGAGCCAGAGATTAATAAGTCAATCCGTATCAACGGAGCAATCCGTGCAAAGGAACTGCGGATAATTGGTCCTGACGGTGAACAGCTGGGAATCATGTCGCTTCAAGAAGCCTTGAAAAAGGCCGAGGACATGAATCTTGATTTAGTTGAAATATCGCCAGGAGCCAAACCGCCAGTTGCAAAAATCATTGACTGGGGCAAATATCAGTACCAGAAGATGAAAGATCAGCAAAAAAACCGACGGCAAGCAAAGTCTGGGGACTTAAAGCAAATGCGCTTTGGTCTAAAGATAGGAGCTGGAGATCTTGAGGTAAAGCTGAAAAAAATCCGTAAATTCTTGGAAAACGGACACAAAGTTCGTATACAAGTAGTTTACAAGGGTCGCGAAATGGCCCACAAAGAAATTGGCTACGAATTGATTGACAAAGTAATGGATCAACTTAGTGACGATGCAATATTAGAGCAAAAGCCTCAGATGGCTGGTCGCAATCTGAGCGTAGTAATAAGGAGTAAGTAATGCCAAAGCTAAAGACCCATAAAGGCACTGCGAAGAGAATTAAGCTGACCAGTACCGGCAAATTGACACGCCAGCGCGCATTTGGCGGTCACTTTTTGGCTAAGAAGTCAAAAAGCCGTAAGCGTGCAATAAATACAACAGCAACCGTAACTGGTTCGATGGCTAAGAATGCTCGTCGAGCAATGGGAGTATAATTATGCGAGTAAAACGAGGAGTTACCGCACGCGCCAAACATAAGAAGATTTTAAAAGCAGCCGCAGGGATGCAGCATAACCGCACGCGCAGTTTTCGTTTAGCAAAACAAGGGGTTATTCGTGCCCTACAATACGCTTATCGTGATCGCCGCAATAAAAAACGCGATTTGCGTGGACTATGGATTACCCGCATTAACGCAGCCGCTCGCCAGGAAGGCACAACTTATGGTAAGCTAATAGCTTCTATGAAATCCAAAAATATTGAGATTGATAGAAAGATTCTGGCTGAATTAGCAGTTAGCGAGCCAAAAGCTTTTGCCGAGATAGTAAAAGCTAGCCTATAATATAACCTCCTAGTCATAATGGAAAACACCCTGTGTCATATCAGGGTGTTTTCTTATAGCCTGTCTATAAGCCGGGTTCTGTCTAGGGTAATCATCTATCTAGTTTGCTTGTTGCCAAACAAATCAAGCGGTTATCGGCCTACGAGTGGACTCCTCTTTGCATGCAGACCTCCTTGCAGTCGGCAGGGTTTACCTCCCATCTACGTCACCGTAGACGACTGTGAGCTTTTACCTCACTCGTTTCACCTTTTCCTCTATATAAATAGAGGTAGTTTCGTTTCTGTGGCACTTTCCCTAGGGTCTCCCCCGGTCGCCGTTAGCGACTGCCGTCGTCCTTCACTGCCCGGACTTTCCTCTTAAGATTAACTCAAGCGACTACCCAACAGGCTACCTATCCATTATACCATTAAAAACCCCAAGCTTTTCCGTGAGCGCTCGATATTCCCCGCGTAGATGCAAGGTGGGTGCCCGCAAAGTATTACCACAGTAATAAATCATTAGAGCTCCCTATCATATGATGTTAGGAAAATCATACGCGCCCACGGAAAAACCTAGGGTCTACTAATATTATACACCAAAAATCATCATAAATATATGCAATATAGCTCGAGTACAGCCAAACATTACCTGACCCACCGCGCCAGAAAACAGTAAAACAAGAACTAGCACCAAAAGAGCACCCTGCTGCTCAATTTTTTGCATAATAACCCTAATCCCCTCTGGCGCTACAGCATACAAAATTCTCGATCCATCTAGCGGTGGGATTGGTAGCATATTAAAAATAAAAAATCCTAAATTTACAGATACAGCAGTGGAGATAACCATCCCATATATAGTTGGCTGTATCACTCCCCCGGAAGTAATAATGCCACAAATCACCCCCAAACCAAATACAATAAAAGCAATTAGTAGATTAGTAATTGGACCAGAAAGAGCCACCAGCGCAGCCCCCCACTCACCAAAGCGTACTCTATTTGGATTAAATGGAACCGGCTTAGCACCACCAAAAATTGGCCCGTGCAACAGCACCATCATTAGCGGCAGCAATAAGGTCATAAAAGGGTCAATGTGTCTTATTGGATTTAATGTTAACCTGCCCTCCTGTCTGGCTGTATCATCACCCAAAGCATAACCCATAAATGCATGCATAGCCTCATGGATGGTCATAGATAGCAGTATAACGACTATAACTATTATTATCTCCAAAACCATAGGTGTTATTATATCACCAACCGGCCGTCTTGACTAATTGCACAAATGTCGCTACAATAATAAAGATTGTTATCAATAATAAAGTAAAGAGAGTGGAAATGGCATCACGATGTGATTTAACAGGCAAAGGCAAGCAGTATGGCAATAATGTCAGCTTCTCCTTGCGCCGCACCAAGCGTGTCTTCAAGCCAAATCTTCAAAAGAAAACTTTTGTTGTTGATGGTCAGAAAATCACCATGACCTTAAGCACACAAGCGATTCGTACTTTGAAGAAAAAAGGCATCTTAAGTACGCATGGCAAGTAAATATCTATTTACGAACTTCTAAAATTAAAATTACCCCAGCTAAATACTGGGGTGATTTTAATTTATTGTAAAGACTAGCTTCTAGATATTTTTACAATAGTTAAGCTGCCAGGCAAATCGGCAGACTTCTTTAATTTCCACTTCTGCTCAGCCTCAATTACCGGAGCCCCCAAGGTCTTCAGGAACTCATCCAAGTCAGCTTGCGGAACCTCATAATTTAAATTTGAATCCCTATAATGTACTGGAATAACCACCTTAGCGTCAAGCTGGCGAACCACCTTAGTTGCACCTACGGCATCCAGTGTATAGCCACCACCTCCTACGGGTAATATTGCAAAATCTACAACGCCAATATTCTCTAGCTGATCGTCAGAAAGTCCATCCTCCACATTACCGACAACCACACCCTTAACTTCGCCGACTGTAATTCTGTAAATTGTAGTTTTTCTTACATCACTACCAGCATCAATATGCCTACGCGCAAGGATACCTAATATAGATATATCCCCAACCTCATATTCACCGGGTCCATTAAAAAGCAACTTTGGCGATGATTCCACATTGGAGAGCCTATCTTCAGTGACCACCTCTATATCGTTATTAACGGCCACATTTTTACCGCCAGCAATCTCTAAATTTGGATCAAAGACAACACGAAGCTTTCTTGTATTGATGACAACAGCGTTGGCGCCCTTATATTCTATCTCAAACATCCCTACTCCTTTCTCATTATACCTTCTGTATCTAACAATACTGAATGTTTGTTCCTAATCATATCCATTATAAACCTATCCTTGACACTCATCCTATAATAAAAGTCATCATACGTCATTATGGCATAATTTATTTCACTCTTCTTAGCCTTCTCAATTCTTTTTATCAAGTTCTTTATTGCTAACGCAGACATGTTATCGCCAACCAGGAGCAAATCAACAGAGGCTATAGAGCCAATATCCAGCTTTCCAGCAGTTATAGCTATTTTTAAGCCTCGTATTCTCTTTATTGAATCTTCCCATGAAGCACTTGCCGGCTTTTTATCATCATTATTTTTATCAGAGAAAATCACCATAAGAGGCTTCACATAAGGATAATCCTCATTCACACTGTAATATAACTTATTATCTATAGCATCCTGCTTCACAATGCCCACAGAAACCATATTCGCCAATTCACGACGAACAGAATTTATTTGCTCATCAATCATTCTAGTAATTTCTCTTACGTAGAACGATTTTTCCAGATTATTAAGAAATAAATACAGTAGTTTTACTCTTGTTTTTGAACCAAATAATGAATCAATCATTGCACTATAATTGTAACATATTTTTTACTTGTCATCTAATAATCGTGACAAATAGTGTTCGCATGAATCTATATCTCCCCACTCAATAAACGGATTGCGCCTAAACCATGTTAGCTGACGCCTCACAAGACCTATGTCCCTTTTTATAAACTCTTGAACCGCTTGCGACTGATCCATACTTCCATCTACTACCTTTTTAATAATCGGATAAACGTTACCAGTCATTGCTTCGTTAGTCCAGCCATACTGACATCCCAATATTATTGTTTCTTTGACAACACCATCATTGAACATTTTTTTTGCTCTATCTGTAATCCGTTGCGTTAGTAGATCTTTTTTTGTTGTAATTCCAACAATAATAGCGTTTCCTAACGGAGCAGACTGTCTAGACACCTTCTGTCCGGCCAATTCAATTGACCTAATCAGATATCTTTTATTCTTATTATTTTCTGGCAAAGAGATGTCCTGTTTAATGCAATAATCCTGGAGTTGCGCTACAGTCATTTTCTGCAGCTTATTACGCCTGTCTTTGTCGTAATCATTACCAAATTCAAAGTCAAAAACAACTGCATCAACATACAAACCGGTACCACCCACAAGAAAAGGTATATTGCCTCTGCTCCTAATTTCTTCAATTTTACGATTAGTATAATCTTTAAACTGTGCAGCGCTGAAAGAAGCTCCTGGATCCACCAAATCAATACCCCAGTGAGGCACAGTCCGTTGTTCGCGAAGCGAAGGCTTTGCAGTACCGATGTCCATACCTCTATAGACAGTTCTGCTGTCGGCACAGATTATTTCACCACCATACTTCCTGGCTAAACTTACCGCTAGAGATGTTTTCCCGCTACCAGTTGGACCAACGATTACAATTAACGGCAACTTAGACCTACTACCTATAAATTCTGATGCCATCTTCGCTCCTTAAAATTAACCACCCTATAACGATCATCACACAGAATACCGTCCTGCTCCAGCATCAACCTTTGTGTGCACTGCCCTCCAGGAAAACCAACAGCCAAACCGCCTCTTGAATTAACAAGCCTATGCCACGGCAAGTTACTCGGTCCGCCATGAGCAATCTCTCCAACCTGTCTGGCTGCATAAGGATGTCCAGCCATAGCTGCTATATCTCCATAAGTAGTCACATTATCGGACGGCAATAGAGCCATCAGTACATATACTCTATCCCGGAGATTATCAACTTTTATATTTTCCAAAAACTCTCCTTATAAAGATTTTAAATATCCAGAGAGGTTCTCTAGAGGAATTTTTTCCTCGCGAGCCTGAGTTCGAATACTAACCTCGCTCGCCTCTACATCCTTTGGCCCTACTATAAGCTGAACTGGTATCTTCATAGATGTCGCCTCTCTAATCTTTTTACCCAAAGATTCGTTTCTTATATCTGATGTAAATCTTACATCATTATACTTAACGGGCTTAGTTAGGGTAGTTTCCGACAAAATAGTTGTTATTTTATCAACATAGCCTAATACAGAATCATTAATGGTCAAAATACGCACCTGCTCTGGAGCCGCCCAGAATGGAAACCAACCACCTGTATGCTCAATAAACACGCTCAAAAATCGCTCAATCGAACCTAGTAAAGCACAGTGGATCATAACAGGTGTTGTAGAATTTCCATTAATGTCTACATACTCCAACCCGAACCTCTGAGGTTGTACGAAATCTAACTGCACAGTTGCCACCTGATGTTCACGACCAATTGCATCAGTCGCCATAAAGTCAATTTTTGGACCATAAAAGGCTGCTTCACCATCCTGCTCAAAGTAGTCTAGACCCACTCTCTCAACAGCTGACTTTAATTGACCTTGCGCAGAGTTCCATAGGTCAATATTACCTAAGTATGAATCAGAATCGTCACGATAGCTCAGACGAACTCTTAGCTTCATGTCGATTGACTCATACAGCTCACGAGCCGCCGACAACAAGTTATTAATCTCCTCCTCAATCTGGTCTGGCCGACAGAATACGTGACTGTCGTCTTGTGTCAATGAACGAACACGATTTAATCCACCTAGCTCTCCAGTCTTTTCATCACGATAATCAGTTGTCGTCTCCAGGTATCTTACTGGCATATCTCGATAACTTCGTGGACGTGAGGCAAAAATCTGTGTATGGTGCGGGCAATTCATAGGCTTGAGGGCCATTTCATCACTAGTCTCCTGACTCTTTACAAGAAACAACTCTTCACCAAACTTTGCCCAGTGACCCGACTTTTCATACAAATCTTTTTTTGTGATATGGGGCGTCCACACCTTCTCAAAACCGAATTTCTGCCGCAACTGATTCGAATATTGAGACACCACCTCACGCAAAATAGTTCCTCTAGGTGTAAATAGTGGCAAACCAACACCCACTAGTGGCGAGGTCGTGTATAAATCAAGGTCCCTGCCTAGCTTTCGATGATCGCGCTGCTTTGCGATCTCTATCTTTTCCAAATATTTATCTAGCTCTTCCTGGGTGGCAAATGCCACGCCGTATATACGCTGCATTTGCAGGTTATTTTCATTACCACGCCAATATGCGCCAGCAACCTTAGTCAGCTTAAACGCACCGACCTTACCCGTACTATCAACATGTCCACCCCTGCACAAATCAACATAGTCACCTTGCGAATACAAAGATACGGTCTTTACCTTACTAGGAGCTTCATTTACAGAGCCTATATACTTGACAGATAATTCACTAGCAACGGTAGTACCAGACCGCTTAAGGTCGTTTAATAGCTCAATCTTAAAGTTCTGCTGATTTTCCTTAGCCCAATCAATAGCCTCATCTATTGCCACATCACGTCTCTCAAACGGGTAATTAGCAGATACTATTTTTCGCATCTCTTTTTCTATCTTTGGCAGACTATCTTCAGAAATTGTCGCACCATCAAGATATATATCATAATAGAAACCATTATCAATAGCTGGGCCTACACCAAATTTTGCCTGAGGCCATAAACGCTGAACGGCCTGAGCCATAATATGCGCCAAACTGTGTCTCATAGATTTTAATTCATCTTCACTCATATCAATATTATAGCACGCTCCTTGCGAACAGATATCTGTTGTGATAGTATTATTACATCTGGGCGATTAGCTCATTTGGCTAGAGCGCTTCATTGACGTTGAAGAGGTGAGAGGTTCGAATCCTCTATTGCCCACCAGATACGACAAAAACATACCCTTTATTAATAAAGGGTATTTTAATTTTATCGATGTAAGCATTGACATTATAGAGCAAATATGTTAATATCCATAGTATGAGTAAACATAGCTCACCGCAATTAGACACAAAAATCAAACAATCATGCTCCCTGTTGAGCAAAGCGCAACTTCATTATGAATACAACAGGAAGATTAACGAGGAGAGATCTGCGCTGTCTGCTGATCCGCACAATCGTTAGACCTCTACTTAATACACAGTAGCGCTGAAAGCCCCTGTAGATGGGGCTTTTTATTTTACACAGTACTTTTCCACTAGATTTTTTTATAGTTATATGACAATATATTGATATGATATGTTTAAAATGTTTTCACGACAAAACCCGCATAGTTAACTCTCGTCAAAATAAAAAATATCCGACAACATGGAGAAGACATGTGTGCACACGATGCGGGCACTCTTTTACAACCTACGAGAAGCCGGTAATTCACCTTCCAGTCCTATCGAAAGAAAACAATATTAATAACTTCTCTATAGGCAAGCTAATCATCAGTATTGCACGAAGTTTTAATCATGATAAAAAAGCAGCTGATTTTTACAGCTACGATTTAGCAAATACCGTACAAGATAAGCTACTATTTCTACAAAACAAACATACAATATCAACACAAGATATAGCAAAGATTACCCACTCTACTCTACAGAATTTTGATCAAATAGCAGCCCTACAGTACGCTGCCCAGCACAATCTAATCACTAGTCAGCGGAAGAGACGCGGTCGCCCCTCTTTTTATTACCCCGAGAACGACCCTGGTCATTCATCTCAACAGTAGTTTTTTCCGTTACATCAAATTTATCAAGATACTTACCAAATAAAAGATGCGTCTGAGCATTGTACGAAGCCATTGAACTGTATACAATAGCGATTACCGGCATCAAAGCCCACTGCATAACCATAAGTATATTCCTACGCTTCTTATATCTTTCTGGGCGTGGAGGCAGAAGCTTAAATGATACAAAAATTAACACCAGTATACCAACCATTGCCACCTGCTGTATCAGACTTACTGTATCGGGCAATTGATGAGCAGCAACACTACGAGCAGCCTCGCCGTTTAATACAAGCGGCGCCCATCCACCAAACGCAACGATTAGCGCAATGCAGGCCTGTGTAACATGTCCATCTAATAATCTTATAAACCTCGCCAAGCTCGGCAAAAACCTTACCTTCCTATCCTTATTGAATACATTATTACCGACATACGCCACATCTGAAGCGCCATAACTCCAACGACGTAATTGAATAAACTGAGCGCGTAACGTTTTTACATAGCCACTAGACAATACCGCATCCTGATAGATTGGAACGAACATTGGCACGACCTCATAATTGCCGTTGAAATAAAAATAGCTACGCCAATATTGATGTCCGTCTTCGACAATTGTACGGGTACTCCAGAAGTTCATCTCCACAAGCGCACTCATAGGTTGCGCATGAGATGCAAAATTGCGCAAAGAGTAAGGCCTCATAGAACTAATAATATTCCAGAATGAATTACCCGTCGCCACCACTCTCATCGGCGCAGGTACGTCCCATATATTATTAGTAAACAAGCATATTGGCTGGAACGATAAATGCTTCCTGTCTTCATGTGTGATATATTCATACGTTAAATAGTCAAAGTAGTGCTTGTGCGGCTTATTATCGCAGTCCATTGTTGTAACTATTACATCAGAAAAGGCTATTCCTTCATGTTGTAAATACTGCTGCAGCCATTTACCAGCATAGGTAATATTCCCTCCCTTACCAACAACTTCATTTGGTAGGTCTTTTGGATGCTTTACTATATGGAAAGAGTGAAAATTCTTACCGTACTTTTCCTTTAAAATATGGGCTGTCTTATCAATTTCAGCGCCACCACGTTCTTCATAGGCAAAAACAACAATCAAACGCGTCTTGTCGTAGGTCGTCTCTAAGACTGACTTTAGTGCAGGCTCTATCACCTCAATACTTTCATTGTATGCCGGCATTATGAGGGCGTTGTAAATATTACCGGGCTTTGGGAAATGCCCTTCCTCTGCAGCTGACATAAACCTCAGATTCTCTAAGTGTTGTTTATAAAGCAACGCCCCAGAGGGGATATCTCTCAACCTAGAATACGATTCTTTTGGACTCTCTAAGTCCATTAAACGCCTGCTCCAATCAACCCTAGATGCTCTTTCCATGTTTCTGTGACCACTAACCACCCTATAGCTAATGGCAATCGTCTTCACAAAAGCTACTAAAATAATAGTCAGAAGATATATTGACGCCAGAATAGGATTAACTATCGATAGAATAATGAGGAGAATGATAGCTCCGTAGCTTAACAATCCCGGTAATATTTCAAAAAATCGATATTTTTTTGTTCGTTTGCCAAGTGGAATTTCAATATCCATACATTTATCCTAATGATGCAATTTTAATAATTGAATATGCCAATGCAGTCAAAACAATCAAGATTCCCAAAGTCAACCACAGAAAAAATACAGCCATACTGCGCTTTTCTAACGAAACCAACTTAATGCTTAATATAGAATGTCCAAATACAATCATAAAAGCTAGAGCAATATATCCGAACAAACTGTACCAATGGTTTCTATAAAAGTTTGCAACTCCATACGCAGTGTAGCGAGTGATAACCTGCGCTTCGCTATGCTTAATAGATGTTATCAAGAATATGGAGATAGCAATAAAAACTATGATATTAACAATCAAAAGGATAGATATTCCACGATCGCTTAAAACGGTTTTTATCGATTTATTGATAGTATCTTTCATAAAATGGAGCCGTTGACTGGGCTTGAACCAGCGACCTGCTCGTTACGAATGAGCTGCTCTACCAGCTGAGCTACAACGGCAAACTCCTTAAGAAATTATAACAAAAATAGAGGGTTTTTCAAACCAAAAAGATTATTTATCAATGGAGATAAAATATTTTACCTTATTGTTGTTCTTAAGATAATTAAACCGATTATTAAATTCTGTTAGCGGCACCTTAACGTAAGAATAATTTACCGTATTATCCTCAAAACTGTTAAGTGTCACAAAATAGTAGCCGTCGCCAGCTAAGGTTTTTAGTGGTTCTGATATTTTACCTTTTGCTAGCAATGTAGCAGATTTTGTCAATCCACCATCAGAGTTGTCCGTAGAAACAGACAGATTAAATACAGGCTGGACTTTATTGCCCATCTCATCAGCAATATCTTTTAAAGATTTTCCACTCTTCACCTTATTTTGGATAGTAGACACCAAATCGTCAGCCGTCTTATCAATCTTAAACGATACTTCCTGCTTTAATAAGGTGTATTTCATTGCTATCTTTAACTCATCCATAGACCAGTGCAGATTATCTTTTACTACAGATTCATAAGCAGACTGTGAAAGTTTGCTGGATTCTTGTTGCTTTTTAATTAGATCCTGAACCTTGTTATCGTCAACTGTAATATTATTTTCTCTTGCAAGCCTTTTAGCGTATGCGACCTCTAGGGCTTTATTTATTGACTGATTTTGATAAAACTTAACTTTGTCTTTTTGATCAGATTGCCCTTGGGTCTGCAGAACAGCCAGCGAGCTTCGATGGTACAGCAAATAATCACTATAATTCGCATTTTCTCCATCTATATTCGCCACTGGAAGAGGCAAAATTTTAGTAATTCTATAGGCAATATCACTAGTATCTTTCCACAAGTACAGCTGAGCCCAACCAAGACCAACGAAAATAGCTAAAATTGCCACGCTAACAAACATTGTTATCCATACCAACCGACGCTTAGTATACTGGATGGGATATTTATGCTTACGACCAGCCGCCAAGACCTTTTCGCGATGCTGAGCTACAGTATCATTTGTAATCCTCGTAGGTAGCTTCTTTGGTTGTTTTTTATCTTTACGATTCAATAGATTTTTCATTATCACCCTCCTTTTTCGCCGAAAGTTCTACCGCATCCTGTAGTTTATTATAGACATCGTCCGGATGCTCTACATTTTTTATAACAAGATCACCAACAAACGTCTGAATAATAATTGTGCCAAACTTAAACATCTCCCCACTAAATCCTGGAATATTATAGCTAATATTTTGAATTTTTGATAATTTCAGCTCAATTACGTCCTTACCAAAAAAACCATGCTGTGTAATTTGACGGATTCTCTGATCTGTAACAATGTAATAAGTGTAAAACCACATCAAAAAATGGTAAGAAAACAGTACCAGACCAAAAACAAAACTACCAAGAAACAACCATAATAAATTCAGGTTATCTTGCCAGATAAGAAACGGCAACGACCCGAACGCCATTGACCCGAGAAGTAGGTAAAACCCTTTACGCATAGCAATAATATGACGACGAAATACGAACAATAGCTGCTCCCCGTCACGCTGTCCATCAAATTGCTTATCTTTTAGCTGTCCTGTCATATACGTGGTACCCCGGGCAGGAGTCGAACCTGCAACCTTATCCTTAGGACGGATCTGCTCTATCCAGTTGAGCTACCGAGGCATAACCTAATTATACCACGAGTAGCTCTCAGGTAGACCAGCCTAACGCGTAAACTTCTCACTTAGTGTATGATAGCTAACTAGCTCCTCCGGCTTAAACCAGTGGTTAATCTCGCTAACGGCCTCCTCTGGGTCACCTGAAGCGTGGATTAGGTTTGGCACACCCTTTTGGCACTCATCAGCATAGCCAAAGCTAATATGAGAATAGTCGCCACGAATGGTTCCCATATCTGCTGACTTTGGCTCAGTTGGACCAACGATCTTCCTAACGACAGCTACAGCTTCAACTCCCTCTAATACCATTGCTATGACCGGACCGTCCATCATCATATCTAACGTTATGTTTAGTGTACCCTCGCCCCGACGCGTAGCCAACTTACCTATGTCCTCATAGTGCGCATAGTAATGATCTCTAGACGGTGATGTCATTTTTACACCAACTATCTTCAAGCCGACTCGCTCAAAACGTTGTAAAATTTCCCCAACTATTCCTCGCTGAACAGCATCAGGCTTAAAAACAATCAACGTTCTTTCAACGCCACAATATTTTTTTTCACTATCTGACATAGGTTGCTCCTTTGCTCATTATTATTTTTATTATAGTACCAAAAATAGATGATTTGATAAACCAGCCCTCTAACTGTAAAATAAGTATATGTTTATATCAGAAGCCCTAACTGATTTTCTAGAACACCTGGAAGTTGAGAGTGGACGCAGTCAAAAAACTATTATAAATTATCAGCTCTATCTAGAGAGATTTATCGATTTTGCCGGTGATATACCTGTTGATAAAATTACATCAGAGCTAATTAGGCAATATCGTCTCTGGCTAAACCGTTATAAAAATGACAACACAGGCGAAAGCTTATCTTTAATCACACAAAGCTATCATCTAATTGCACTTCGAGGGCTACTCACATACCTTTCTCGACGCGATATCAAAAGTTTGGCTGCGGATAAAATTATCCTACCCAAGACTGTCCGGAAACAAGTAACTTTTCTACAATATGACGAGGTGCTGCGAATGATTGAGCAAATACCAACCGACACCGAATCGGGGCTGAGAGATCGGGCAATTGTGGAGTTGCTGTTTTCCAGCGGCCTCCGCGTCTCTGAATTAGTCAACTTAAATCGGGATCATATAAACCTAACAAGGCGCGAGTTTATGGTGCGAGGAAAAGGACAAAAAGACCGACCAGTCTTTATATCAAAAGGTGCCGCCAAACATGTATCCACATATCTGAACTCAAGAACAGATAGCCTACCCGCACTATTCCTAAGTTGCAGTAAACGAACCATCACACCCAGCACTTCTGGCGATTACCGCCGCCTAAGCGCTCGTAGCATTCAACGAATGGTTAGCCAATATGCACGCCTAGCTGGCATTACCAAACACGTAAGCCCACACACCATGAGGCATAGTTTTGCAACCGACCTTCTAATGAATGGTGCCGATCTACGCTCGGTCCAATCTATGCTAGGACATAGCAATATATCAACAACTCAGGTATACACCCATGTTACAGATCAACATCTAAAAGATATTCATGAACGCTTTCATAGCGATACATAAATTACCTTTAAGGTTTGCATCGACCAGCAACGGCAGATCCTCTACCAGATACGGAGAAATCTTTACAGAGGCTATTCTTTAGCTCAATCGCGTTATCTGGATAAGCAAAATCATCGCCAATTTGCAGACGCGCCTCGACTCGTCTAAATAAATTACTCGCTCGTCCCGTTGAGTCAACTATAGGCTGAACTCCATCGAAATTTACGATAGTGCCATCCGTTTTTTGAAGTGAAACTTTTACGCTGCCACCCTTGTATATGGAAGTTAGTCTCAAAAAAGCCGTTTCGCTGCCTGCAGCAATTTCATCAACTTCAATCACCGCCTTGCACGAATATTCGCCAGAAAATTTAAAGGTCTTGCTACAAGATACTATATTCGTTCCATTATTATGCTCATTTCCGTCAGTTGCCCTTGGTCGATCTGACGTCTTGCCAGAAACTGCAGTTCCATCTTGCCCTGCTACATCTGACCTCAATACGTTTGGTCGGAAAAAGGAGGTGACGCCAGTCGTATCCAATGTTGATAAGCTAAATGTTGGCCCTGGATTAATTAGCTGCGCCCTCATCAATTGAGGAGTGTTACTATGCCAGCTATTCCTTGCCGGCAAATCTCCCGTGGTAGATATCTCAGTATTAACTGCGTTTGCGCCACCAAGGTTACTTTCATCATCGCGGCGATACCACTCAATTGATATCTTATTAAATGAGCTGGTTGCACGTAGCGGTATAAGCTGGGATTTATCTTCAATAGATTTATATATAAAATCCTGAGATTTCATAGTAATCTTTACACAAGTATAGGCCTGATCAAACCTCTTACCAGCGCCGGTGCCAGTCTGAATAATAGTATCGCCAGATGTACTACCGCCGACAACGCCAGAGGCGGCAACCATATTACAGTTAATCGGACCATTGAGTACTCCTGCAGCCTGAATATTTCCTGTTTGTGCAGCACGAACTACTCGCTTGGCATCTTCAACCCCAGCCAAAGCAGCATCATAAGCACTCTGCGATAAATCATTATTAGAAGATTGTCTCTGGTCCATAATCATCAATCGCATAAATCCAATTGTGACAATAGTTAGCAGCATCGCCCCAAAAATAACCGCAAAAAGCGATACAGCGCCCGATTGTCGTATACCTCTACCCATTTGTCCTCACAATCATTTCAAATTTATTTATAGAACAGAAATCAAAATTATTATCTGTCTCGCTCGGATCTTTACAAGAAGAATTTCTAATTTCACTCATCTTACTTGTCCCTAAAGTAAAGGTCAACTTGTAAAGGGCTTCCCTGGAATCGTCCGATGTGATTTTCTCCAATGTAACGTCATGCATGCCAATCGAGCCATCACCGCTACTTATAGACCTAAGTAAGTTTGATGATTTTGCTAAATCAACCATCTCTGGATACTTACCGGACCCATCTTTCTTACACAAGCCACCGTCAGCGTCAACTACCCGCACCAAGTTTATCGGATTACCGTCAACCTTAAATAGCCTATTTGCACCCAGCAGGCTCGGATCGTCCAAATATCTCGGGTTGTTCCAAACATACGAATGAGACCCCAGACAGAGCCGACCAGTTGCCCAACTGCTATTGTTCGGCACTCTCAGACCAGAACCATCAATCTTATTGGCGTTTGCCTGCAAAAAATCTCGTCGAATTGTATCGGAGATGTCTCGCCCTGCCTGATTAATATCACGCAGCACCACACCCCGGCTATACATTCTGCCCGCCTGAACGCCCACCATAGTAATTGACAATAGAAGAATCGAGATAAATGCCATCGCAAGCATTAACTCAACAAGTGTGAATCCCTGTTTATCGACCCGAGTCATACAACCTCACAATCGTACCAATTGTTGCTGGCATTTTACTACCAACTGGCATCCAGCAAGCTTTTATGTACGCATCATATTTATTGCTATCCCTACTACCTATAGCTGTACTCGGCTTAACAAGCCTAACCGCTATTCCATATGTTTTTTTAGTACCACTATCAACTCGCGCATAAGTTTCTGCCGGTTTATAATCGCCTGGATTATTTAAAATACTGATCTTAGAGCCGAGTGAAGGTGTCGCAGCCAAGGCAAACTCTTTATTAGAAAAGTTGTCAGGACAGCTTTCTGCACCCAAGCCACCCTCATTGTCATTAACCGAGGAAACACTTACGGCGTTATTATCAACCAACTTTTTCCAAATATCACTCTTTGTGTCGTGAGCATATCTTAGCATTTCTGCCTGCGCATCAACCTGCTGACGCACCAACGTCGTCTCTAAGGCATACTGGGAAATAGCCATGCCCCGATTCATAGTTTCTAACGTAATAACAGCAACCATGCTAAAAATCGTTACACCAAGCAGCACTTCTACGATAGTATCACCCCTGTTAAATTTACGCATCAGCACACCCTCCGGTAGCGTTCCCTACGATAACCGCATCAGCAGAGGCTGCATATGAACGCAAAAAGATAGAAAGCCGCTCATTCGGCAACCAACCATCATCATAAATACAAATTTCCCGCTGTTGGCGCTGCTCGCCAGCGGACTGTACTATGCCTGCACTATTCTTATTATTAACAAAATCCGTTAAATTATCGCCAAATCTACTAGTGTCCGTCCTGATGTCTAATTGTCCTGTTTCTGGATGTCGATACATTAAGATGGATATATAAGCGCTATTTTTAGGCTGGCTAGAAAATCTAGTCTTTGCCTGCCAATTCACGGTATATTTGTCAGATTCAGCACCGCGCCGATATACCCAAGCGCTGCCCTTATCTGATCGGTATGCATAAACAGGATATGCTCTATAGGAATTACCGTCAGTTGACCCTAGTGGACCAAATGTAGTAATATAGCGACCAACAATCACACAATCCGACTGACCGCGTGCAGTCTCCGACCTACCGTCTGCACCGTCAATTGGACAGACACTTTTCGATCTATCATTTTCAACATTAACGACTTTTGAGTACTCATTACGCAAAAAGCCAGCATAAGACTGAACTGAGTCGCGATATTGCTGACGATTAATTGATATGTTAACACCCACCATAAGCATAGAAGTGAGCAAGCCAGAAATAGCCACAAACAAAATAACTTCAATTATAGTAAAACCTTTTTGTTTATTGCCCATCACTTCTCCATTATAGCATAAGCAAATTTTACTTAGACGATAAGAAAGCCCCATGCTAAAATTTGTTGACTAAAAAACCATGCCAATAAAAACCCTACAATCAATAACGGACCGAAGCAAATTCTTGAAGTTGCCTGTAATTTACCCTTTAGCATTGAAGGAAGGACTAGCAACGTACCGATTAAATTAGCTGCGAATAAAGCCGCAAAAGCCAACAACCAATTACCCAAGAATAAAGCCAACCCCAAACCAAGCTTAACATCACCAAAACCAACCCAAGTTTTTTCCTCTCCATAGCGGTATTTTGAGAAAAGATAAAGTAGCAAATAAATGCCACTTAAAATTACAACCGACCCTAAAAGAGACGTCAGGCTCTTTGTAAAATCATTAGATAGCGCCAAGTTTATTATTGAAAAAATAAATCCCAAAATAATAAACGGAATATTTATGACATCAGGTAGAAGCAGCCATTTGAGATCATAAACAAATAAAATTGCCAGTAAAACTAAACCGCTTAACCACAAAGCCAGTAGCAAAACCTGCCAAAAATCCATCAATGATCCTGGCCAAAATACTACAGACAAGACAAATAATCCAGCCATGGCTACTTCTAGCAGAATTTCCGTCCAACCAATAAAATTCTTACAATATCGGCACTTTCCCAGCCTAATCACCCAACTGAAAACTGGTATGAGATCACAAAATGACAATTCGTGGCCGCAAGATAGACAGCGAGAACGATCCTTAGAAACTTTCTTTATTAGTGGAGAGAGCCTCTTTAATTCTTTCTGGTCAACCTTCTCACCAGCCTTTTTATCCTCAGCTAACTGACGAGCACGCAAACGCCAAACCTGCGCCCCTACAAAGCTACCCAATATGGCGCCTAAAAACCCTGCTATCATAAATTTCATCATACTTCTTATGTTAACAAAAAAACATAAAAAAATCAGCCCCCTTAAGAGGCTGACCTTATGTAAATGTTCCTTATCTATACATCCTGACAGTACAATTGTTTCTGAGATCCATTGTTCTCCAACAACACCACGACGGCAGCATTGCGCGAGGAGCCATTCTCTAAGGTAATGTTTGCTGGATCGTCTGCAGATGGAGCCGGCATACTGGACGGACACTTACGGCCGCGCATCACCTTAATCTCATTACCAGCAACCGACATTGATGAACCGGTAGCGACCACCTTCAGCTCTGAATTCTTATCATATTGATCAAGTTTATCAACATATTTGCGTAAAGATTCCTCGTTGAAGGTTCCGCCGTTACGGTTGGCAGAATTCCAGTTAGTAATAGCTGCAGCAACTGTTGAGGCGTCATTCTTTCTCGACTGGTCATGCTGGCTGCGCTGCAAAGCTGGTAATGCGATAAATACCATCGCGAAGATAAGTCCAGCAATAGCCAGGACTAAAACTACCTCGATGATTGTAAATCCTTTTTTGTTGTCTTTATTTACCATTGAAATTTCCACCTTTCTATGGCTTATGCTTATATTTGTGCAAAAAAATGCTTACGCTTATAATACACCAAAATCACCTGGTCGTCTAGTGAATATTTATATTGCCAACCAAACTATAGATTGGGAATAGTATTGCAGCAACCATCGTACCGGCAACTAATGCTAGAAATACCATCAGAACCGGCTCTATAGCGGTCGATAAAGCGCGGATCTCTTCATCAAGCTCGTCTTCATACACCTGAGCAGTTTTCCCCATCATTTCGTCAATCTTACCCGACTGCTCGCCGATTTTAATCATTTGTGGCACCATCGTTAAGAAATATTCCTCATTCGACAAAGATGCCGAGAGGGCTTTTCCGCCCTTTACCTTATCCGCTGCTCGGATAATACCTTCGCTAATAATCATGTTATTGACTGCATCCGACGAAATACGAAGCATATCAAGCATCGGCACACCAGTGCTTAGCAGAACTTGGCCTGTTCTGGAAAACCGCGCCATATACATTTTTCGGAACATCCCCTTAAATAATGGAACATTAAGCTTAAATGTGTCTTTAGTTCTAATGCCCTGCTCGGTTTTTAGGTATTGTACCAAAAAATAGCCGCCAATAATCATTACCAACAATGCGAGCCACCAAAAGTGAATAAAAAAATTAGCCACATTAATCATGATTAATGTTATGAACGGCAGACCTTTATTTAAGTCGCGATATAGTCCCTCAACCTGTGGCACCACTGTAAACAACATAAAACCAACCACTAAGATAATCACCGCCAAGACAATTGATGGATACATCATAGCACCACGGATCTTGCTCATCATGGCAGCATCTTTTTCCTGCTGAGCGGCTAGCCTTTTCAAAGATTCGTCCATTGTACCTGAAGTTTCACCAGCTGCAACCAGCGCCACGTACACCTTATTGAAAGCCTCCGGGTGCTTAGCAAATGAGTCAGACAATGATTTACCACCCTCCACATCAGAGATAATCTCTTGAACGATTTCTTGCATCCGCTTATTAGTAGTCTGCTCCTGAACCGTCCTAAGACTCTGAGATAATGGCAAGCCCGCCCCAATAAGTGTCGCTAGCTGACGAGTGAACACCACTTTATCTTTAGTAGTGATTCTACCAGATAACTTTGCAAAGAAACCCGTTTTATCATCTTGTAGTTCAATTTTTAAGGGTACAAAACCCTGCGTCGTCAATAACTTTGCAGCAGCATTTTCACTTTCAGCCTGAACTACAGATTTAACAATTTTATTACTAGCACTATCTCTGGCTTCGTAATTGTACTTCTTCATCTACTACCCCCTCATTAGCCTCTCAAATTCCGTCAAGTCAACCGCAAACTCACGCGCATTATCGTACGTAATCGTACCATTCTGCACCAGGTTGACCAGCGTTCGGTCCATCGTCTGCATTCCTTGATCGGCACCGGTCTGAATAACCGCGTCTAGCTGATGTGATTTACCTTCGCGAATAATATTACGCACTGCTGGATTGGCAATCAAAACTTCTGCCGCAACTACACGACCACCCCCGATAGCCGGCACCAAACGCTGCGAACAGATAGCCATCAAAATGTTTGATAGCTGAGCCCGAATTTGTGGCTGCTGATGCGGCGGGAACACGTCAATCATACGGTCAATTGACTGTGCTGCTGAGTTGGTGTGTAGAGTTGCAAATACCAAGTGTCCAGTTTCAGCGATAGTAATGGCTGCTGAAATAGTCTCCAGGTCACGCATCTCACCGATCAGCACAACATCTGGATCCTGACGTAAGCTGGATCGTAACGCTGCTGAAAATGAGTAAGTATCGTAGTGAACTTCACGCTGGACCACCACCGACTTCTTTGATTTATGCGTAAACTCAATCGGATCTTCAATTGTAATGATATGCTGTGAGCGCTCAGAGTTGATTTTATCAACCAATGCTGCCAAGGTCGTCGACTTACCAGAGCCGGTTGGACCAGTCACTAACACTAAACCGCGTGGAAAATCAGCAAATGAATTTACAACCGGTGGCATACCGAGTTCAGACGCCGACTTAATCTCGTTCGGGATCAGACGCAGAGCCGCAGCCAAATTGCCGCGCTCATGAAAAGCGTTTACTCGGAATCGACCCAGTGTACCAAACGCAAACGAAAAGTCGAATTCTTTATCTTTCAGTAAGATCTGTCGCTGATCTTCATCAAGTATCTGAAATACCAGTCGCTCAACCGCTGGCTCATCAAGTGGCTGAGTGCCCGACGCCGGCACCAATGCGCCATCAATCCTAAGCATCGGCGGAAGCCCAACTTGAATATGAAGGTCAGAAGCGCGTTTTTTAACAACCTCTTCTAGTAAAATTTCAATTCGCAATTCTTGATTATTCATATTTCCTCCTTTTTACGCGGTATCCGCCGCTACTCTATTAACTTCTTCTATTGTCGTTATTCCGTTTAACGCCTTCAGGTATCCATCCTGGCGCATCGTAATCATGCCTTGCTGAATCGCCATTCGCTGGATTTCAGCTGACGTAGCACGCTTAACGATTAAATTCTGAATTTCCTCAGTAATATCCATCACTTCATATAGACCGGCTCGACCAGAGTAACCGCGCGGAGTTTGAGGCGTATCCTTACCCCTTGCTAAGGCAAATGAGGTCTGCGTTGCCAGCGGCAGACTTTCATAGCCCAAATCTTGTGCAAACTGGGCAACCTGCTCTTTTGTCTGAGGCAATAATCCACCAACCGCCTCCCGAATTGCCTGTGTTTCCAGAGGTGACGATTGATATATATCACGCCGACGTGCCACTCGCCTAACTAGACGCTGCCCAATAATCGTATTGACTGTACTGGCAATAAGAAACGGCTCAATCCCCATGTCGAGCAATCGCGGCAACACGCCGGCGGCAGAATTAGTGTGCAGCGTCGAGAACACCAGATGCCCCGTTAACGCTGCTTGAATCGCTAGATTGGCTGTCTCGTTGTCGCGGATCTCACCCACCATCACGATGTCTGGATCTTGACGCAAAATCGAGCGAAGTCCAGAAGCAAACGTTAATCCAACTTCCGCGTTAACCTGAATTTGGTTCACTCCGTCCATCTTATACTCAACCGGATCCTCAAGCGTCACAATATTAACAGTATCATTCTTAATTTCTTTAATTAACGCATATAAGCTGGTGGACTTACCAGAGCCAGTTGGACCAGATGTCAGAATCATACCATTAGGACGCTTAATTCCCTTGCGAATTGTCCGTAGAGCGCGCCCAGCATAACCCATATCTTCCAGATTAAAAGAGCTCCCACTCTTGTCTAACAAACGAACAACCACCTGTTCACCCCAAACAACCGGAGAAATAGCAATACGCAAGTCAACTTCCTTACCCGCAACATTAACCGCAAATTGACCATCCTGTGGCATACGATGTTCGTCAATTTTTAGGTTGGAAAGAATTTTAATACGACTCACCAAAGCCGGCTCAATACTTTTTGGTAGTTGCATAATCTCGCGCAAAACACCATCAACCCGACAACGAATTTTCAAGGCTTTTTCTAATGGCTCAATATGAACATCCGAAGCATGGCTTCTTACAGCATATTCCAAAATAGTCGATAATGCCCGTGAAATGGGCGAATCCTGAACAATAGTTTTAATATTGCCAGCTTCCGACAGAGATTCTTCTTGGGACGCTTCAGCTGCCACATTAACAGATGATAAATCAGTTTTATATTGATCAAGGACGTGACGTACACTCTCTTCTGAGGCCATAAAGACTTTAATTGGTCGCTGAATACGATTCGACAGATAGTCAACCGCCTGGACATTATTGGCGTCAATCATCGCCACTGCTAGACGGTTTTGAACTTCTGCTAGAGGCACCGCCATAAAACGTTCAGCAACATCAGAAGACAACAGAGATAAAATATCCTGACTAATAACACTATTAGACAAGTTAACATATGGCACACCCGAAACCTGAGCCACGCCATGGACTAAAAGCTCATTATCAAGCAGCCCCTCTTCGCTCAGCAAGCTAAACAGTGGCTTATTATTCTCAGAAGCACGTTTTAAGGCGTCATCAATAACAGACTTCTCAATAAGTCCTTCGTTTATCAGCAGCTCAATCAATTTGTCCTGAATATCGTCCGTCAGTAAAGCCATCCTACGTCCTTTCTCTATTTGGCCGCATTTTGACCCACAAACACCTCAACAGTTGGATTTATCGCATTCTTATTGAAAATTGCTGGGTTTGGTTTTTCAACATCAGATGATATTTCTCTAATAGTTTGGACCTTTGCTCCAGATTTTGGAACCTTTAAAAATGATATATTAGAGGCGACAATATAGCCGATAGCTACACCCACGCCTGCAATCAATATCACCATAGCTATGTCTGTTTTCTTCATGGCTTTACCACCTTATTTTCTAATTGTACTGTTTGCGCTGGCTGATAATAAGCAACACCCCGCACTACTAAGCTTAATTTATCTTCATTACGCTGAATCTCTAAAGCCTTTAGATCAATCACGCGAATTGATGACTCTAATTTAGTTAATAGCTCCTTTAGTCTATCAGCTGGTCCGCTAACTTCCATCGTAAACGATACCGTGTTAGCCGGAGCAGACTCAGAACCCTCGCCACCAGAACCAGCTTGCGACACCGACAGACTCTGAATTGTCACACCAGTTGTCGTATCGATAAACTTATTCTTCAAAGAAGCACCAAAGGCGTCAGCATTAGGATTATCTGGAAGGGCGTCAAGAATAGTCTGCAACGCATTACTCTCGTCACTTGATTTTATAGAGTTAAGCGCTGTGTTTGTGTCTAAAACCCTAATGTTTTTCTTTAATTCATCAATGGTTTTTAAGTTCTTATCTAAACGAGAAATTGTACTCTGCTTCTCAATAATAATCTTTGAATGGAAAACAATTTGCTGAATCAGAAATATACTGACAACCAGTGCAATTCCCGCCAAGAAAGCTGCGCTTGCCACAAAAATAAACATTGTCTTTTTTGAAGAATCAATCTGCTGGCGCTTGCGAATTGCCACCCCTTTATTATCGGCTGCCATTATTTTTCTCCTGTTTTACCGAATTACTCTTAAACAAACTATCCGGAATACCTTGGCGTGAATCAGTCATATCAATTTTAGTTGTTGGCGTTATAACTGAAACCGTACCATTTGGTGCTGGCGCTAATAATTGTTCAGTGTACTCAAATGAGAACGAGAACTGCAAAACTTTTTTACCTTCTGAGTTTTCACCAAAACTAGTATCGCCATCTTTTATATCTTTGGTTAATTCCACTTCAGAAGTTTTATCTCCATCAGTTGTTCGGATTTTAGTGCTTAGAATAGTCTTCTTTAAGGTCTCCAAAGCACTATAACCATTAACAGCGCTACCTTCTAAGGTGATAGTCTTAGACTCTGGACTAATCTTTATATTTGAAAAGCTAACATTATTAGGCGCTACTGGATTTACAGCTGAAACTACATCAAACACCCTCGAATTAATTTTCTTACCAGCATGCTGCTCGTTAATCTTTGAAAGCTGATTTTGGATTGTTACAACCTTATTAAGATCCTCCACAGACATAAGCTTATCATTTCGATCTTTAATGCCGCTATTCTGCACCGCTTCGGCTGCAATTTGTCCACCTAAAATTACCGCCAGAACAACCACTGCTGCAATTGAAGCCCCACCTATCAAAAACGATACAGAGATAACGCGATTGCGCATTGCTCGAGTTTTCAACAACTCTCGCTTAACATTCGGAATAAGGTTTATTTCAATCATGACATGTTACTCCTCTGTGCTAAACCAACAGCAATAGCAAATTCTGAGGCAATCGGCGCCAATTGTTGCTGATCAGTCTGAGACACCTGAACTCGCTGCCAAGGGTCGGCGGTAATTGACTGGATGCCAGCCTTATTCATTACATAACTATCCATCTGCGGAATAGCCGAGCCAAAACCAGACAGTAAAATACCAGAAACCGCTACATTAGGATACCTAGTCTGGAAAAACTTAATAGATTTAACCAGCTCTGAGGAAAAACTATCCAAAGTCGAATCAATTGCCCTTAACACTTGGCCGTCTAATTTATCTGGAGCCAAACCAAATTTAAGAATAAACTGACGAGCCTGATCTTCTTGTACGTTTAAATTCTGAACAGCTGCGCGGACCAATGATGAGAGTCCAGTTGGAATCATACGAATCAACCTTGGCGCACCATTATATACCACTGCTAAATCTGTCGAATTTTCACCCACGTTAATAATTAAGCGAGCATCCTGAGAATCAGAAACCAGCAGAGAACGAGCCATAGCAATAGCGTTTGGTTCCTCGGCTATCACATTAAAGCCAAGCCCCTCAACCAACTCTAGCCTTTCTTCTGCGTAAGTTTTTGCTGTACTTGTCAGCAAAATTTCATATTGATTCTGAGCATGAAGACTATCACCCAACATTACCCAGTCAACTTCTGCTTCGTCTAACGGCATCGGTATATACTGGTCAACCTGATATTTCATCATCGCCTTTAGTTCCTGCTCAGAAACTTTTGGCACGTCAATCACAGTCGAAAACGTTTTATTTGACGGCAATCCAACGGCCACATTAGACGTCTTAATACCAGCCTGACCGACGGCAGTCATAATTGCCTCCCCTAGACGTCGCCGCGCCTCGGGAGAATCACCACTTGATATCTTAGAATCAACTGGCGTGTAACCATAATGAGACAAACTCCATCCCGTGCCAGCACGAGACAACTGAACCACTCGCACAGCATTTGTGTCGATGTCTAGTCCGAAGAAGTCGCCCAACCCTTTTGCTAATTTCATAACTAATAATAATTATATACATTAGCGTTTTAATTTGCAAACTTTTAATACCTTGGCGGCAATTCACGAACATTCATAGTGCTAATTGCACCGGTATTGCGGTAGTTGTTGTAGGACCAAAGATAAGCATCGGCCCGCAAGTTAATAATTTCGGCTGGAGTTCCTGGGTGCATATTCGGGTCATTCTTCGCCGAGGAGGCGTGCCTTCCTCCATATGTTCGGCGTAAGAATAAGTGGCCAGCCTTAATCGGACCGTTAATTCTTAGCTTCTTTCCACATAAAGCTTCGGACACATTACTTAACCAATTGGTCATATTAAATACAGCGCCACAAGTGCTAACATATCCATCTTTCGGAGTAATTAGCCAAGCATTCACCTCCCCAACTGAAGGGTCTATCACAATATTCTTCGCATAAATTACCAATTGTGGCAATGAACGAACATTTCCCGAATCGCTATACAGCAAATCTCCTGAAATCCTAACCGTACCAGTAGATTTTATAACTATACTCTTACCTGCATCCAATTTAGTGCCAACTAAATTAATGTTACCGGCAGTGTATTCACCCGTAGCTAAACTGTTAATATTCACATTACCTGAGACACTACCTTTTACGCCACCAACAGACGGCAGGGTGAAGTTATCTGGAACAGAGCTAGTTGCGCTAAAATTGCCAAACTTCGGCGTGTTAGCAAAAGTCAATTTATTATAATCTCGCATTGTTAAGTTGTCGCGGCCATTAAAAGACGACGACAGGCCGGCACCCGAAGCTGAATCCGCCCTTCCGCCAGAAATAATTCCATATTCCGCCCAAGATCCATACATATTCTGATAGACCCGATCCATCGTATAAGACACCGATATATCCTCAATCAACAGACCTACGTGCGACGGGCTAGATTTTACATAGACATCAATAAAATTTCCATTGCTATACAGAACAGTGCCTGGTTTAATATCAGCCGTAAACGCTGAGTTCTCAAGAAATCCCGGAAGTCCCCATCCTGCGTACTGTGTCCCCTCTGGTCTGGCGCCATTTTCATTTCCTTTAACATCCATTTCGTGACCATTAATTTTTGCTCGAACAAAGTTGTCTGCTGCACCCGAGAACTTAAATTGCAATTTTTTAGCGTTCTTTAAGTCGTCCAATTTCACATTTTTTAGTCTAAATACGTATGTGTTTCCGCAGTTTAAGATTGAGGGTCCTACAGCATTTAAACAACCAGATGTAACACTTGGATCCGGCTTTGAGTCTGAGTGGGTATGGCGACCAAAACTATTTATACTAATCCACTTCGCTTTAGACGAAGAGCGCCAAACACCCCTGCGACAAAAAGGAGAATATGTAATAATACGCGTATCTCCAACCAAATCTTTATTTGGTATATCAGAACAAGGAATCCAGCCATCACTTATCTGATCTGCCGATCCGGGCAACTGCCACTGTGCTGTCACCGCCGTCCTAGCTTGATATTCATCAGTCAAATTACTTGCATCATTATGACAATTTGGTAAATCAGTCGGTTCAGATTTACCCGAAACCTTATTATACCTATAAGCCCGCTGATTACCATTACCTCCAAAAGAATCCTGCGAACAGATTAATGACCAGTGAGCATCAGTCCCATCTCCTCCCTTATACTTATATTCACCAGGACTAAAATTAACTGTACCACCAAGAATATTACCATCGCCATCAAAGCCCGTAGCCCAAAGACCCATTGACCGTATAGCCGACTTATCCAATATGTTATGGCTATCTGCTTGAAGTATGGTGTTGGACGTCTTACTAGTAATCACCTCCTTGTCAGTTTTAACATCACCACCCCAAACCTGAACTTTTGGCTTATTGGAGGTCCTAATACATTTAATCGCGTATCTAAAATCTGTAGACGGTGCCGAGCCATTATAATTACTAACCATTGCCACATAGCATAAGTTATCATTCGCATTTAGGTTTACCCCGCTCAAATTGTCGGTTGCGTTTGTGGCAATTGATGTCTGGCCGGTAGGAATCTGGTTCTTACCGCCATTAGCAACAATTTCCTTACATGTTCCGTTATCAATATTAAGTTCTCTATGCTTTTCCTTAATCAATCGCACAACCGCGCAGGACCAGTCATGAACAGTTCCACCTGGCAACGAAACAGCATTAACGCCAGCCATACTGGAGACTTCTGTGCCTCTAGCTACAAACCGAGCCAACGCATACGAAGACCCCTGGGACTTCTCTGTTCCCTTATTATTCAGTCCGGCATTTATACCCTCAATACTGGTAACGTTTTTTGTATCAATATAATCAGAACTAATACCAACCGATGGCTCGATATCATAATTATACGGCACCTCGACACAAGCGTAAGGTGAATATCCCCAGCCTGCAGTCGGTGAAGAATTCTGTTTACTCCAGTAGATTCTCTGGCAGATACGCTTACCCATGTCTTCATTTCTGATAATCCGCGTATGCATAAATTTATTTTTTCCAAGTTCACCATGAAGATCCTCCAGGCGAGTTTTACCGTTAAGCGTCTCCATTGTAGTGTTTCGATAATCCGCCGGGTTGTTCATTCGCTTCCAAGCATACCCCTTCCAGTCGGTAATAATACCGTGTTGCTGCGGATCTTCGTTATGCCAAGCACCTCTGCTACCCAGGCTAAAATCATTATCTATCGGTTGATTTGAAGTGATATCAAATACGTCCTGCTGTACACCCGTTACAACTTGACTCGTGGTCCCACCACTCACAAAAAGGCTGTGCCACCAGTCAACCGTATCTCCCGGCTTTACATTTTTTAATCGCCCTGGAGCCGCCGTCCAGTTAGATCCATAGTTATTAGTGTCAGATGGGTTAAATTGTTTTGTGACCCAAGATTTACCGGTTATCGTCCAAGCTGGTGAACTAGGAATTGCGTATGTGTAGACAAAAAACGCCGTTACCGAAACAACTAAAGCTACTACTATTGCCAGCATGCCCACCTTAGGCAATGAGTATTTTCTTCTCATGCTTATAATTATATCAAAGATTGCGCAGATGATATAATAAAGTTATGAGTTTATCTATTGGAATCGTTGGCCTACCTAATGTCGGCAAATCGACACTTTTTAATGCTTTAACAAACAATGATATTTTGGCTGCTAATTATCCGTTTGCAACTATCGAGCCGAACACAGGAATTGTTCCCGTGCCAGACAGCCGCTTACAAGCCCTGGCTGAGCTTTATCATACCCAAAAAATCATCCCAGCTACCGTTACTTTCGTTGATATTGCCGGACTAGTTGCCGGCGCCTCCAAAGGCGAAGGTCTAGGCAATAAGTTTCTTCACAATATCAGAGAGTGCAACGCCATTATTCACGTTGTTCGTGCTTTTGAAAATTCAAAGATTTTGCGACACGACGAAGCGCCAATTGACCCAAAAAAAGATATCGGCATTATCAATACCGAGCTAATCCTAGCTGACTTACAAACAATCGAGAAACGCCTGCCGCAGCTACAAAAAGAAGCTAAGGCTAGTCCAGAAGCCCGCCAAAAAGTAGCCTATTTACAGTCACTGGCAGACAATCTACAGTCAGGGACACCAATTTCTGCTCTGGCTGGTGTGGACTTTGAAGCAATTGCTGACCTGCATCTACTCACCGCCAAACCAGTTATTTACGCTTTCAATGTTGATGAAGAAGGATTGAACAATTCCGCTCTAAAAGGAAAATTAAAAGAACTAGTCCACCCCTCAAAAACCGTCTTTGTCTGTGCAAAGCTAGAAGAAGAATTAAAAGGTTTATCAGAAGATGACGCCAAAGAGCTTCTGGAAAGTTATGGCGTTCAAGAAACTGGACTAGTCAAACTAATTCACGCCGCCTACGACACACTGGGGTTACAAAGCTACTTGACTGCCGGTGAAAAAGAAGTGCGCGCCTGGACAATCCATAAGGGCTGGACGGCGCCACAAGCTGCTGGAGTTATCCATTCAGACTTTGAACGAGGCTTCATTGCGGCGCAAATTGTCGATTTTAATGATTTGATTACTGCCGGATCAGAAGTAAAAGCTCGCGAGGCTGGTAAGATTCGCACTGAAGGCAAAACCTACATTATGCAACCAAATGATGTTGTTGAGTTTAGGTTTAATGTTTAGCTAATTGCAATTTATAAAATCGCTCAAGATTTCCCTTACTACCAGCAACTTCACTATCCTTTTTATCTAAAATCACAAAATACTTTTTTGCCCAATTTTCAAAATCAGTTAAGATCTGCCGTCGCACCTTATCGTTTTTAATAATGCCTTTATTAGTTTGATGTCGCCCTGCTTCAAATTGCGGCTTTACCATGGCAATAAGTATGGTATTTTTATTCATTAGTTCTTTAGCTACATGTGGCAAAATCTCCCGTAGCGATATAAATGACACATCCCCCACAATCACATCGATCACTTCATCTGTGCAAAAATCACGAATATCAGTTTTTTCGTGAAGGATAATCTTTGGGTTCGTCCGCAAGCTTAGATGAAGTTGGTCAGTACCAACGTCAACGGCAAAAACTTTCCTAGCACCATGACGCAGTGAATAGTCGGTAAAACCACCAGTACTTGAGCCAATATCTAATACTGTTTTATCTTGAAAATTAAGCTTAAAATATTTGGCTACGCTAGCCAGTTTTAAGCCCGCTCGCGACACATAAGTCTCCATCTTTTTTAGCGTTATCGTATCAGTATCAGATACCATTGCCCCTGATTTTTGAGCAATTTTTTTATTCAAATAAACGTAACCCAAGCGAATAAAATTATCCGCCTGAGAACGTGTTGACGCTAGCCCGCGCTCGACCAGAACCTTGTCTAATCGCTGTTTCATCTGAAGGACCGCTACTTCTTTCGTTCGCGATACTCGCCAGTTGATGTATCGACACTAATAATATCACCCTGCTTAATAAACGCCGGAACCTTCACTACCAAACCAGTTTCTAGCGTTGCGTCTTTTAAGACAGACGAAGTTGTGTCACCCTTCACTACATCCTCAGTATAAGTAACTTCCAAATATTTATTCTTTGGTAGCTCAACGTTAATTACTCGCCCGTCAAAGAATTGCAGATTTAACTCGTCGCCTTCCTTCAAGTATTTGCTAGCATCATCCACAATCTCCGCCGCCAATTCAAACTGCTCAAAACTAACAGGATCCATAAAGTAGAATTTATCGCCATCGTTATACAGATATTGCGCAGTCTTATTATTAACCTCAGCAGCTTCGATTCGCTCCTGCCCTTTAAATGTCTTCGGAATAACACTACCGTCAATCAAGTTCTTCAGCTTCACATTAACGATTGAGCCACCACGACCCATAACTTTTTGACCGTATTCTACGACGCGATATGGCTTGCCGTCAATTTGGCAAACTACGCCTTTTTTCAAATCAGTTGGCTGATACATACATATTCCTTTCCAATAAAATATCTCGCCGCCAAATATGTAGTAGCAACGAGATATGCTGTTTAAATATTGCTAGTTGCTAGCCACAAAAGGCAATAGCGCCAAATGACGAGCGCGCTTAATTGCCACTGCCAAACTTCTCTGCTGCTTTTCGCTTAAGCCAGTCTTGCTAATCGGCTCGATTTGACCATAAACATTGATGTAGCGCTGCAAAGTCTTTACGTCTTTGTAGTCAAAAATAATCGGTGGATTTTTCTTCAATTGTGCCATTATTATCTCCTTATTAGAATGGAATTTCGCTCAGGTCAATTGGCTTATCGTCAATCTCCGTCACAACTTCCTCTTTTTTAGTAGTTTTTGGCGCAGCAGAACCAGAATTGTCATTATTCGGACCGTCTAAAAATGTTACGTCTGAAGCAGTAACTTCAATTCGACTCTGTCTTTTGCCAGTTTCCTTATCTTCCCAACTATCTTGCCGCAGTCGCCCTTGGACTAGAACCCGACGACCCTTACTCAAATATTGCATCACCAAATCACCAAGTTTATCCCAAGCGGTAATATTGAAAAAGTCCGCCTGATCATCTTGGGTTGGTCGATCAACCGCGATACTAAAACTAACTACGTTCTTTCCAGAAGCCGTTGTTCGCTGCTCTGGATCGCGTGTCAATCTACCCAGTAAAATTACTTGATTGATGCTTCGTGCCATATTCTATCCCCTCTTTTACCTTGCGGCAGTTAGGCTTATTTATTTGATTCGCTTGAATCAGCTTCTTCGTTGCGTGCTTTTTGCTCGCTTAATGCCTGACGAGTTTTTTCATCAGTTTTTACCAATAGGTAGCGCAATACTTCGTCGGTAATGTTAAGCGTGTTAGAAATCTTCAATAAAGCTGGCGCTGGCAGTTTTACCTCAAAACAAACGTAAATTGCAAAGTCTTCACGCTTGATGGTATAGGCCAATTTTTTCTTGCCCCAGTTATCTTCTTTAGTAATTTCACCGCCGTTATCGGTGATTAAACCACGTACCTTATCCAACGCTGAATCTAGATTAGACTCTAAATCCGGATGAATAAGAACGGTTAGTTCGTATTCGTTCATGCTTCCTCCTCTGGAATCCATTTACGGATGCTTACGCTGTCTCACGTAAGCTTAGGTTAATATTCGCCTGTATTATACCCCACTCTGCGATATCTTGTCAATTAGCCTATAGATAGTGTCTATATCGTCAACACCAAGAGATTGAGTGTTGTTTCTTATGTCGGCGATTAATCTTCTGATATCTTCAGAGTTTCTCAAATCCAAACTTTCTAGATCAAGATTACCCGGACTTACTCGTCGTCCATCTATGGAATATTCGACCTTATACTCTCCCTCAAGACATTGCCCTTTCCAACCTCTAATAATCCAGCTGTGTTCTATATAAAGCGGCGGTAAGACACCTGAACGACTTACCACCTCAGTAACGTACAAACCTAATTCAGCAGAACATTGTGTGCCATCTTCCAACATAGATTCTGGTAAATAGATTATTTCGCACCCCTCCGCATGACCGTCCGAAGAAACGCGAATGGTTTCTAGTGGAATTGAAAAAATATGATGTACTATTTCTGGCGATAGTTTACATGTAAAAATGTTCGCAGCAGCACTACTATCGTCTATTTGATAGCGACCATTCTCTAGCCCTTCAATACCCTTCTCTTTAAGAACTTTACCTGCTGCTTGTACTATAGAGACAAGAGTATCTTGGTCAGGAGCTAAGTCATAGCTTCCGGGAAAATGCTCATTCATAAAGTTTTTTTACAATATAGATATTATTTGGTCAATCTTTTATACTATTCCGCCAACAATTCATCTAATTCTTCGACACTAGAGATCAATACATCACGTGGCTTTGATCCATTCTGCGGACCGATAATTCCCCGCTCTTCCATTTCTTCAATAATGCGCGCTGCTCGCTGATAGCCAATACCTAGTCGCGTTTGGAGCATACTCGTTGAGGCCTTTCGTCGCTCAACTACCACCCTCACAGCATCCTTGAATTTATCATCACCACCTTCTGACAAATCCATCACTACACCGCCCTTACCGTTCAACTGTACTGGCTGAGCCACCACTTCATCGTTGTACTGCGGCGCCATCTGCATTCGCAAATGATCAGTAATTTTATTTACTTCGTCATCAGTTACCCAGGCACCTTGGATGCGTTTCGGTTTACTCATGCTTGGTGTATAGAACAACATATCACCCTGACCCAGCAATTTTTCCGCGCCCGCTTGGTCTAAAATCGTCATACTATCCACCTGGCTAGCTACCGTAAAAGAAATACGCGCCGGCACGTTCGCCTTAATCAAACCAGTAATAACATCAACACTTGGCCGCTGCGTTGCCAGTACCAGATGGATACCAACCGCTCGAGCCTTCTGCGCCAAACGAACAATTAATGCCTCGACATCTTTCTTAGCAATCATCATCAAGTCCGCCATTTCGTCCACCACAATCACAATGTACGGCATCGAACCATCTTCATGCTCCTGCACATTACCGTTTTCATCAGCAATAGCAATCTTTTTCGCTCGTGATTGTAGCCTCTTATTGTAATCCTTAATATTACGGATCTTCTCTGTCGCTAATAATTTATAGCGCCGCTCCATTTCATTAACTGCCCATTTCAAAGCTGAAATAGTCTTTTCTGGCTCAGTAATCACTGGAGTCAGCAAGTGCGGAATATCCTCATATGGCGCCATTTCCACCTGCTTCGGGTCAACCAAAATCAGCTTCATGTCACTCGGACTATTGCGATACAATAAACTCGTCAGTAGCGTATTAATCATCACTGACTTACCAGAGCCAGTTTGCCCAGCAATTAGCAAGTGCGGCATCTTTCCCAGCTCACCAACCACGACTTGCCCAGAAATATCCTTACCAATCGTAAAGCTGAGCGGATCGCGCGACGCCGTCCACTGCTTTGAAACTAATGTGCTATACAGCCGCACCTCAGCTGCCTTACGGTTTGGCACCTCAATTCCCACCGCCTTCTGGCCAGGAATTGGTGCTTCAATCCTCAGACTTTGGGCCGCCAAATTAAGCGCAATATTTGTCTCTAGCGCAGTAATTCGCGTCAATTTCACACCACTTGGTGGCCTTAGGGTATACTGCGTCACCTTTGGACCAACGTTTATATCACCCATTGCTGCATCAATGTTAAATTCGGATAGTGTATCATGAATAATCTGAGCATTTTGTCTCGTATCGCCAGCATCCGCACCGCCTTCGTTCTTCTCTAATAAATCCAGGCTTGGGGCTTGCCAATTTGGATCACGTGTTGCCACCAGAGCTTGTTCTTCAGCGGCCTTTTCTGGCTTTTCAGTACGCTTTAATAAACCCTTCTTCTCCTTAGTGGTGTCAATAATCGGCACGCCAGCATTGAGTTTAATATCTCCCAAACTCACCTTTTTATTTTCCTCTGTCGACTGAGGATTTGCCGCTTGCTTCATGATAGATCGATTGTTATCATCCTCTAAGCTATTACTTTTAATTGCTTGCCACAATTTACTAAACACAGTAAATGGTGATGTTTGGGTGATAAATAAAACTGTAATAAACGCCAACACCAGGTAAAATATTGCAGCAATTGCCGAATCTACCATTTTAAGTGTGGCTGTATTTAATATATCACCTACAAATCCACCAGCATCTGGTCGTAAAGACGTCTTTAATAGCCCAAATAATCCTGAAAACCACACAATCTCTAAAACTGCCGCAAACTTCACCGCCGCAGGTAAGCGATTCTCTTCTGCCCGGAAAGTTTCTACCGCCAAATAAATTAATAGTATCGGTAATGTGTAAGCAGTGTAGCCGACTGTCTTTATGGTTGCCATATCAATCCACTGAAGAACTGGACCACCAACACCAAACCACGAAACCACCAATAGCAATGACAAGAGGATCAATAAGACCGCGCCTACTTGTGACCAAAAACCCACCGGCAAACTATGTTGCGGTTTGGTAGGAGTAGACTTTTTCGTGCTCTTTCGCTTTTTTGCCATAATCGTTTTTATTATACACTGATTTTATACTTCTTAACAGATATAAACATCAATTTAATACACTTTGTATTATAGCATAATTTATCAGTAAAATCAATCTGAGGATTTAGTAGGGACGAAAATCTTGTCGCTCCCGAGCCTTCGTGTCATTCGCCTCAGTGTCAGGCACTTGACGCTGCGGAAAACGACGGCGTGGCG
This sequence comes from Candidatus Nanosynbacter lyticus, assembly GCF_000803625.1. Classification (NCBI taxonomy): domain Bacteria; kingdom Bacillati; phylum Minisyncoccota; class Nanosynbacteria; order Nanosynbacterales; family Nanosynbacteraceae; genus Nanosynbacter; species Nanosynbacter lyticus. Next base: position 69,846 of record NZ_CP007496.1, on the reverse strand, counting down.
TGGTTGGCAAAGTCATCCTTGGCTCCTCCACCGAAGTAATAGATTTTTTGTTGCGAGGCGTGGATTTTGCAGTCGGAGAAGCTGAAGCAGTCGTCGATTTTACCGTCTTTAAGCTGCCAACTTCATTAATCACCGGAATAACAATTGGCGTACGGCGCGTCTGATCGTACAAAATATGTGTGACTTCATCCTTAATTTCCTTCTTGATAACGTCTAGGTCATACTTGCCAGAAAAACTGCGCGCTGCCTTCTGCTTCAAATACTGACGAATCATGTTCATCAATTCCTCAGAATCACGCAGATAAATGAAGCCGCGGGAAATAATGTCTGGACTGGTTAGTAACCGCCCGGTGCCGCGTTGCACCGTCAATACCACCACAAACATTCCCTCTTGAGACATATGAATGCGGTCTTTTAGTACCACCTCAGACACAATAGCACCGGTATCATCATACATCACGCCGCCAGCCTGAATCCGACCAGCTTTCTTAGCTTGCCGTTCAACGTCAATTTCAATAATATCGCCAGCGTCACACACAAAGATATTCTTCCGCGGAATACCACACTCCTCTTCTGCCAACCGAGCATTATAAACCAACATATGAAATTCGCCGTGAATTGGCATATAGTACGTTGGGTTCAACGCATTAATCAACTTGACGTGATCATCATAATAACCATGTCCCGACAAGTGCAGCGGCCCAATCCCCGTCAAGTGTGTCTTGCCGTTCTGAATCACACTAGAACCTTCGCGCATCAAGCCATCAACTGTTCGCACTACGTTTTTCTCGTTGCCCGGAATCGGATTGGAGCTAAACACCACCACATCAGAGCCCTTGATCTTCATGTATTTATGCGCGCCAGTCGCCATACGGCTCAACACGGCATTAAACTCACCCTGCGAACCAGTACAAACCACCGTGACCTGGCTGTCTGGTAACTTGATGATATCCTCCATCTTCATAACGGTGTCTTTTGGAATCTTAATAGTGCCTGAACGTAGTGCTACCTCCAAGTTCTGAATCATCGAAAAACCAGCAAACGCCACCTTACGGCCGTGCTTGTGTGCTTCTTCCAAAATCAATTGCAAGCGGTGCACTTGTGATGAGAAACAGCTCAAAATCACTCGGCTGTTACTAAATTTATCCATCACCTGACCTATTGAATATTGAATATCAAACTCCGTGTGCGTGTGTGTACCAGCCGACTCACAGTTGGTAGATTCGTTCATAAACATCAGAACACCCTCTTTGGATGCCACTTCAGTCATGCGCTCGAGGTCAAATTTCTGGCCATCAACCGGACTTTCCTCAAATCGCCAGTCACCAGAGTCAATCACCACACCTAATGGCGTCCGAATGATCACTGCTGTCGAGTCAGGAATCGAGTGGTTTACTCGCACCAATTCCACGGAAAAGTGCTTCGATACTTGAACAATTTCATGACTCAATGGATCCATCACCCGAAAGTCTGGCTGAAAATCGGTATCAGCGTCAGCCATCGACTTGTCCAGCATGCCAATAGTAAACTTCGACCCATAAACTGGCGCTGGAATTCGGTGAATAAAGTGCCGGAATGACCCGATGTGATCCAGGTGTCCGTGAGTGAACACGTGCGCCTTAATCTTATGCTTATTTTCCTCCAGCCAGGTGATATCCGGCGTGATATAGTTGATACCTGGATAATCGCTGCCCGGGAACAGAAAGCCCATGTCCACGATGATAATTTCATCATCATACTCAATGGCGTTCATGTTTTTACCAATACCCATTTCACCAACACCACCGATTGGGATAATCCGCAGCTTTGGCTGGCCACCACGTTGCGGTTTTGGCTGCATTTTCATACTAAACTGCTCGCCACCATAACCATTATAAACCGACTTATTGACCGGAATATCAATCAAGTGCTGTGACGCCCTGAGGTTGACATTCTCGCTCGTTCGTCGCTGCGCTCGAAAGACCTCGCCCTTTCGAGTAGTGGTACTATTTAATACTGCGTTATTGCTTTTTTTCGACTGTGGACGCTTTTTAGCATCGTCCTTTTGCGGTGTTGCTAGTCGCCGCTGACCCATATTGTTATACTCCTTTTTTTATTACAATATAATTCAAAACCCAAGTATAGAGGTGTTAATCTAACAATAAATTCCTCTAATCAGTACTCCCTATAATAACAAACTGGCTGTATTTTGTCAAAAACAGCACTGCACAGCAAGCTACAATAAAAATTACCCTGATTTTATCAGGGTAATTTTATTTTTAGATACAGACTACTTTTCGTCAGACTTTTTCTTAGCTAGTTTCTTGAGATATGCATAGTCTTCTAAGTGATCACTTCTAGACTTTTCACCTTGCACTTCTGGGTTTTTTGGCTCTTTAGGTCTTCTTAATTTAGCGTTGGGGTTATTTTTAAGTTCACTATAGTATTTATATGACTCTAATAAAAAGGTTTTTATATCTTCTGACCAATACTTACGAAGAGCTTTACCGTACTGAGAAACAATTTTATCATCAGACTTTTCAAACCTCTCTACAGCTTTCATGCATCGCTCTTCACGGGAAGCTAGAGCAGCATCAATAGCTTCTCTGTCAGGCTTCATATATGACGCGTAGGTATTAAGTTCACAAAAACTGACATCTTCGTCTGTACTGACTTTATATGCAGCATATATAGCCGGCTTTATACTATCATTCCAATCCTTTAGCGCCTCATCGTAGGCTTCTTTTAAATCTTCGTCCGCAAGGGCTTTATGCGACCCCAGTTCTTTATATTTTTCATCAATCTCTCCAAGTGTTCTCTCAATACCCCTATACGACAATGAAGCATATTTACTTCCTTCAACATCCCTAGAGATGTCTAATTTATTAATCTGTGAGTAAAAGTCTTTATAGTCTTCCTTACTGACTTGGGCTCCACCTTTTTTATCACCTGATCCGCCAAGGAATACAAAAGCTAAGACAATACCAACAATGGCAATGATAGCGACAACTCCGCCAATAATTCCCCAAAAAACACCTTTACTCATATTCTTCTTCGGAGGCATTTGGTATGGAGTGCCAGCCATGGGTTGAGGCGGTAGTGTATTGTTATTCTGATTATTGTTCATAAAATTATTACCTCCTAAACTTACATTACCTACTATTATATAGTTATTAGCTGGTTGTCGTCAAACATTGACCACTAAAAGCACTCTGATTTCCTCAGGGCACTTTTGTTTTTAGATAAAATCTATTTATTAGCTTTATCTTCTAGTACTTTTTGTAAATTATCAAAATTATCTTTCACTATCTTGACAATGTCCTTTTTGTAATTAGGAGTTGGGGTAGTTGGAACTTTAGGTGACGACAAAGATGTTTTGCCGTTTGTTCTTATGTAGTCCTGCCTATAGGCTGTTGCTGCTACGTAATATTGCTTCATCTCCGCATAATGCTTTTTCAAGTCTTCACCATATTTCTTAGCAATATCATTATCAGACTTTATCATGTTGTCCAGGGCGTTTGTACAACTTTTCATGACAGAGTCAAAATCTTGTTCGATTTCATCCTTAGATTTCTCAAAATATTTATTTGGATTAGGGACTTTACATTTACGGTAAGCCCCTTCTTTGTTAAAAATTCCGACATATTTTAGGTAAGGTTTAGCCTCGTCATTCCACACCTTCAGATACTTGTCGTAAGCCTCCTTAACGTCTTTGTCCTTAAAGGCCTTATTAGAGGCAAACTTAGCGTGAGCTTCATCAGCTGAATTTATAACTTTATTTATGACCTCTTCGTAATCATCACTTTTTTTCACATCCTTAAATATATCCTTATACTCAGGCAGCTTCATTTGCGATACTAAGCTTACCGCATCTTTATAATCTGCCTTACTTGGACCACTCAAGAATACAATAGCCAGGACTATACCAACGATAATGATTATTAGCCCAATTACTCCGCCAATAATTCCCCACAAAACACCTTTACTCTTCGTCGGAGGCATTTGGTATGGAGCGCCAGCCATGGGTTGAGGTGGCATTTGTTGGAATTGTTGCGGCTGTTGTGGAGCCTGTTGGAATTGAGGCTGTTGAGGCGGAGCTTGTTGAAATTGTGGTTGAGGTGGTATTTGCTGCAGTTGTTGCTTCTTATTGTTGCTATTATCCATTAGAAATTTAATCTCCTGAAATTATGCTTTTCATTATTATATATTTACAAACCGATCATCGTCAAATTGATTTTACCGCGCTCATCAATTCCAGTAATTTTTACGCGAACCGACTGGCCCTCTTTAACTACATCAGTGACCTTATTGACTCGACCTTCGGCTAACTTTGAAATGTGCACCATGCCATCAACGCCCGGCAGAATATTTACAAAAGCACCAAAGTCCTTAATACTGACGACTTTACCCTTATAAACCTTGCCAACTTCTGGCTCCTCGACCAAGCTCTTAATCCAATTCAGTGCCTTTTCAATTGATTCACCATTAGGGCTAGCTATTGTAATCAAACCATCTTCCTTAATATCAACTTCAGCACCGGTTTCTGAGGTAATCTTATTGATGGTCTCTCCACCCTTACCAATCACCGCACCAATCTTATCTGGATCAATCTTAATCTTCTCAATTCGTGGCGCATACGGACTAAGCTGATCACGTGGAGTAGCCAACACACTCAGCATATGCTGCAAGATGTGCGCGCGACCGGCCTTACTCTGCTCAATTGCTTGACGCAGCACCGCCACTGGTAGGCCATGCACCTTCATATCCATCTGGAGAGCAGTGATTCCCTTTGCTGTACCTGTAACCTTAAAGTCCATATCGCCAGCGAAGTCTTCAGCGTCAGCAATATCACTCAGTACATACGGAGTATCACCGTCCATCATCAGACCCATAGCAATTCCACTAACTGGAGCCGACAATGGCACACCCGCATCCATCAACGCCAAACAGCTTGAACAAGTTGCCGCCATCGACGTTGAGCCGTTCTGGCTCATTATTTCTGTCACAGAACGAATAGCATAAGGAAAGTCTTCTTCTGCTGGCAATACTGGCAACAGCGCTCGTTCCGCCAAATAACCGTGCCCAATTTCACGTCGACCCGGGCTACCCATTCGCTTAACTTCACCGACTGTATAGCCTGGCGCATTGTAATGGTGCATATAGCGTCGTTCGCCATCATTAACTTCCATTGTGTCAACGAGTTGTGAATAGCTCAGCGGCGCCAAAGTAACAATGTTCATACCCTGCGTCACGCCGCGAGTAAACAGACTGGAGCCGTGAGCGCGCGGCAAGAAGCCAACTTCCGAGCTAAGCGGACGAATTTCTGTTAATTGTCGACCATCAGGACGGACTTGTTCTGCAACAATTCCCTGACGTACATCTTTATGAAGCGCCAAAGTAAACGCCTCATCATAATCACCACGTACCTCATTATATTCTTCCTCATCCATACCAAGTTTTTCCGCCATCGCCTCATGGAATTCAGCACGAATCTGACTAATCATTTCATTACGCTCTGGATATGGGCGACGAAGTTTTTCACCAAACTTACCCTTAGCCCACTCATCAACTGTCTGCTGAATTGATTCATCTGGCAAGATTAAGGTATATTCCTGCGGAGCTGGCGCAACTTTTTCCGCCAATTCCCGCTGCAGGGTAATTGCTGGCTGCATCATCTGGTGCGCCCACGCCATAGCATCGACAATAACATCTTCTGAGACTTCTTTAGCACCAGCCTCAACCATAGTGATACCACTTTCAATACCAGCCACCACCAAATCAAGATCCGACTTTTCGCGCTCTTCCTGCGTTAAGAATGCCTTAAATTCTCCATTGACGCGGCCGACACGCAGACCAGACACTGGACCGTCAAAAGGCGTGCCAGTTAGCATTAAGGCACTAGACGCCGCAATCATCGCAATAACATCTGGGCGGAAATCAGGATCCATGCTTAGTACTGTTGCTACAACCTGCACTTCTTGGCGGTAGCCCTTCGGAAATAGCGGACGAATTGGACGATCAATCAACCGACCAATCAGCACAGCCTCGTCACTTGGACGACCTTCACGCTTAATAAATCGGCTACCGGAAATTTTACCCGCTGCATAAAACTTTTCTTCATAATCAATCGATAATGGAAAATAGTCCATCTGGACTGGGCGACTGCTCACCTGCGCACTACCCAAAACCACGGTATCGCCGTAACGCACTAGCACGCTACCAGTTGTCCGAAAGCCAACGCGGTTTACCTCTAGTGTCAGCGGCCGACCACAAAACTCAGTGGTAACGCTAAAAATCTCCTTGCCGCTTGGATTAATAATACTCATAAAGAGCTCCTTTCTCGCGGCAGTAACAGGGATAAAATTGTGCCGCCTGATTCATGGCGCAATCTCATCTCTATCACTTCCGCATTACAAATTGCTGCTTAATATTATACTAAACCGCTGGCCTAAACACCAGCTCCGCTCTTATGCTCAGGCAAATTCCTTAATATAGTTATGCTATAATTTAGCCATGTCACTTCATCTAGAATCGGCTACCAAACGACGAAAAAATTACATTCTGCCAATAATCGCAGTAATAATGATTGCTAGTGGAATATATCTATTGGTGCTTATTAGTACACCACTTATCATGTCTCAAACCATCAACCCAAAGAACAATTCCACCTCACAGCTTATAAGTAAGACTAAGGATAAAATCACCGAAAATCGACTTTATATCCCAAAAATTGATATAAATCTGCCGTACGCATCTGGCGGTGCAGAAACTATGGAACACGGTGCTTGGTGGCGTAAACCAGAGAATGGTAACCCGAAGGATGGCGGTAATTTTGTTTTATCCGCACACCGTTTCATTATGGGCTTGACCCCTCGGCAAACACTTAGAAAATCACCGTTTTACAATATTGATAAACTGATGGTTGGCGATGAGATGGTTATCGATTATAATGGAGCGCGCTACATTTATGTCATCAGCGAAAAACGTAGCGTTAAACCAGAGGCAATAGAAATCGAACAACGCACCGATCAACCGCAATTGACGCTTTATTCCTGTACTTTAGGCGGTGCCAACGACGGACGCGACGTACTTATTGCCAAGTTGAAAAAATAATTGCAATAACAAAAATCCCCTTCTCTCCGAAGGGGATTTAAGCAGTTTTCCTAACGTAAAATTATTTACGCAAACCTAACTTGGCAACAACTGCTTTGTAGCTCTCAAAATCAGTTCGCTCCAAATATTTCAGCAAGCGTTTGCGCTTACCAACCATTTGGATCAAGCCGCGGCGCGCCATAAAGTCGTGTTTATTCGCCTTCAGATGCTCCGTGACCTCTTTGATACGAGCCGTTAAAACCGACACTTGAGCCTGTGGGCTACCGACGTCGTTTTTATTGACCTGAGTCAAAGCAATTGCTTTTGCTTTATTATCTTTGCTAATCATAGCTTTGTAATTATACCAAGTTACTCAGCTTTTTGCAATTAGCTAGTAATTCCAAAATCCGCCAAGGTCTTCGCTTCCTTAATAGAATAATCGGCTATTTGTGTGCGGCGCAAATTCTCACAATACGCACCCGTATTTAATCTATCACCAATATCCACCGCTAATGTTCGGATATAAGTTCCGCTGGAAACATGAGTTTTGATTCTTAACTTAGGATATTCATAGGACAACAATTCTAGTGAATAAATCTCCACTGTACGCTTTGGGATCTCCACCTGCTTCCCTTCGCGCGCCAATTTATAAGCTCGCTGACCGTTAATTTTTATTGCGCTAAAAATAGGCGGGGTCTGTTCAATTTTCCCCACAAACTGACCGATTACCTGCTGAATCTCCTCTACACTCGGCTTATAGTCAGACACTTCGGCAATTTCGCCCTCAGGATCACCCGTCGAGCTTTTCTCTCCTAAGACAATCTCCGCCTCATACCATTTATCTAGCTTAGTAAACGTCTCGGCTTCCCGACATTTCTTTCCTGTCACAATAATCATTAATCCTGTCGCAAACGGATCAAGCGTACCCGTGTGGCCAACTTTCACTTTCTTACCCGCTTGATTAGATAAAACTCGTCGCAAGCGCGCCACCACCCCAAAGCTAGTCAAACCTTGTGGCTTATCTATAAGAATGACTTCATCCATCAACTATTTTTGCCCTGGAATCTGGAATTGACCTGGATTAAATTCCCCGGTATTTTGAATTGGCTGAGTCGGCAGCGCCGGTGCTGGAGCTACTTCAGCAGCTACCGGTTCAGGCGCTACGCCTAGTGGCGAAAGTTGCGGTAATCCAGCGGTATCAACACCGGTTGGCGCTGGTGGCATTGGTGGCAGTGCACTAAAATCTGGAATTGCTGGTGGCATCGGTAAAGAAATCTCGTTAGCCGTATTCTCAGGTTGTAACGGAGCAGCTAGAACAGGCTCAGGAGAGACACTAACTTGATTTGGCTCTACGGCTACCGGCGCGCTTAGTTGGTTTGTATCATTGGTAATTGCCGCAATAATTGACTCATCAGATTGAGGAGCAACAGGTATTGTCGACAATCTTTGTTCAGCGTTAGTTGTAGCAAATGGGTCAATTTTTGGCGGTTCGTCAGAAGCCCCCATAGCCGCATTCAACGGCGTGTCGCCAAATGATGGTGTGCTATCACCCACATACTTACTATGAGTTAAGATGGTCTTATTCTGGTCACTAGCTAGCGCCCTTATCTTATCCTCGGCAGCCTGCGTAGTAGTCGCATTTAGCGTGCCACCCATCAATGGCGTTTCCTCAAAGGAAAGCTCTTTGGCGACTATTTTTTCGCTAGGCTCCTCTTCCTCTACTCGAACTTCTTCCTTAATCGGCTTAATGTTGGCTAATTTCTCTTCAGCAACCCTAGCAGACTCTTCCTGCTTTTCTTTTACCGTCTGCTCAGCTACTTCATCAACGTCACCCTTCTTTTCGTGGCTAATTGACAACGTTCCGTCTGCCTGCTCTGATTCTTCGGCTTCCTCTACTTCATCTGCCTTATCTTCGGATGAATCATCTTTGTCTTTGGCTGGAACTTCTTTTTTAACTTGTTCAATTTCCTTAGGCTTATCTTCTGTCTCGCTCTCGGCAATCTTTGATATTACTAATTGCTGATTTGCCCCTGCTGCCATCAGTTCTGCTGCAGTAGTCATAACCTTTGATGAAGTATTGTCATTACTAAAGCGCTCAGTAACGGCCACAATTCCCGTCAACAGTGCGGTTGCCATCTGTTCATCCAAAGTTACCTTCGGCGTCTTCAAGTCATTAATCAGTTCAACAATCATCTCACTTACGCCACTAGTACTACCCTCATGCCAATCAATCGACCCCAAGCCGCTCTTTACGTCGCCCGCTGTTATCGAGATAACCGTAGCATCATGCAAAATCTTACCGTGTGCCGTTAACGCTGTATCAATACTTTCACTATTCTCAACATTCAACGCCAAAACTAACTCAACATTATAATCACCCTGTGAGAATTCTAAATCTTTGTCAGAAATCGTCGTTCGGTATGGCGTAATAAAGATCTTCACCGCATCATCAACAAGTTTATAGCGCAAATGGTCAGCCTTTTCCTTATCTAAGGCAATAATAAAATCACGTAAAGAATCTGTTGTCTGCTCAAACGTTTTATCAGGATTAAGAAAAGTAATAGCTGGCGGAATATCACCACTAAACACCGCTGTAGCGTGTTTGCCAAGTTTGTTAAGGAAAATCGTCAATCCTAATGCTGCCGATAATTCATCGACTGACGGACTGGAGCTGACCGTCACCAAAATATTAGTTACATCCTTGATGCTCTGGACTACTTTTTGTTTTGCTGATCCGTTTGACATGACTTTTCCTATGTTTGTTTTTTGTAATTACGCTTGGCATCACTATACCATAAGCACTACCATAAAGTCAATATCTGTACCGCCTCTTTACAATTTGCACTGTTTTCTGTATAATTCTTCCTGATTAGCGATACAAATCTATAGAGGTAAAGGAGTAACATGCCAATAATCAAATCCGCCATCAAGCGCGCTAAACAAACTCTAAAACGCCGTGAACGCAATATCGGCATTAAAAAAGATATCAAGACTGCCGTTAAGGCTTTCTCTGCAGCCCCAAGCGCCAAGACACTTTCTGCAGCTCAAAGTGAAATCGACGCCGCTGTTAAAAAGGGCCTGATTAAAAAGAATACTGCTGCTCGCCGAAAAAGCGCGTTGAGCAAAATTGCTAAAAAAGCAGGTGTTACTTTAGAAGCTGCCAAAAAGCCAGCTGTCAAGCCAGCTGCCACTAAAAAACCAGCAACTGCTAAGAAAACTACAGCTAAAAAGGCTCCGGCAAAGAAGTCGGCTGCCAAGAAAACTACAAAGTAATTCATTAGTTATTTTTCTTATAACACTCCAGTCTATCTGGGGTGTTTTTATGCTAGCCGATGTCAGCCAAAGCCACCTCTATAAGAAGCCACGGATTGACCGAGGTTGTTTTCATCTGTAAATCAGCCCTAAATAAAGCCTCGTTAATTCGCCTCAACCGCTTTTTATCAATACCTTTTGACAATGAGGCCAATCGCCGTAAAACATACGGATTAACAGAAAAATCTGATGCCACCGCACCACTATCACCATCCGCTAAAATTAACGCCGTCAAATTGGTTGCCTGAGAGGCTAATAATCCCATTGTCTGATAAGCACCATCAATGCCACTTTCCGACTCCAGATAGCCAATTATGTCGTGAACTTTATCGCGGTCTCCTGCTAGCACCGAAACGAACAAATCAAATACGTTTTCTGCTCGCGCCAGCGGAATGAAATCATCAATCAATTCATCTGTAACGTCCTCCGCTAACGCTAGCTGATCCAGAAAATTACTCAATCGCAACTGATCAAACCCTAAGCGGCCAACAATTATCTCCGCCTGCTGATTCGTTAAATCATATCCACGATTTTTTACCTCTGCTTGGCACCACTTTAAAAGTTGTGACTTTTGGCGCTCGCTTAACGGTAAAAACTCTCTAACCTGAGCATTTTTTTGAAGCCATTTGTAGGTTTTTGTTCGCTTGTCAATTTTATCTTCTACCAGAATAATTGTCCGATCTTCATCAAACTTCATATCTGGTAGTTGCGACCAAACTTCATTATTTTCACTTAATCTCGAAATCAAGTATCTTGAGGAATCCATAAATAATGTTTGACCGATTGCTATTTCCTGCATACCATTTAGCGACAGACTCTCGCCATCGTGACGCTCCACGTTCTCACCGCCAATCAACTCTGCTAGCGCTGCTCGCTTTTCAAACTCATTTTCACCATAAAGAAGATAGATCATTCTGCCTCTACCTGACACACCGGACAAACATGCGTCCCACGGCCAGAAACTTTTAATTTCACAATTTCCTGGTCAGGATGAAGATGGCACGGCTGGCCTTCCCGACGAAATACATGGGCAAACTTCAGATAATTACCCCTCCGACCTTCAGCATCAACATAATTTTTATCCGTTGAACCACCCTGGTCAATGCTTAATTGCAAAATCTGGCGCAACTCATTAAATAAAGTTGCCAGCTGCTCGTCACCAACATTTCTCACTCGAGTTTGAGGGTGAATTTTTGCTGCCCACAAAGCCTCGTCAGCGTAAATATTACCCACCCCAGCAATTACCGCCTGATCAAGAAATGCCGGCTTAATCATCGAATTTTGGCGACGACGAATCCGCTTAATAAAATCTTCAGCACGAGTTGCCTTCTCAAGAGGCTCTGGTCCAACTTTTTTCATAAATGGCAGATTCTTTATCTCATCAGTCGGCAGCAACTTCATCCAACCAAATTTGCGCTGATCGTTAAAAAATAGTCGCGACCCATCCACAAAATCAATCTGCACTCGCGTCGATCGATCAGGTAACTCGCCAATCAAACTATCATTTGGATGACCACCAGCAAATTCTCCAACGTTGCGAGTAGTATCCCCAGAAGAATCTTGGGAAACTTTACGTGGGTCCCGAGATATTTTTGAGGATATCCGAGCAGCATGACGAGAGTCCTGACGAAAAATAAGTTGCCCTGTCATCTTCAAATGAATTACCAGCGAGTAGTTAGTATCTAGATCAATCATTAATACTTTTGCTCGCCGTCGCACCGCCCTTACACGCGCACCGTATAAAAACTTCTCAACATCAGCAGGCGAATTTGGAAAACTCTTCGGTGAGTCAAAAACTTTTGCTCGCACTACAGATTGGCCAGGCAGTAAATCTGCCAAACCGCGGCGCACTGTCTCAACTTCAGGTAGTTCCGGCATATCAATCCTATAACTTAAACAACGCCTCTTCCTGACTAAGACCAATACCAGCCGCCATCTTCTTGCCGTCAGGAATTTGCTTCAAAAACATATCTAAGATTTCATTAACATTTGCCTGCGCCGAACCCTTAGAGCCACTACAATCCGACGTCCATAAACTCTTCACGACTGAATTATCCTTCAGTGTCTCAAATTTATACACTTTACCACTAGCACAGATGCCGCGTAAATCGTTTTGTTGTTCAGTAAGTTGCGTACCATTCATCATTTTCCGCTTATCAAGCGCATAGACCAACTCCGCATAAGCCTTCACATTGTTGTCTAATTTTTTCTGATTAATTTCTTTATCCAAATAACCTTCGTATGTTGTCATATCACGAGAACTTGGCGAGATAACAACACTATACGATCGAAAATTCTCATTAGCTACAATTGGGCCACGAACTGTTAACCGCACCGCACTGCCTTCCTCTGTTGACAGCAGCGCAACTTGACCCGTATTAACATTCTGATCTGCTTGTCCTGAATCATTTTTACCAAATAAAGCTCGACCAATTGCAATAACCGCCGCCACTGCCACAATAGTAATGACAATAACTAGCAAGATTGGTACAAATCGAGAAAATGAATTGCGTCGCTGGGTGTATTTCATGGCGTAATTATACCATATTTCTACACTTCATCCCAATGAGCACCCATGCCGACGTCAACTTTTAATTTAATTGGCAGATCTGGACAAATTCCTTCCATCTCCGCACGCATTATTTCGCTGACCCGCTCAGCGTCTTCTGGCCGACACTCCACCAAAATCGAGTCGTGGACTTGTAGAACCGGCTCAGCCAACCCGGCTAATTTATCCTCCAGTCGAATCATCGCCAGCTTCATCAAATCAGCTTCCGTGCCCTGAATTGGCATATTCATCGCTGCCCGCTCGGCCGCCGAACGCACCATAAAATTGCTCGACTTAACGTCAGGCGTTGGTCGCCGCCGGCCAAAATAAGTCTCGACAAAACCTTGTTCGCGCGCTTGAACTAAAATTGTATCCAGATATTGGCGGATTGGTTGGCGCACCGCAAAATAGTGTTCAATAAACTGTTTCGCCTCAGTAAATGTCATGCCAGTGGCCGCCGCCAATCCGTGCGGACTCATGCCGTACAGCACCCCAAAGTTGATCACCTTAGCCGCGCGGCGCTGTAATTTTGTCACCTCGCTCATCGGCACGCCGTAGGTCTCGGCCGCCGTTTTAGTATGAATATCCACATCGCTATTAAAATCGTTAATCAGCTGCTCATCGCCCGCCAGCACCGCTGCCAACCGCAGCTCAAATTGTGAATAATCCGCGCCAACGAAGACCTTATCCTCATTCGGTACAAATGCCTGGCGAATTTTCCGACCCAATTCCGTACGCACCGGAATATTCTGTAGGTTAGGATTTGCGCTGCTCAGCCGCCCAGTGCTGGTGACGTCTTGATTAAATGTGGTGTGAATCCGCCCGTCCGCGGCCACCAACTTCGGCAGCGCTTCAATGTAGGTGCTAATCAATTTAGTAAGCTCCCGGTACCGCTCAATCAGTTCAATAATCGGGTGTTGGCCACGCAGTTTATCCAGCTCTTTTTGCCCTGTCGAATAGCCAGTTTTTCCTTTTTTGATACCAGTCGTCGGCAGCTGCAACTTGGTGAATAGCACCTCAGACAGCTGCGCCGGACTAGCAGCATTGAACTCACTCCCAGCCATCGCATACATTTGTTGTTCAAGTTGGCTCACCTCCGCCCTCAGCTCCTCGCCCATCCGCTCAAGCAGCGCTGTGTCCAGTTTCATGCCGCGCTTTTCCATCTGAAACAGCGACCAAATTACTGGAAAATCAAACTCACGGAGCACCCGAGCAACTTGCTGATGCGCTGCCATATAATCCTGCTGCTGGCGGTAAATCTGGCGTAGTCGTGCCAGCTGTCGCGACGCGGAATCATCCTCAGAAAAATCGCCCGCCAGTGCCGCTAAACTGCGGTCGCGCCTCAATGGATCGATCAAAAACGCCGCCTGTCCAACATCCCAGACCTCATGAAACCGCACCGTCACACCGTGAGCGTCCAGCGCATGATATAGATCCTTGACGTCCGCCGCGATTACTACGCCCTGCGCCAACAGTTGCCAAACATGTTGACCAATTTCACTCATCTTGGCCCGCCACGCTACACCAGGCTTAGAATTAATATAGACCGTGTCCGGTTCCGATGGATCAATATAGATAATATTCTCTGTTTCAAACAGCGGCTCAGCTGGCAAATTGTCAACCTGCGGCAACTCTAACTCCGCCGTCTCCACTACCTCATCCACCGCTTGCATTGTCTTTGGCAGCCGCCCAATCAGCGAATGAAACTCCAGTTTCCGCAAAATCTCCGCCACCCGAGCAAAATCGCAATCATTAACATCCGCCACCTCCCAGTCCAGCTCCACCGGCGCGTCCGTCCAGATTTCTGCCACTTGCTTAGTTAAGTACGCAGATTCACGGCCGTTCTCCAGCTTTGTCCGTAGAGCACCTTTTTGCTCATCCACATGTGCGTACACGCCGTCCAATGTTTCATATGCTTGCAATAATTTGACCGCTGTCTTTTCACCAACGCCCGGCACACCCGGCAAATTGTCGCTAGAATCACCTTTTAGCGCCTTCAAATCCAAAAACTGGTCCGTCCGAATACCATATTTTTGTTCAAAATATTCTGCCGTAAATTCCTCGATATTCCTCAGGCCATTTTTCATAGCATAGACTTTGGTGAGAGGCGACACCAATTGCAGCGCATCCAAATCGGACGTCAATAGACAGGTCTGCACACCACGCGCCTCCGCTTGCTTGGCAAATGCACCCATGATGTCGTCCGCCTCATAATCATCCAGTTCATACAGTGGCCAGCCAAACGCATCCAGCAGTTCCATCAAGATTGGAATTTGCTGATAAAAATCATCAGGCGCCGGCTTGCGACCGGCCTTGTATTCTGGATATAATTCCCGCCGCTTACGGATGTTGGTACCGCGCTTGTCCCAGGCCACCACCACATAATCCGGCTCCAATTTCTTGATAAGCTCAATCGCCAAACTCACAAACCCATACACCCCGCCAGTCGGCGTACCGTCCGCCGTACTGAGCCCCGGCATAGCATAATAACCTCGGTAAAACACCGATTTTCCATCAATAACCACTAGACGTTTCATACTTCTATTGTAGCATTTAAGCCGCTATTGCCAGATCTCTAATTGATGCATCACCAAGTTTTCGTTGTATTCTCCCATACTTATCATAAATCTCCCCAAACCTTTTTGCAGCACTGAAAGAATAATTACCCAATTTTCTCTGCATTTTCTCATATCTCTCATAGCTTCTTCTAAGGTCTTCCATGGCACTGTAGGAGTTATTGTCGTGTTTTGTCCACCGCCTATACGTCTCCCACCGATCTCTTTCATTGTTGGAGAGGAGGCAATGCCCGGTTCTCTCGTCACTCATCTGTATATTTAAGACTTCTGCATCGCCAAAATTATCAAATCCGACAGAAAATTTATAAATCGGCTCACCTAAGGTGGGAGTAACCTCAAGATCATCTATGAAAACATAATTAAACTTATCTTTATCGTCTGGCATCTTATATATCTGATAACAATCCCCAGACTTCCAAATCATCCACACCTGACCATACTGATCAATAACCGGTTTGTTAACAAATCTTTTCCATGCTTTACTGCCATCTGGATTAAGATCAAATTTCGATTCTAATTCCTCAACTTGGTCTAGTATATTATCCCATTGAGTCTCTTCTTTACGATATTCTATTAAACGGCCCCAGATATCAGGATCAGAAAGTGAATTCTGAGATAAATCTTCAGTATGATTATGAAACGTTTCCATAATACTTACCCTAAACATACGCTTTATTTGGAAGAATGTCAACAAGTTGCTAGAATTGGTCTATGACACAACCACATGCAAGAATTATCGCCCTGGTTGGACTAGCGGGTAGCGGTAAGAGTTCGGCTGTCGAGTATTTGACAGAAAAAGGATTTCCAAAAATTTATTTTGGCGGCGTTATTTATAAGGCCATGGACGAGGCCGGAATTGAAAAAACTTGGGACAATCAACAAAAATTCCGCGAAGAAATCCGCCAACGCGAAGGTAAAGACTTTGTAATTAAGCGCGTTATAAAAAATGTTCGTGATTTAATTAACGCTGGACAAAATAAAATCGTCTTGGACGGGTTATATACGTGGAGTGAATATAAAATTATCAAACATGAATTTCCTGGCCAGGTGGTTGTTATCGCTATTGTTACCCCAAAACACCTCCGTTATCAACGTATGGTAAAACGCCCCGAACGCCCAATGCAGCCACACGAAGTTGATCAGCGAGATTGGTCGGAAATTGAAAATCTGGAAAAAGGCGGACCAATTGCCATTGCTGATTACTTTGTCATAAATGACGGCAACCTTGATCAATTACACCAAAAAATAGACGCCGTAACTCACGACGCCCATTTCTGTAAATCACCCGAGCAGTGCTAATTAATCCAAGTACTCGTAAAGTTTTTTCGCATCTTTGTGCTTGCGAAGTTTTGCTAGTGCCTTAGCCTCAATTTGGCGGATTCGTTCACGTGTTACGGCAAATTCCTGACCAACTTCTTCCAAAGTGTGGTTTTTACCATTGTCCAGACCAAAGCGCATTCGAACAATTTTCTGCTCACGGTCGCTCAGGCTTGATAATATATCCTGAACTTGCTCTTTCAATAATTGGTTTGATGCTGAATCTTCTGGCGAAACCGTATCTTCATCAACGATAAAATCTTGCAGCACTGAGTCATCATCCTCACCGTCACGACCAACACCAGCATCCAGAGAAGAAATATCCTGCTTAATCTTAATGACGTATTCGATTTTCTCTGGCTCCATATCCAACTCTTTAGCCAGCTCGTCAATCGTCGGCTCACGATTCAATTCCTGTGTCATCCGTCGCTGCGTACGCAGCAATTTATTGATAGTTTCCACCATGTGAACTGGGATACGAATGGTACGCGCCTGATCAGCAATCGCCCGGGTAATCGCCTGACGAATCCACCAAGTCGCATAAGTTGAGAACTTAAATCCCTTATCTGGATCAAACTTCTCCACCGCGCGCAAGAGTCCAGTATTTCCCTCTTGAATCAAATCTAAAAAGTCCAAACCACGGCCCGAATATCGCTTGGCAATTGATACCACTAGGCGCATATTTGCCTCAGCCATCTTATCTTTAGCCTTCTTATCCCCTTCAATAATCCGGCGCGCCAAGTCCATTTCTTCTTCGGCGCTCAGTAGTGGAATTTTACCAATTTCCCTTAAATACAACCGCACCGAGTCATCTGACACGTCATCCAAATATTGACCAGTCGTCAACGAATCCAAATCTTCTGATTCTTCTTCGTCTATAAGCGTTGGATCAAAATCATCATCATTTAAATTTGTCGGCTTTGTCGTATTTTCGTCGCTCACATTTTCTCCTTAATCAGATTATTTAAGCTCTGGCGTAAATCCTGAGACAAAACCTCATCACCCGACGCCTCGGCCTCTCTAAGCTGTGTTAATAATTGATTCTTTTTGTTTTCGCGATGTTTTATTGTTATTTGCCTGACTAGCCGAGCCATTTCTTCATCCAAGCTTTTTTGCTCCCAATTGGCGTAACGACTTTCACTTTTCAACTGTACTATTTTCACATACTGTTCGATTTTTTGCAAGTCCAGCGGAACTTCGCTTAATTCTAAGTCTGGGTTTTTTCGCAGATAGCCAATCAATTGCCGCGCACTGTCGCCGTCCAACATCTCACCAGAAATCACCGCCAGCCAACGTCGCACAGACTTTTCGCTCGCCGCCAGCCCTGCCAATATATCCTCGGTCTCATCTTGAACTGGCTGTGGTTTTTCTTTATCAACTTTAGTCTTTTTCAATTGGTGCTCGGCAACTTTTTCATTCGACAATTTTGCCTTCAAAGCAGTAATTGACGCGCCAGTTTTCTCAGAAATCACCGACAAATAATGCTCCTGCTCTACCGGGTCTTTCAGACTTCTGACAATTCTCAAAGCAATCGTTGAGAAACGGCGCTTACCTTCTGCTGATTTCAAATTTTCCATTTCCGCATATCTGGCAATTACCCAGTCCACCGCCGGCTGGGATTTATCAATTGCCATCTGCCACAAGTTTGGATCTTTTTGGATTAACTCGTCTGGATCTTTAACACCATCAGGCAAACTCACTACCTCCAATTCCATACCAACTTCCTGCGCCAGATTAATCGCCCGCTCCGTTGCATTCACCCCCGCCCGATCGCCATCGAAAGCCAAGCGAATCCGCCCCGCCAGCCGACTTAACGATTTCAAATGCTGAATCGTCATCGCCGTACCGGAAGTTGCCACCACGTTTTTTATGCCCGCCTGATGACTACTAATCACATCCAGATTTCCCTCGACAATAACCGCAGTATCATTCTTACGAATCGCCTCTTTAGCCTGCGACAATCCAAAAATATAACGCGACTTATCAAACAATAAAGTCTGCGGCGTGTTTAGGTACTTTGGCGCGCGCGGATCATCCCGAATAATCCGACCAGTAAAACCAACCACTTCGCCACTACCATCACTCAGCACCACCATCATCCGTCCGCGGAATAAATCTCCGCCAAAACGATTTGTTAATCCAGCATCAGACAACTCACGTTTTGAAAACCCTTTTTTCTCTAGCGCTTTTGTTAGCGCATCACCCTTATCTGGTGCGTATCCAATCAGAAAATCACCAATTGTCTGTCGATTTAATCGTCGTTTTTTTACTACATAGTCCAGCGCCACCGAATTTTTTACCAAATTTTGCTGATAGAAATTAGCGGCCAATTTAAGCGCTTCTCTAGCCCTGGCCCGTCGCTTGGAAGTTCGCCCATCGCCATTAGAAAATAATGTCAAATCCACACCTGCTTTACGCGCCAAATGCTCCAGAGCTTGCCGAAAATCCATCCCCTCAACCATCATCACAAAGGTGAAAATGTCGCCGCCCTTGCCAGAAGAAAAATCATGCCAAATCTGCTTCTCTGGACTTACCATGAAACTCGGTGTTCGCTCGTCTGTAAACGGACTAAGACCCTTTAGATTACGACCTGCTCGTTTCAGATGAACATACTCACCAATTACATCCTCGATGTTCAGCCGCGCTCGTACTTCTTCTTTGGCATTATTCATGTTTTTATTATATCACCCTTTACCTCTGTTATTGTTTGTGCTTAAATAGAAACATGTATCCTGACAATTTGGACAACCAATCACAAGGTATCGATTATCTAAATCAAATTGCCACACCTCCACCAGCAGAAGGTTTTGATAAAAAAACCAAAATAATCATGGCTGTTCTCAGTCTAATCGGAATATTAACCATCATTGCAATTTTTATTTTTTCGCAAAATTCCATGCCAAAAACCACTCCAGCCCAAGTTGCTGCACGGGTCAATAAACTACTGACTATTTCTCAGAAATACAATAACAAATTCCGATCAACCGAACTTCAAACCACTAATAGTTCTTTAATTTCCGTCCTAACTACCGCTGAAGCATCAATGAGCGATCCACTTCAGGCGGCGGGCATTAGTTACAAAGAGAAGAAGAAAGATATTCTCGCCCTAGACCCTTCGGATAAACTGGAGGAAAAACTAGATGAAGCCAACCTGAATACGCAGCTGGACGTTACTTATGCACACGAAATGAATGTCCAAATAACAGACACAATTGCCATGATGTCGAAAGTATATAAATCGACCAAATCAAAAACTATGCGTCAATGGCTGGAAAAAACTGCTACGGATTTGGAAAATATCCAAAAGCAAATTAATCATATAATTAAATCAAGCTAAGCTTCTGCAACTAATTGGTAGCTTAATCGCGCCAGGTCAAATATCTCTTCGTCACTCAACTGCCCTGAGCAGATGATGGTGTTCCAGTGCTTTTTGTTCAAATGATAGCCCGGCAATACTGTTTCGTATTTTTCCCGCAAGTTCTGCGCCAGCAATGGGTCACACTTCAAACTCACCCGCAGCGGATTTGAGCCCTCAGCCACCAGCGCCACCATCTTCCCTGCGCCATCATTACTCTTGCCAAATTTATACACCGCTATATCCTCGCCAAACGGATAGTCCAGCCATACACCAGGCAAACTAAGAATAAACTCTTCAAATTGTTTATGGGTCATGGCTTCACCTTCTTTAGATAATATTTTAATTCCATGATACTGCCGCGAATATCCTCCAGCGCCCGATGCTCTTCTGGTTTGGCAAATTTCTTGCCATATTTGCCTTCAAACACCACCTTCCAAGCACTGACGTCCAACATCCGATAATGTAGTCTTTTTGACAACATAGGCCACCACTGATCAATAAACCGCCGATCTTGGTGAATCGAATTGCCACCCAATAAAATCCGTGGCTCATCCGCAAAATGCTCATAGCAAAATACCAATAATTCTTGCTCAACCATTACTAATGGCTTACCGTCTTCGTTCTGTTCCTCCAAACCACGCCGTGCTTCTGGATGCTCATTCCAAAAACTGGCGTTTCGGTCCAGCAGCTTACCCAATTTTGCTGGGTCATGCTGCACCACGCCCTCATACGTCGCAATTTCCGTAAAATCCCAATCCGTAGCAATTGCCGCCACTTCCAAAATCTCATCATGCACTGGATCCAACCCGGTCATCTCCAGATCCATCCACAAAATCTTTTTTGGCTTAAAAGTTGCTTTCATATTATCTATTATACACTCGTCATCCATTTATCTGACTATAAAAAACTTCCTGCTGCTCGCTCGTTAATACCTCTTGCACCACAGCCCAAACCTTAGCCTCTGCTTCATGGACATTGTGACTATTTACCGCAGACCCGTCTAGGACCTGATGCAATTGACCCTTGGTGATAACTCGCTGATGTTGTAAATCAAACAATACTCTTACTTGTTTATTAGCCTTGTTTTTCATTGCGTCCACTATCAGCGCAATTTGCTCATCTGTTGTGGCGGGGATTTTTTGCTGCCGCTCTGGACCAAGTATCAGCGAGCCAACTTTCGGCTGCGCCACACGAATTAAATCACCATTAGGAGCAACTCTGTCACCAAGGGATTCAGACACAGCGCTACTACTCAAGGCTTGAGCAACTTGATTCTTGGTTACTGATAAAATTGTGTTGAGTGTGTATCTACGACCATCATGCGTATCATACCACCACGGTAAAGCCAGCACTAACGTCAACGCCTCCGAGCCCATACGTCGTACTAAGCTGTGCGAACTAATTTCATAGTCAGAAATACCACGTTCGCCAGTGTAAATGTTGGTGTATTGGTTGACCGTTGTTCGTCCAATGCGCCGACTACCAGCTTTAGCATACAATAATTCCTGAAACCCGCACACCAAAGCTACTGATATATTATGTTTTTCCTCGCTGTTTAATTCACCCATGTCGATATCTTTTGGATTAACCAACAGACGCCGACATATTTTACTAAATTGATAGTGAATATTGTCCGCCTTATTGGGATCAATACCATTAGTCAAGTAGACGTCATTGTCAGTACGACAGCCGTCATAAATCTCTCTGGTTTTCAAAAAAGCATCGTATTCGGCAAAAAAGTCATCTGTTGTATCGGGGCTGACAAATTCCTGGAACAATTCCTTTGGTTGATGCCAGGCGGCAAAGCCACCACCCGAGACGGAGGCTGCCATGGCCGATAATGCCAACACTTCACGTAAGCTTCCCCCATTCTTAATCATTTCTGCTAATGCCCGAGACAACTCTGGTGACAATGGCAAATTATCCATAAACTCACCAATTTTTGTGATCTGCCCCTCTCCATCAATTGCTTCCAGGGTTTCCAGCAAATCGTACGACTCTTGAATAACTTTTTTACTAGCAACAGGATGCATCAGGTATCGGTTCAGATCCTCAAAATCACCATTCAGATGGATAGCCGACAAAACGTTGCGCACAATATTCGTGTGATATATCTCCGGTGGAATATGCTGTTCACGGGACGCAATATCATAAAATCCTTTTAGCTCATCTGGCAAATAAATCTTATCGTAAGATATCGGACGAGCCAATACAAACTTAGCGCCATCAATATCACGACCGCCCCGCCCCGCCTGCTGCATCAGCTCTGCTTGAGTACACAATCGAGGTGGCAACCCCTCCGTGCCCTCTTCACCAATTTCTTTACTCTTCGTCAGTCCATTTGACAGCACCAAATCAACCTCGGGGATGGTGATACCAGACTGTCCAGCCGAGGTCGAAACGATGACAAACGACTCATCTTCTACTGGTTTGGCAGTAAAAATCTCTCGGCGCGCAGCTTCTGATATGCCAGAATGTAGTTTGAAGAATCGTATTTTCCTGGGTTGATGGCGGGCGTGGCGTTTGATTGACGCAATGGTCTCATCAATACTCCTCACACCTTCAACAAAGATTAGTGATTTTTTCGAGTCCTTACCATATTCAAGGTAGGCTTCGGATACGGTATTCACCTTATCTTCTTCAATATCAATATCATGCGGCCGACCCTCGATGGTTACGACTGGCAATGCTGATTCGTTGATGCCTTCGTACATCGCCTGAGAAACTTCCGTATCAGGCGTGGCGCTGGAAAAAGCCATATACCATTTGTCGGTATTCTCTATCGATTTTGCCGCCAGAGCGGTAGCAAATTCCATCTCCAAATTGGCTTCATGTATTTCATCAACCAAGATAAGCGTCTTCTCGTCCTGCCAGTCGCTAGAAAATTGTTCCAGCTTTTTTGTAAAGGTTGCCGCTGTCATGAAACAGAGCCTGGTGTCCGGCGTTGCCTCAGTAGCACGTCCATGAATCTTTCCCACCAGGTGATCAGGATATTGCTTACCCAACTGTCCACGCAAACTCTGCTCGACATACTCAGTAACATTATCGACAATCACCCGCCGCGGCATCAACACCACAACACGATCAAACCGCTCAAGTGCATACTGAGCGGTTTGTGTCGTTTTACCACTACCTGTCGGTCCACACAACCAAGATATTTTGTTCTCTGAAAGTGTATCTAATATCTCTGCTTTATGCTTATACGCAGGCAATTCTTTGTCGCCAAGATCATAGCCAGCGAAAGAAGTTTCTGGTAGCTTACTATACCGTTTCCGTAATTCTTCAAGGCGTTGTCGCCTCTGTTCAGGTGATTCACCATAACAATACGACGACCGCCAAGGACCTTCAATATTTCGACTCAACAAATGGCTACTACTACGCTCTTTTGGCCTAGGTAAATAACCCGCCCTCCGGACTCCATCTTTCACGCTACACTCTCCTTTATACTCACATTGTAGATAGGAGAGTGTAAAATAGCAAACGTAAGCGTTTTAGTCTTTTTTCTTGTCTAATTTATCAAGTTTCAAAAAGTGAACAATTGCATAGACCACAAAGGCAACTGCCAACAAGGTGATCAATGAGCTGATAAATGCTCCGTACAAAAATTCACCCCGACGTCCAGCAAATTCAACAGTAAAAGATGCTGCCTGGAGACCCTGTTGTGATCCAACGATTAACTGCACAAGTGGGTCGATGAACGCTGTGACCAATTTCTTGACTGTATCACCAGCCGCAGTACCAATCGCCAAACCGACAGCCAGGCCAACGACACCCTGCTCGCGAATAAACATCATAAAGCCACCACCATGGCTTTTTACCGCGCCTACTTTTTCTTTCAACACTGCTACGCTTGGTTTTTTAATGATTGACTTTTTGGTTGTAGTTTTTTTGACTGCCACTTTCTTGGCTACTTTTTTCTCTGCCATATAGCTCCTTTACATTAAGTAACGCCTTGATTGTACCATACTATTACGGGATGGTTACAATCTCTCTGGTGCTACAATACCCAAAACGGTTAATCCCGCCTTCAAAATATCAGCATACACCGCCACCAGACCGACACGATGCACTTCTTTATCGCTGCCGACAACTTGATTTTTCTCGTAGTAACGATTGAACTCCTGTGCCAACTCAAACAGGTAGGCACAGATATGATGCGGCTCCAAGCTCTCGGTGGCACGGTTAACCGCCTCCGTATATTCACTCAATTTCCTGACTAACAGCCGGTCTTCGTCGAACAATTCTGTCGGGAACGTGGCTGCTTGTTCAGACTTTGCCAAAATCCCGCGCGCCCGAGCGTGTGCGTATTGCAGATAGCTACCGGTGTTACCCGTCAGGCTTACAGCTTCATTTATATCAAATATGACGTCGCCACCGATCTTCACCTTCAAGAATTGATAACGAAGCGCGCCAGCAATCACGTCGTCAGTTGGTTCACCACCAGCATTTTCAATTGCCTTCTTAAACTCGTCAAACAGCCAGCCAATTGTAACAACCTCACCCGTTCGCGAGCTCATTTTTCCAGTTGTCAATTTAACCAGGCCAGTCACATAATTAAACAATTTACCTTTCAATTCTGGAATCGCCAATTCACTAGCCGCGATCACCCCACGGAAATACGCCGCCTGCTCTTCGCCGTTGACCGTAATCGATAGGTCCAGATTTGGATAATCTTGATGTTTCAACTGAATCAGCCCCATATCGTGCGCGCCGTATAGTCCGTTGCCGTGCGAACCGATGAACACATTATCAAACGTACCGTATTGGCTGCCTTTGAAGATATACGCACCATCAGACTTCGTAAAGACCTCTGGGGTTTTTGCTTTAATCAAGGCCTTGCCTGGCACTTCGGTTTCGCTCTCAACGTAGCGCCGCTCAATCGGCACATTACCCAGCCGTGCCACATTGGTATCAATTTCATCAAAACTCCAGGCTTTACAAATCTCATACACTTGCTTGTACAGCGGGTCGTCCAGCACAAACGATTGCTTGGCTAGCTCATCAATTTCTGCCCGCACCTCTGGCGATTCCTTAGCTGCCCGCGCCCCTTCAACATACATACGGCTCATAAACTCGTTGCGCTTGTCGGCCGGAATGGCATCTAGTTTGCTGACATCACCGTCAATTTCGCGAAGAATCGCCCACATGCTCTTGCCGACATGTGTGCCGACGTCGCCGTGGTAACTCACTCGGTGTACTGACGCACCATCCACCGCTAGCAAATTCGCCATCGTGTCCGCCAAAATCGCATTCAAAGCGTGACCAATATGCATGGCCTTAAACGGATTTGGGCAATTGGTTTCAATGACCACTGTTTGCCCTGAGCGATTGGTGGCCGGTCGCACTTTCAATAACTCAAGCACCGCTTGATCGCTTAACGTCACGTTGATAAAGCCTGGTCCAGCCACGCTCACCTCGCCCAGTTCCTCATGACCGCGCAACTCTTCCGCGATTGCCTCGGCAATCTCGCGCGGATTCTTACCCAGCGGCTTCGCTAGCTGCAGCGCCACATTCGTCGCAAAGTCACCAAACTTTGGATCAGGACGCGTCAACTGCACTGATACTTCTTGATCAAAAAGTTGCTTCACCGCCTGATAAATAATCTGTTCCATAACCTACAGTATACAACAGAGGTGGTTTATTATCTAGCTAAAGTAACTACTTACACCGCTTCGTCAAGTTCTTCCAACTCCAAACTCAGCTTCGTCACCGAACTTGGACTGGCGCCTTTCACATGTTGCAATACATATGCTAGCGCTGACATATCATCTCGACTTAATACACTTTCCGTGAGCCCATGAACGTCTTTTTCTTCAGCCATTTTATTCCTTTTTGTTTTAATTTTTATATAGTAAAATGATATCACATTATTTTTAATTTGTCAATGAAAAGCTTCCGAGAGTTTCTTATTCGCAACCGTCGCAGATAGTCAAACTTGCCGGATCAATTGGCGCAGCAACAGTACCATTTGCCTTTGCTTGATCATCGGCCACATCTTGAGCAGCTTTCAAGGCAGCATCAATAGCGCTCAATTTTTCTTCCAATGTCATATCATCAGTAATAATTTGACTTGCGTTCATTTTCATTTTCCCCTATATTTAGTAGTTACTTAACTAATTGTACGCTAGATATAGCGCTTATGCAATAAAGTGTAGCCAACTTCCTGTTGTGGTTTTTTCATCAAGTTTACCGATTGGTGCAATATATAATTGCGGATTCTGACAGCGTGGCATAAAGCTAGGCAATTTCTTCTTATAGGCCGCCATAGCCGCTTCTTTTTCAGATTCTGACAATTCAGTTACATTAGTTTTTAAGAAAACTGCCCGCTTTTGATCATCCCAAACCACAAATTCTGCCTTGCCGCTGCGAAATGCGTTTACTGAATGTCGCGCAGTCGGTTCTGATATCCAAATTATTGAATCGTCCAGTCGTGCAAAATGTATTGGCGTCACCAGTGGTGTCCTATCAGCATTAACAGTAGCCAGGGCGCCAACTTCAACAGTATCTAATATTTCTTTTGCCAGTTCGTTCATAAAATTACATCCTTATTACTTCGTGGTATTAACTTCATAGCTAGTATTTGTACTCTCAAAGAAGTTTACCAATTCCAACGTGTCATTAGCGGCCGCCATCCATTTAGCTGGATTTGGCACATTATACTCTGGCTCAAAGCCCAATTCTTGCAAACGACGGTCCGTCATATGCATGACATATTGATTGACATAATCAGCGTTCAAGCCCAAAATGCCCTTTGGTAGCATATCTTTGTTATAAGCTTTTTCAAGCTCTACCGCCTGCAAAATCAAGCCACGGATTTCTTCTGCAAATTCCTGTGTTTGCAATTCTGGATTCTCGTCCAAAATCGTCAAAAGCAAATTGATACCAAACGTCAAATGAAGATTTTCATCGCGAGTAATCCAGTCCAGTAGTGAGCCAACATTGCGCAACAAATTACGCTGACGGAAACTCATGCCAACCATAAAGCCCGAATAGAACCAAATTCCCTCCAGCACAATGTTATATGCCACCAATGAACGAACAAAGTCCTTCTTACCTTCCAGCGAATAAATATCCAAATTCGGATCAAGCATCACATCCAAATGCTTATTCTGGAAGTCAGCCTTATCTGCCAATGATTTTTTACCAAAGCCCGCAGCGTAAATCTCCTCGCGATCAAACGGAAATGTCTCAATAATGTATTCAAACGTCATGAAGTGATTAGCTTCTTCCCACATCTGTTTTGACAAGTATAGTTGAGCTTCCGCCGCGTTCACATATGGATAAATACCGAACGCTAACGATTTATTGATCAATAACTCGTTTGGGTTCAAATAACTAATAACTGTTTTCAATGCGTGCTTTTCATCATCTGACAATTTTTCAAAATCTGCCAAATCTTGAACTAATTGAACTTCATTTGGAAACCACGTGTTAGCCACTGCTTGATTATAAAGATCATATGCCCAAGGGTAACGAATTGGGTGAAGTGACAAACCGTCACGCAGACCTGAACCTAAAATTCCCATCTTAATTTCCTCCTTATTTATTAATTTTCGCAAATCCAAATCCGCGCACTTTACTATTTGTGCGGACTTTTTGTTCTGCAATTTTATCAACTGAAACTGTTGTCTGCTCCGACTGGTGACGCGGCTTAACGTGCAGATAATATGTCGTTTTCAAGCCACGCTTCCACGCTTCCGAATAAATCTTCACATATTCATCAATGTCTCGCGTCTCCAGGTACATATTTCGAGAAATCGCTTGATCGACCCACTTCTGAGCCCTAGCCGCCACCTCAATAAACGCGTACGGACTAAGCTGGAAACTTGTTTTATAGACATCCTTGATGTTTTGCGGAATACCATCAATATCTTGAATATCGCCCTGCGCCGCAAAAATCTCATCCTTCAAATTGTCCCACAGACCAAGCTTCTTCAAATCGCGAACTAAATTATGGTTCACTTCCAGAAACTTACCGTTCAAAGTCGAACGACTGAAAATCTGTGCAAATTGCGGATCAATTCCAGGAGTCGTTCCCGCCACATGCCCAATATTAGCCGTTGGCGCAATTGCCATAATAGTCGCATTTCGCATTCCCTTCTTCACCTTCTTTCGCAAGCTATCCCAGTCCAGTCGTGTCTTTTGGTCTATTTTCACCTTCACGCCGCGATCTTTAGATAACTTATCAACCGTATCAATCGGCAACAATCCCTTACTCCAGCCACTGCCGGTAAATGTTGGATAACTACCCAACTCCGCCGCCAAATCAGCTGACTGATCAATGGCATGATAGCTAATAAATTCCGTCAATTGATCAATTAAATCGTAAGCCTCTTTTGATTCATAGCAATAGCCCAATTTTTCCAGCACGTCAGAAAAT
Source organism: Candidatus Nanosynbacter lyticus (assembly GCF_000803625.1). Taxonomy (NCBI): domain Bacteria; kingdom Bacillati; phylum Minisyncoccota; class Nanosynbacteria; order Nanosynbacterales; family Nanosynbacteraceae; genus Nanosynbacter; species Nanosynbacter lyticus. The sequence continues at coordinate 41,284 of NZ_CP007496.1, read as the reverse complement.
CCCATCATACCCAAACCAATTGCTCGCGTCTGCTGATTAGAGTGCATTGCTTCTGGAATTGGAGTTTGAGTAATATCACACAAATTGTCCAATTGTCGCACCGCCGCACGAGCCGCTTCTTTCAATCGATCCCAGTCCCAAGTTTTATCCTCGCTCAGAAATGCCGATAAATTGATACTCACCAAATTACAGGTTGCAATATTGTTTTTATCCTGCGGCAAGGTAATCTCCGTACACAAGTTACTGAGATGAATTGTACCGGTATTATTATTCAGCGCCCGCACGTTAATTGTATCTTTCCAAGTCAACCACGGATGCGATGTTGCTTGTAGGCTGGTCAAAATACGCTTAAATTGCTGACGAGCCGATACCTTATCGAACGTACGCAATTTCCCATCTTCTGCCATCTTTACATATTCTTTATATCGTGCCGAGAAATCTTCACCATATAATTCCGTCAAGTCTGGAGTTTCCGCAGGGTCAAACAAATACCAATCTTGGTCTTTCTCTACTCTCTTCATAAATTCATCAGAGATAAAGACTGCCGTATTAGCAAACCTGGTTCTTAGATACGGGTCGCCAGAGTTTTGGCGAAGATCGACAAATTGGTCAAAATTCAAATGCCAGTTCTCTATGTAAATCGCAGCCGCACCGGCTTTCTTACCTTTACGAGAAACTGCAAACAGCGCCGTATCAATCATCTTCATAAACGGAATCGGACCGGTTGATTCGGTGTTGGTGGTTTTAACTGGACTGCCCGCTGCACGTAGCTTTGTAAAACCAATACCAATACCACCAGTACCTTTGGCAATCCACATCGTGTCACGCACCGCCTTAGCAATTGATTCCATATCGTCGTCAACATTAAGCAAGAAACAGTTACTGAGCTGCGGGAAGGAGCCGCCAGCATTAACTCGCGTTGAGCCGCCCGGAACATACTCCAGATTGCTCATGTGATTATAAAACTCAATCGCTGCAGCAGTCGGATCAGTCTCGTTGTAGCTAAGCCCCATAGCAATACGCATATGAGTGAATTGCGGCGTTTCAATTGGTGAACCGTTTTGCCTACGAAGAGCATAACGATTTTTATTGGTCACCACACCCAAATATTTACTTAAATCATCTCTTGCTGGATCAAGTTCCGCTGCCAACTTTTTCAAATCAAACCGGCCATCTGCCATTCGCTTGTCTAACAGTCCATCTTTAACCGCAGCCTTAATAAACTTAGGAAATTCACGAGCGTGAAGCTTCTTCAATTCTGCTGCTGTTTCATAATCACCTAGAATCTGCTTATAGACCGTTTTAAGCAGTAAACGTGCCGCAATCTTATCATAATCTGGATCATCCTTAACATTCTGTAAAACCGTCTGAATCACTGCCTCATCTAACTGTTCAGTGGTAATCCCGTCAAATAAGGTCAATTGCAATTCGGTTGCCACCTGAACAACTTTAGAAATTTGATCCGGCAAGCCATCACAGGCTTTCAAAATAGCTGTGTTAATTTTATTAGCATCAAATGGCTCTTTTGTGCCATCACGCTTAATCACGTTAATTTCTTTCACATACCCTCCTTAATTTACCCCGCCAAAACAGACCACCAGCACCTCATCTGGTAGCCCATCTTAATAGCTTGTGTTTTTGTTTATTTATGGGCTCGCTATACATATAGCGTACAACACTAACTATAGCCGCTATATCTAGTGTTTTGCAAGTAATTTGGTAAAAATTACAACCTATTTTTACTATAATCAGATACCGTATGAAATTTATATCAATCTGCAACGTCACTTATTTTCTGGACAAGCTTATTACTCATCTACCCGAAAACCATGATTAGCCTACATATGCGACACATATTCTGGAGATTCTTGGTATCCACAAAAACAAATTCCCGCTATTCACATCGCAATATCTCTGGCTGATACAATTTCTCTTGGATATTTTAAATGTTCGCTCAAAGTCAAATTTAAAACATTACCGTCACAATTGTTAGTTAGGATTTTTGCAATTGATTCTACTCTCATGTTCTGGTTTGTCATGGCGTAGGTAATTATGATATAGAAAGCCGTCGACACCAGATTGTTGCCAGCTCACTATCTACCATATAATATAAGTATGCCTGTGGTATCAGATATTAATAAAGAATATTTCGGCGAAGATAAAAAGAAAACCTATATAAAAGATGACTTCGCTGAAACACTTCGTGCTGCTATCCAACGTGAAGTAATTCTTCATGTCCTCGTGGAAGTTTCAAAAGCACGACATAGCGAAGAAGAGCATGAAAACGGTAGCGTATCATTTGGTGATTTTGATCCAGACAATGCGGGTCTCTTAATGAATATATTTGAAACCCATGAAAAAGGATTTATGCTGGATATTCGCCAGTTATTAACGCCAAGAGAAACTGGTGCTGGCGGAAAATTTATAAAAGATATCCAAGTGCTAAAGGTAGAAGATTTTATAGATTTCTATAAAAATAGCAAACGCATACCGCCCATATTACTGGGTGACTGGATAAACACCCGCACTAAAAATAAATCTATAAAGGGCGTAGACTTTATAGACAACAACCATGCAAAAATCAAGCGGGCAGTTAATTATCTAGTAGAAAAAGCTCGAATATTTCAGAGTGAAGGATACTACAATAAAATAGTTAACGAGTATCAGGCACTAGAGTTTCACAAGGACCGTCAACCAGAAAAATATGATGTCTACGAAGAGTCCTCAGATCTTTCCTATATCATTATAAAAAAGACTACAAGAAGTCGTAAATCAAAAGTCAAGACCAGTATTATATCTGATTGTCTAAATGATTTTGCAGAAACCGTAATGGCCTACCAAGATCTGATAGCCAACAATACGAGCTTTTTTAATTCAGATTGGCCACTAGACGTCTATATAGAAAGAACTTTTGCTTTATTTTATAAAGAAATTCCCAATGACATCAAGAAAAAAGTTGTTCAAGATACAACTAAATATCTTCGGAGATCTATAGAAATTGTTGGCTGGAATCATAAAAATAACTAAGATAATCAAAGAAGCTGTCTTCTTATCTTTTTAATAACATCAGGTAAAACAATATCTACTGCACGAATAAAATATTAGATAAATTCAAACACACTAGAGACTCCTCCGTGGCGGAAGGAGAGGGATTCGAACCCTCGAACAGATTGCTCCGTTACACGCGTTCCAGGCGTGCCAGTTCAACCACTCCTGCACCCTTCCTTGTTGATAATTATACCACAATTTTATTATCACTTATGGTTGCACTTATCAATACCTATTCTTATAATGAAGAAAAGATGAAAGAAGCAATTCCACCACGCATTAGGCTTGTTAATGTCACCAAAAAATTTGGCTTTGGCGATGCTGAAATTCGCGCCTTAGATAACGTTAATTTAACCGTTAAAAAAGGTGAGTTTATTGCTATTATGGGCCCAAGCGGCTGCGGCAAGACCACCCTCTTAAATACCCTCGGTCTATTAGACCAGCCATCCGAAGGAGAATACTACCTAGATGACGTTGCCGTAGATAACCTAAATTCACGACGACGCGCTAAAATTCGCTCCAAACACATTGGCTTTGTTTTTCAAAATTTTAACCTAATTCCTCGATTAACTGTCATCGAAAACGTAGCACTACCCTTGACTTACAAGGGGCTAGGAAAAGTTAAACGTCTACAAGAGGCTAGTCGTATCCTAAAAACCTTTCACCTAGGCCAGCGTGAATACTACATGCCACATCAATTATCCGGCGGTCAAGTCCAGCGTGTAGCAATTGCCAGGGCACTAGTTAATAGCCCATCAATTATCCTTGCCGACGAGCCAACAGGTAACCTTGATAGTAAATCAAGTCACCTTATCATGGAAGAGCTATCAGACCTGCATCGTCGTGGTAATACCATAATTATGGTTACTCATAACCCAGAACTGATCCATTACGCCAGCCGCGTCATCACTATGCTGGACGGTAAAATTGATACTGATGAGCATAAAGAAAAGCGTAAATTCACTAAGAAACTTATTGAAGATGATGAAAAAGAAGATAAGTATAGGAATAAAAAATCTTCGACTAAAAAGAAGGCAAAAAAATCATGAAAATATTGATAAGAAATCATTTTGAGAGCGCCACTCAAGCACTGAAGGCTAATCGTGGACGTACCTTTTTAACAGTCATGGGTGTGACGATTGGTATTGCCAGTATTACCATGGTTCTGTCCTTAACTAGTGGCATTAATCAACTATTCGGTGGTACCACTAAACATTCCAGTGAGCCTGTTGCTATAGTTAAGTCTGGCAATAAAAAAGATGTCACTAATCTACTAACAGAATCAGATAACGCAACCACTGTTAATACTCTGACCGAGAAAGATTCTAAGGATATTAGTAAAATAACCAATACAAAAGCCGCACCTATTGCCTTTTTACATACTGAACTACGCGCCCGTGATGGTAAAATTGATACTCAAAACGCCACGCTAATTGGCAGCACGGAGTCTCTTAAAGATGTCACTAATCTGCAAATTGCTCATGGAGAATTTATCAACGAAGTAGGCGGAGTTGTAGTTGGTCAACAGCTATCAATTGATTTATTCGGCACCGAGAAATCTATTGGTAATGTTATTTTTATCCGCAATCAACCCCTAACGGTTGTCGGTGTATTAAAAAATATCGAAAATCCAGTTAGTTACCTGGATATAGATTTTAATAATGCCGCCATTACACCTCTTTCGGTGGTTAAAAAATTCACACAAGGAACGCCGCAAATTCAGCAAATTGTCATGACCACCAATAGCCATCAAGATCTTGGATCAGCCATAGCATCTGCTAATAATATCCTGAAGAAAAACCACGATAGCGACAAAAATTATCGAATTGTTTCTGGCGATGAAATCAATGAGAAGAAATCTAACCTAGCAAAGTTTATCTCAATAATCCTCACAGTTATCGGTATCATCTCTCTATTAATCGGCGGAGTTGGTATTATGAACGTAATGTTAGTCAACGTTGCCGAACGTCAGCGAGAAGTTGGCGTTAGGCGAGCAGTTGGCGCTACAGGTTGGGACATTATCAACCAATTCTTAATCGAAGCAGCCATCATTGGACTACTAGGCGGTATATTTGGCTACGGATTAGGAATCACTGGAGTTTATTTAGTAAGCTTATATCTTCCTCTCACGCCATACATATATTGGCAAACAGCCGTCTTATCAATTGGACTTTCGTTGATTATTGGTGTAATTTCTGGTGTCTATCCAGCAGCCCGCGCCACCAAACGAGACCCAATTGAATCACTAAGATATTAACTTAACTCAGCCTTTAACTTTTCAATTAGATGGACTGGCCCCGGATTAACGCCATTGAGAATTGCTGTATAAATACTAGCTGCATCAGCCAATACTAATCCCCATAATAATTGTTGCATCAGCGTCCTTCCCTGGAGTTCCAGTACGTGCGCTTTTGGTCGCTTGCCGCTCAACAGACGGTCGCTTAATTCCATCCGTTCGCGGATCCTAGCTTGCTCCAAATTACTACGAATATCAAAGACCGTAAACGGTTTTTCTACTGGATGTGACGACCAGCCAATAAACTCGTTATGGTTAAACTCTGGATACTGATTAGAGAACGCCAAATTCTTTGCTGATTCATTCCAACTAATCTTCCATTTGTAAGCCAGCGGCCAAGTTAATTCACCACCAAAAATAACTAACGTTTTACCAATTGTCATTTTAGCAATCTGCTTAGCTAGATTATTTTTCTCTGGCACTGCAGGCGTCCAATGAGAAATTTCACCCTCCAGCCAGTCAGCACTATCCGCCACCTGATTATATAAATCGCCGTCAATCACCCAAAAATACTGTAATAATTTCAATAGCCCTCGCAAATGATAAACAGTCGACATGCGTGGCTGAGTGCCCGCTGGAATCTGAGCGTACGTGATATTGTCGTTATTTGCTCGCTTAATCAATTCTCCGCCAGTTGACATTACTGCTAAGCAAGATTTTTTATCTAATGCTTGCTGATAACAACTCAATGTTTCTTCGGTATTACCTGAATGACTAACCGCAATAACCAGCGTTTCTTCACCAACAAAACCCGGCAAATCATAGCCCTTTACTACTTCTAGTGGAAGATGCAACCAACCTGCAGTTAATACTCGGACCATATCTGCCGCCAGCGCTGATCCACCCATTCCAGCAATTACAATATTCTTAAAATCACGTCGCTGATTTGACCCCTCGTGAACTACTACTTCGTAGCGTGCTTGTTCCGGAATGTTCAAAACACCACTAAGCACATCTCCTGGATCATACTGTTTTATCACATTTATGTCATCTAACATCTTGCACTCCTCAATTCACTCATGCTATAGTATAACATAATAAGCTTAAACAATTTAACATATAAGGTGGGTTATAAATGGATTCTCGAGCTAATCAATCAATCAGTGACGACCAGGAGTTAGCTAAGGTATTAGCTGGTGTGTCACAAGACACAGATAATAATTTACAATTTGAAGAAACAAATAATATAGTTACTCCAACGGTTAATCCTGCAACTATTTCACCAGACCCTGTTACTACAGATGAAGACAATAGCCAGCCTGTAGTTGAGCCTTCTGTAAATCCAGTAGCTGTAAATCCAACACCAACGATATCCACGGATTCATCACACCCAACTACAGACCCTACGCTTGACAGCATTAAGCAGACTGCTTTAAATGAACTTCGTCCGTTGGTTGATAAGCTTGATGTTTCACCAGAAGAAAAGTTTGACACTTACCTATTATTGTTGCGCTCTACTGATGATAAAAGCCTTATTGCACCAGCACACGATGCGGCTATAGCTATTGCCGACGAAGCTCGTCGCGCTCAAGCCTTGCTGGATATCATTAAAGAGATTGATTATCTTTCAAATCCCCGCTAGTTAATTCCTCCAATAAAAAATCCCGCTGACTCTGGCGGGATTTTTATTACTAACAGAATGAACTTACATCATCCCCATACCCGGCATGCCGCCAGGCGCAGCTGGAGCTTCTGGCTCTGGCACGTCGACGACTAATGCGCCCATGGTCGCTGCGGTCGAAGCGATGGATACCGCGTTCTGCACCGCTTCCTTGGTGACACGCGCTGGGTCGATGACACCAGCTTTTTTGACATCCACCAATTCATTTTCGGGTTTCATGACATTAACACCAAAGCCAGCCTTGCCCGCCTCGACTTGCGCTAGTAGTGCGTCGGCGTTCAAACCAGCGTTACGCATAATCTGCAGGAATGGGTGCTTCAGGGCGTCCTTTAAAATCTGCCGGCCAGCCGCGATGCTGTCTGCACCAGTCACCTTCAGACCGCCAGCCAAATTAACCAAGGTTACGCCACCACCAGCGACGATACCCTCAGCCAAGGCTGCCTTAGTGGCTGCCACGGCGTCGTCCACGCGGAACTTCTTTTCGTCAATTTCTGTCTCGGTCGCACCGCCGACTTTGATAACGGCAACTTTGCCAGATAGCGCCGCCGCCCGCTTGTCGAATTGTTCTTTTTCGTATTCGCTGGAAGCATTGTCGGACAGTGCCTTGATCTGAGCGATCTGCTCCTTCACGGCTGATGGCTTGCCCGCGCCCTCAACGATGGTGGTTTCGTCTTTGCCGACAATCACCTTGCGTGCTGAGCCCAAGACCTCCAGGCCAGCATTCTCAAACGTCAAACCGTGATCTTCAGAAATCACCGTTGCGCCGGTCAGCACCGCGATGTCACGCAAAATCTCCTTGCGGCGGTCGCCAAAGCTTGGTGCCTTGACCGCCACGGTATTAAATACACCCTTGAGCTTGTTCAATACCAAAATGCTCAGCGCCTCGCCCTCAACTTCATCAGCGATTAGTACCACGTCCTTTTTACCAGATTGTGCTAATTTCTCTAGCATCGGCAGGAACTCTTGCACGCTGGAAATTTTCTTATCGGTAATCAAAATCGCTGGCTTTTCGTAAACCGCCTCTTGTCGACCAGTGTCGGTGACGAAGAACGGACTGACCCAGCCCTTATCTAGGCTGAAGCCCTCAACAACCTCGGCTTCCAGCTCCAAACCTTGGCCAGCTTCAACCGTCACCACGCCGTCTTTGCCAACTTTCTCGATGACACCAGCGATCAATTTGCCAATTTCCGCGTCACCCGCCGAAATGGTCGCTACCTCGGCCACGCGATCGGACTTACCCTCAATTGGCTCAGCTAATTTGTTCAGCTCTTTGACAATTTCCGCGCCAGCCTGCTCGATACCTTTGCGTAGCTCCATCGGGTTGTGCCCTGCCGCGATCAACCGGTTGGCCTCTTTCAAAATCGAATAGGTCAGCACCGTCACCGTCGTGGTACCGTCACCAGCCTGCTTGTTCAAGTTCTTGGCCGCTTGTTTAATCAAATCCGCACCAACCTTGTAGCCTAGCGTCTCATCGTCATTCTCTGGTAATTCAATTCCTTCCGCCACTGTCACGCCATCGTGCGTCACGGTTGGCCCGCCAAACCCCTTGGCAATCACCACATTGCGGCCCTTTGGCCCGTAGGTTACCTTAACTGCATTATACAGCGCCTCGGCGCCGCCCAACACGCGAGCGCGCGCATCGTCATCGTAAAAAACTTTTTTTGCCATAATAAAAACTCCCCTTTTCTCAAACAACCGTTGCTAAAATATCTTCCTCGCGGACAATCAAATATTCCGTACCGTCAATTTTCAAATCCGTGGTCGAATATTCCTTGTAGATAATTCGATCGCCAATCTTAACATTCTTAACATCGCCGCCAACTGCTTTAATTTCAGCAATTATTGGCTTTTCTTTAGCATTATCAGGCAAGTAAATTCCACTCGCCGTCTGCGTTTTTGCTTCTTCCCGCACCGCTACCACACGGTCGCCAAGAGGCTGAATAGGTACGCTCACAATATCCTCCATTTCGTTAACAATAAACCTATTGTAACGCACCAATTTGGCACTCGTCAAGCTTGAGTGCTAATTTTAATTACTATCAGTCTGATATAATATCCTCATGCAATTATTCAAACACCTCTTAGAAAAAATCCTTGGATCTTACGTTAAAAAATATTTTAAATCTCATTCCAATGTTAAATTAATCGCTGTGGTTGGTAGCGTCGGTAAAACCAGCGTCAAATCAGCAACTACCACCGTTTTATCGGAAAAGTTTATCGTTCGTCACAGCCGCGGCAACTTGAATACCACCTTAAGCGCACCTTTAGAAATTCTTGGTATTGACGGACCAAAAAACGTCAAATCGCCCCTAGATTGGCTAAAAGTCTTCTCCGCTGCCCGTTCTAGTATTAAAAATCCGCAATCGCCTGACATCATTATCCAAGAATGTGGCATTGATTGTCCGGGTGAAATGGCAACATTTATGCGCTACATTCAGCCTGATATCGCTATAATCACCTCTGTCGCACCAGAACATATGGAGTTTTTTAAAACAATTGACGTGGTGGCGCGCGAAGAATTGTCCATTAGTCAAGTTGCTAAAAAAACCATCTTCAATTTTCACGATATTGATAAAAAATATCACTCACTTATAATTGGCAAAAAAATAAGCTACGGCGATGAATCTGCCGATGTTCTCTTGCAAATTAAAGAAACTACTAGCGACGGCTACATTGCAACTTTACGGCACAATCAAGAAGAGTCTCGCAACATCAATATCTCCGTATTAGGCAAGCACAACATCCGCTCTATCACTGGCGCGGCAGCAGCAGGTCTAGCTTGCGGCATGAATATTGACGAAGTCGCAGCAGCCTTAACGAAAATTAAACCTGTCTCCGGTAGGATGAATATTCTACGCGGCACGCAAGGATGCACCCTACTAGACGACACCTATAACGCCAGTCCCGTTGCTATGGAAAATTCCCTAAAAACACTTTACTCTCTGGAAGCAAGTCGTAAAATTGCGGTTTTAGGCGACATGAATGAGCTTGGCGATTCCTCTAAGCTGGAGCATGAAAAAATTGGTAGACTGTGTGACCCCAAGCAATTAGACCTACTGATTACCGTCGGTAAATTAGCTAAAAAACACCTTGCACCAATTGCTGAAAAAAATGGTTGCAAGGTTTTGTCATTTGACAAATCACCAGAAGCTGGAGAGTTCTTAAAGAGTAAAGGAATTAAAGACACGACAATCCTTTTCAAGGGCTCACAGGGCGGCATATATCTCGAGGAAACTATTAAACCACTGCTCAATAACCCCGCTGACAGCCAAAAACTTGTCCGCCAATCAGAAACCTGGCTTAAAAAGAAACAGCAATTTTTCGATCAACCTTATTAGTTTTAATTAATTCACTATCCAATCGATAGACCGACAGATATCATTAACTGTTCATAAAAGCTTGATAAATAGTTGGCCGAATTATTTATTTTTCTCTATCCCGAGAACTTCTTTTACAACCGTCTTATCATTCCACGGAATTCGCTTACCGTTAACAATTCGATACTGCTCATGACCCATACCGGTAATTAGAACCGTATCGCCACGTACGGCTGATTTTAGTGCCTGATAAATCGCTTGTTTTCGATCAGCAATTTCCGTCATCTTATGAACCTTCTTTGTTCGCTCAATTCCCTGTCGAATCATTGCCCGAATATCATCTGGATTCTCACTATAGCTCTCTTCGTCTGTTAGAAAAATTCTATCCGCCAAATTAGCCGCCAGCTCTCCCATAATTGGTCGCTTTGTTTTATCTCGGTCACCACACGCGCCGAAGACTAAGAATAATCTCCCTTTAGCAATTCTCCGTGTCGTTTTTAACAATTTCTCCAATGCATCTGGCGTGTGCGCATAATCCACGATAATATCAATTCCGCGCTTATTATCCACTCGCTCAAAACGCCCTGGAATCGTCTCCAGATTTGCCACGCCTTCTTGAATATCTTCTAGCTTTATACCGAGCAAATACGCCAAAGACACTGCCGCTGACATATTAAGTACATTAAATTCACCAGGTAAATTAGTCGCCAACTCCAAATGGGTCTGATGGTCAATGAGCAAACTTGCTTCAGTGCCCTTTTTATAAAGCTTAATGTGTGTTATCCGAGCCTCGGCCTCCGGACTCACACCGTACGTCATCTTTTCGCCAGAAGCATTAAACTTATTGAAATATTCAAACCACTTATCATCGCGATTTAACACGATATATTTTGGCTGCTTTTCAAATAATTTAGCCTTTGCCTCTGCATACTCTTCCATTGTTTTATGGTAATCCAGGTGATCTTGAGTCAAGTTAGTCATCACCGCCGCCTCAATTGGCACGCCATCAAACTTATGCTGAGATAATGCATGGCTAGTCGCCTCTAAAATCACGTATTCGACACCTTCACGCTGAGCTGTCTGGAAAAAACTAAACAGCCTCGCTACAGTTGGGACAGTTGCATTCAAATCATTTATCTTCTCTTCACCAGCAATTTCAATCACTGCCGTCGTAAACAATGCCGTCTTAAAGCCAGCCTCTTTCAAAATTTCATTAATATAACAAGCAGTCGTAGTTTTCCCGTTCGTCCCTGTTACTGCAATAATTCTCAAGCCACGAGCTGGATTGCCATATCTTAGGCTAATCATCTTCGTCCGCGCAATCCGATAGGCATTTTCTGTTTTTTCCAAAGCTCCTTGAGGTAGCGTTTTTCTAGCAATTTTTACCAACTCGTTTTTCATAATACCCATTTTACCACTTATATTTGCTATAATAAAAACAAATGAGGATTTTGGGAATCGAATCCAGTTGCGACGAAACAGCGGCGTCAATAGTTGAAGATGGCGAACGTTTGCTTTCAAACGTCGTCAATTCACAAATCGATATTCATGCCGAATACGGCGGAGTTATTCCAGAAATTGCCGCACGTAGTCATTTGGAAGTCATAAATCCTGTCATTAAAAAAGCTTTGTCTGACGCAAATTGCACCTGGGATGATATTGACGCCATCGCTGTTACTTATGCACCGGGGCTCATTGGTTCGTTACTGATCGGCACGCTCGCTGCCCGCACTCTCGCTATTATCCACCATAAACCGCTTTATAAAATACACCACGTTGAGGCTCATGTATACGCTAATTTTATCAATCAACAATCTGGAGACTTATCCCTATCATTACCAAAAAAACAACCGTTATTCCCCCTGCTCTCATTGATTGTCTCTGGCGGGCATTCGCAACTTGTTCTCTTTAAGAATCATGGCGATTATCAACTCATCGGTCAAACTCAAGACGACGCCATCGGCGAGGCTTTTGATAAAGTCGCTAAAATCATTGGTTTACCTTATCCTGGTGGCCCAGCTATTGCTAAAGCGGCCGAACTCGGAGATCCACATGCTTTTCAGCTACCTATTGCGAAATTATCAGGCGAATACGACTTTTCCTTCTCTGGCCTTAAGACAGCCGTTTTAAGAGCCGTTCAGCGAGAAGTTGGAAAAGACTTTACTTTTCCTTCACACGAGCTTCCAGGGCTTGTAGACGATGAATTAAGGCATAATATGGCAGCCAGCTTCCAATACACCGCCATCAAAACTCTCATAGACAAAACCAAAAAAGCTTTTGACAATTTTCAGCCAGCTTCCGTCGTCATTGCTGGTGGTGTTGCCGCTAATCAAGAACTACGTCGCCAGCTACGCGAATCTCTACCAATTGAAATCGAATACACCCCTATTCAGCTCTGCACCGATAACGCCGCCATGATCGCTACGCTCGGCTATTACCGTGCTCAAATTGACCAGCCCGCTAACCCGTACGACCTGGAAGTACAGCCAAGTTTATCAATGACAGTAGTATAACGTTGTGAGGATTACAACATGAATCAACATTTTTTACAATCAACAGCCTGGGAGCAATTCCAAAAATCACTCGGTCGAAAAGTCTTTCACAACAGAGGTGATGGTTGGGAGTATTTTGCTATATTAGAACATGGCACGGGCAATTCTAGATTATATTGCCCTTTTGGTCCAACTGCCATCAATGAAGAAAAATTACAATTAGCCCTGCAAGACCTCACCAGCCTAGGTAAAAAACTCAGCGTGACATTTCTTAGAATTGGGCCAATTAATCCAAATTTCACTACGACACTACATAATGAATCATGGAAAAAAGCCACTTACGTTCATCTACAGCCAGAACATACTCATGTTATTGATCTCCATCAGTCAGAAGACGAGATTATAGCTAACATGGCGCAACCTGTCAGAAATTGCTATCGAAATTATCACAAAAAGGGCGTTACCATTCACCAATCTCAAAATCCAGAAGATATCAAATATTTTCTTGAACTAATCCATGAAGTTGCCAAAAGAACCGGCATGTCGCCACATCCAGATTCATATTTCCATAAACAAGCCAGTTCCCTATTACCATCCAAAGACGCTTCGTTTTGGTACGCAAAGTGTAACGATAAAATAATTGCTACTGCCCTGTTTTTTGACTCAAAAACAACTCGAATTTATGCACATGCGGCGGCAGACTCTACGCCAGAATATCGCAAACTTAATGCCAGCACTGCCCTGCTTACCGAAGCTATTATCGACGCAAAACATCGCCAGATGGATCAGGTTGATTTATATGGAATCACCCCAGAAAGTGCGCCAAAAAATCACCCCTGGGCTGGCTTTACAAAGTTTAAGCGATCGTTTGGCGGCGAAGACATCTATTCCGGTGCAACTTGGGAGTTGCCATTAAAACCGCTTCAATATTGGTTATATAGAGCTTACCAAACCATTAAAAAATAGCCCCATCCTACTTGGCTGTGCCACATAAAATATGTGATATAATTGAGATGTAATATAAACATATGGAGAAAATTAAGGATACTATAAATGCAAGCTTTTACACGTGAAAAGTACTTGTATTTACTTTTGTCTTTTTTTCACATGAAAAAACCATGGAATTACTTATGCAGCTAGCCAAACAATACATACCAAATGATTACGAACCAAACATTTATGCCATGTGGGAAACTAGTGGCGCTCTAGAGCCGACAGGGTTAGGTAAGCCATATTCTATAGTTATGCCGCCGCCTAACGCTAATGGTAATTTACATATAGGCCACGCCTTGGATATGAATTTGAAGGACATTATGATCCGCTATCACCGTATGAAGGGTGATGATGCGATATTTATTCCTGGTGCCGATCATGCTGGCTTCGAGACTTGGGTAGTGTATGAGAGGGAATTGACCAAGCAAGGGAAGAGCCGGTTTGATTTTTCTCGAGATCAGCTCTATAGCCAAGTCTGGAATTTCGTCCAAGAAAAGCGCGGTAATATGGAACTACAACTGCGCGCTCTAGGTATTAGTGCTTCTTGGAAACATCTAACGTTTACCTTGGATAATAAAGTTATTAGCACTGTATATGACACCTTCAAAAAGATGTGGGATGATGATCTAATCTACAGAGGTGAGCGCATCGTTAATTACTGCACTAAACACCAAACTAGTTTCGCTGATATTGAAGTAGAACATAAGAATGAAAAGGGGAAGTTATGGCAAATAGCTTACCCAACATTGGACAAAATTGGCGAGATTATCGTGGCTACCACTCGCCCCGAAACTATGCTTGGCGACGTAGCAGTAGCAGTCCACCCAGATGACGAAAGATACAAGCACCTCATTGGTACACGTATTTTATTACCAATTATTGATAAAGAAATTCCAATTATTGCAGACGAATACGTTGATATGAGTTATGGCACTGGCGCGGTTAAGATTACTCCAGCCCACGATCCGAACGATTTTGAAATTGCCAAACGACACGATTTGCCTTTAGAGTCAATCATTAGCCAAGCAGGCAAGATGATAAATGTTCCTGCACAATTCTTAGGGTTAACCCCAGAAGAAGCCCGTGCTCGAGTTTTAGAAGCCCTAGACGCACTGGAATTGCGCCGCGGTGAAAGCAATATTGAGCATGCTGTCGGTCATTGTTATAAATGTGGTAGCGTTATTGAACCAATGGTTAAGGAGCAATGGTTTATTAAAATGGAGCCTTTGGCCAAACCAGCAATTGATGCGCTTGAAAGGGGAGAAGTTACTTTTTATCCCGCCTCTAAAAGCCGCGAGCTTATCTCATATCTCAAACAGCTAAAGGACTGGAATATCTCGCGTCAAATCCCGTGGGGAATTCCAATTCCAGCATTTGTTAATGAAAATAATCCTAAAGATTGGATATTCGACACTCGTACTAATGAACAGAAGATTGTTGTGAATAACACAACATATATTAGAGAAGAAGACACCTTCGACACCTGGTTCTCATCCGGTCAATGGCCATATGTAGTAACTGACTATTTAGGCGACGGGGAACTAGCCAAATATTTCCCAACCAGCCTGATGGAAACAGGCATGGACATCATGCGCGCTTGGGTATCTCGAATGATTATGTTGAGTCTATATCGTACAGGTAAACTACCTTTCAAAGAGGTTTATCTACACGGCATGGTTAATGATGAGCATAACCAAAAAATGTCTAAGTCCAAAGGCAACGTTATTAATCCAATGGAGTTGGTGGCTGAATTTGGCTCAGATGCCACGCGCATGGGAATTATCGCTGGTCGCGCCCCAGCCCAACATCAGGCCTTTAATAAAGGTTCGGTTATTGCTGCACGTAATTTCTGCAATAAACTCTGGAATATAGCCCGATTTGTTGAGGCACAAATTGGCGATAATCATCAAATTGTCGAGCTGGAGCCACAAACTCTGGCCGACCACTGGATTATTCGTCAATTAAATGACGCTGCCAATAACGTGGCCATTCGACTAGAGCAGTATCGTTTTTCTGAAGCATCAGAAACGGTTTACCATACCATTTGGGACGACGTAGCCGACTGGTATATCGAATCATCTAAAACTTCAATTAACCGCCCACTATTATCATGGGTACTGGCGACTTCTCTAAAAATTGCACACCCATTTGCGCCGTTTGTTACGGAAACAATTTGGCAAACTCTTAACTATACCGATGGAATCTTAATGCGTGAAACTTGGCCGACTCCAGAAAAATTTGACCCAATTGCCGCTGAGCAATTCGAACAGTTAAAGACACTAGTTACCGAGGGCCGCTGGGTGATTGCTGAATTGCCAGGTAATAAAAAATATCGATTATTATACGGTAACGACAGTCTAATTTCTGATAACCAGGACACTATTAAACATCTGATGCGCCTCGAGTCAGTCGAACATACAGATCAGCCGCGTGGCCTTCGTTTAGCTGCGGCAAACAGGGAAGCGTGGCTGGATATTGATAGCGAAACTCTATATCAGCATCAGGAAAATCTTGAGGTTAGATTAGCAGAAGCACGCCAAAAATTGTCAGGATTACAGAAACGACTAGACAACCCAACTTACATTGAGAAAGCCCCAACACACCTTGTTGAGGAAACTCGCGAACAATTAGCCGAGCAGGAAAAAATCATTGCTCGGCTGGTTTCAGAATTAGAAGTAATTAGCTTGAAATAGTCTAGCTTACAGCGTCAAGATCAAGGTGATATCCATCAAAAGTATGTTGTCCGCGAGCAGCATATTTTTGACGCAGTCGCTTTTTATCGTTGTTACGAGGCGTGGTCCGTGGACGCGCTGAGCTCTCCTTTAATACATTAGACAGATCTGAGTGTTCTGGATGGGTGTGTGGATTAGTTTCCGGCATTTTTCCGTCACTCTCAACATCACCATGAACACTATACATTTTCCAAGATGATAAAAATGCCTTATCAATGTTAGTATCATGAATAAATATACTAAACGCTACGTTTAAGCTCACTAGCATAGCTGTAGCAGTAAAAAACTGTTGCACTAAATTCATTTTGTTCTTTCTTTTTTGTATCTATTTTTTAGAATACTGGTTATTATGCTAGCATAAGATTTGTTTTTTGTCAAGTATATTTCACTACATAAAAATATTCGCCTCGTTTTGGCGAACATTTCATCTTGCAATCTTGGCGGAAGGGGAGGGATTCGAACCCTCGGTACGTTTTACCGCACGCCGGTTTTCAAGACCGGTACCTTCAACCACTCGGTCACCCTTCCAGGTTTGATTTGGCGGAGGAGGGGAGATTCGAACTCCCGCTACAGATCTCTCCGTACTAACGATTTAGCAAACCGTCCCCTTCAGCCACTTGGGTACTCCTCCAAATTCACTATTTAGTGTATCATATAAGTGTAATAATTAACAGCTTTATGATAAATGAGGTATAATGTAATTATGATACAAGGATATATTTCTAAGATTGTCACGGCATTACTTACGATTGGATTAGGAGTAGCCCTAGCAGCCACACCGGTATCTGCTCTTGGTGAAGGTGGTGCTTCGGCTGGTATTGGTGCAGCCCGGGGGGATAATACTCCATCCAATCTAGTTAATGGCGATTCATCAATCATAAAGCGTGCCATAAATATTATGCTATTTGCAGTCGGCGTATTAAGTGTTGTTATGCTAATTTTTGGCGGTTTTCGCTATGTCATATCTGGTGGCAAGAAAGAATCAGTCACAAACGCTAAAAACACCATTTTATATGCAATTGTTGGTCTGCTAGTCGCAGTTTTTGCTTATGCTATCATTAACTTTATCCTTGGCGCAGCATTAAGCGGCGGTTCAACCACTAACGTTTAATTGTTCACTTATTCTTGCCGTGATATACTAACAGCATGAATGATAATCCAGAACAACAGGGATTCGAACCAACCTCATCAGATAGACTTGATCTAACTGAACCAATTGCCTGGAACGCCCCAGAAGGAGTGCAAGTTCAGCGTGGAAAAATTTGGTACATAATATTTGCGATTATCCTAGTTGGGCTAATAGCTTTAGCTATTCTAGTATTTAAGAACTGGACCTTTGCTGCCTTGCTACCTATTATGGCAGTGGCCTTATTTACCCTATCAAACAAAAATCCTCAGATTATTAATTATGCAATTAGCCCAAAGGGTGTTTATATTGCTGACGTTTTACATGATTTCAGTGAATTTCGTGCATTTGGATTATCAAATGAAAACAACCAGCACTCCATCATATTATTGCCAGTTAAGCGTTTTTCCCCAGGACTAACTATCTATTTTTCTGAAGCAGAAGGTGAGAAGATAGTCGATATGTTAGGTGCACGCCTACCAATGCAAGAAATTAAACCAGACGCTCTAGAAAAGCTCATTCGCTTAATAAAACTATAGCTTGATTGGCCATGTTTTATGTGGTAGAATACAGAAGTTCACCGCTTCCAGGCGGAGAAAGCTCTTTATATTTTTGTTATGGCCAATCGGATTTCCGAAAGGCTGTATGCACCCGTAGCTCAGCTGGATAGAGCGCTGGCTTGCGGAGCCAGAGGTCGTAAGTTCGAATCTTGCCGGGTGTACCAATTAAGCTTTATGGAGAGGTGCAGGAGTGGTTGAACTGGCCGCTCTCGAAAAGCGGTATGGGGCAACTCATCGAGGGTTCGAATCCCTCTCTCTCCGCCATAAATATTTATGAAAATAACCGTTATAACAATCGGGAAGAAACATGAAGCCTGGATTCAGCCAGGCATTTTTCGTTTTTTAGAGCGCCTCAGGCCGCCATTTGCCACTGAGATGGTGATTATACCACATTCAAATTTTGAAGGCGACAGAGCACGTCAGGAAGAGTCAGAGCGTATACTTACACGTCTTAGTTCAGACGATTTTATTATCCTGCTTGATGAACGCGGTAAAAATTTATCATCACCGGAATTATCAAATCTAATTAGCAGTCATATAAATAAGCATGTTGTTTTTATTATTGGAGGGGCTTATGGGGTTAACGATGATTTACGCCAAAAATCTAACGTTGTCTGGTCTCTATCAAATCTAGTATTTCCACATCAGCTAGTCCGGCTAATCTTAGCTGAACAACTGTATCGTGCTCAAGAAATCTATCGCGGCAGCCAGTATCACCACTCATAATTTCGGACGACCATGCCTGGCAATGACAGCAATCTCTACATGCTCAGCGCCGTTTTTTCTTAAGCATTCAGCTGCCGCCAACACGGTTGAACCAGTCGTAAAAATATCGTCAATAATTATATATCGACGATTTTTATCTACCGAACCACTTAGCTCAAAGAAATCCTTTGCTTGACGTTTTCTCTGGCGCGAAGACTTAGTAAAGTGCTGAGTGACATTATTTCTTCGTCGAAGCAGGGGTCTACACTCTATTTTTCTATTCCTAGCTAGCTTATTAGCTATCTTTTCAATATGGCCAAATCCGCGGTGACGAATATTTTGGGAGATTGTAGGTATTGGCACAATAACCGTCTCTTTCGGGAGAGGGGGCAGAATATTATTCAAAAATTCACTCAACAGATCAGCAGCAGCTTGTACCCGGTTAAACTTATAATTATCAATTATCTTAGCCACCACGCCAGTTCTTTTCGTAAAACACCAGATCATATCACAGGAGATTTTATGCTTTTTGCACAAGTTTCCATTTTTTAAGGACTGACCACACAATACACAAATATCGTATTTCTGACTTATGATGTATTTTTTACAATCTTTACATAAAATACCACCTATTTTATGACATCTATAACAGTAGTGCGGAGCAATAATAGATAATAGTGCATCAAACATTGTAATTTTTACGTTTTACACCTTTCACTGTTGATTATACCGCATATTATAGTTATACTAATAAGGACTTTGTCAATGAGCCTATTATAAAAGTGGAGGAAATTATGGCCCGAAAACAAGATGATAACATATTACTAACAGAAGATGAGTTGGCTGCAGCGTTTATTGACGATACAGATCAGCTACTACCTAATCTTAACGATGACAGCAACAGCAGTCCAGCTCCAGCAGCACCAGCTGAAGACAACTGGGAGGATGAAGCTGACGATCTAATGGGTCAATTAGCTGTTGACGTTTTTGAAACAGAGAACGACTTAATCATTAAAGCTCGTACTGCTGGAGTAGATCGCAACGACTTAGACGTAAGTATCTCTGACGGAATCTTAACTATTAGCGGCACGTTATCTAGTGGTGATGAAGCTGACGTACGCCAATGGCACATTCAGGAGTGTTACTGGGGCGAATTTAGCCGCACATTAGCATTGCCTACAGCCGTTAATGAAGAGGGTGTAAAGGCGGAGTTGAAAGATGGCGTTTTGACAATTACCTTTGAAAAGATAAAACAAGAGAAGGCGAAGAAGATTCAGGTCCTGTAAAATTATTTAGCTAAAAATACCGCCACAGGTTGGCGGTATTTTTTGATTAGAAAAAAGAACCTCATTAGCGAGGTTCTTTTTTCTAACTGCAAAACTTATTATGATCCTGAAGTAAATTTATCGATGACCATATTAACGATAGCCCAAGCCAAAATAGAGACGACTAGACCAACAATAGCGTATAGAACCGTATTCTTAGCTGAAGTAACCTTATTGCTATCACCAGCTGAAGTAGTGTAACGAATACCACCCCAAATAAGCATAATAACGCTTAAGGCACCGACTGCAAATAGGAATATATTAACAAACTGCTTAACTAGGCTCTCAGGACTAGAATTAACCTTATCTACACCCTCTCCT
This sequence comes from Candidatus Nanosynbacter lyticus, assembly GCF_000803625.1. Taxonomy (NCBI): domain Bacteria; kingdom Bacillati; phylum Minisyncoccota; class Nanosynbacteria; order Nanosynbacterales; family Nanosynbacteraceae; genus Nanosynbacter; species Nanosynbacter lyticus. Next base: position 20,748 of record NZ_CP007496.1, on the reverse strand, counting down.
TGTGCACTGTCAATTCCACCCCTTAATGTAAAATCAGCAGCATTTGCAGCTGGAGCTACCGCCAAAGAGATTGTCGGCACAATTAGCAGTCCAGCTAGAATCATTTTCAATTTATTCATGTTATTTCTCCTTCTTTAATGATGTTATTATTATACATTTTTCTCTGTTATTTGCAAAACTATTATGTTTTTAGACAAACTTATCGATGACCATATTAACGATAGCCCAGGCGAAAATAGCCACGATCAGACCAACTACTGCATAAATAAGTGAATTCTGTGCAGCTTTAGTTTTTGCAGCGTCACCAGCTGAAGTAACATAACGGATACCGCTAAAAATAATCATAATAACAGATAAGGCACCTACAACCCACAATAAAACATTAACGACAGTTTGTATTAAGCCACCCTTACCTTCAATTTGCTTGCCTTTCATTTCTGGAGTAGTAGCTATGTCAATACCATCTGACACTTGAGCAGAAACACTACCAGAAGGGGAAGTAGCCAGCAGGGCTGACACTCCAAAGACCATACAAATCATTAATGCTATCGATAATACTGTTTTTTTCATGTTTTCTCCTACTTAAAATTACTAAACGCAAAGTTAACAATTGCTGCAGCAAATATTGAAACAACCAAACCAATGACAGCATATAAGATAGTATTTCTGGCTTTTGCTGTTTTCTGAGCATCACCACTAGAAGTTGCGAACATAATCCCACCGATAACAATCATAATGACCGAAATTACACCAACTGCCGTTAATAAAACTTGCACTATACTGCCTATGATACCATTAACTTTACCTTCACCATCAGATTTATTATTACAGTAAACTGACCCAGAGCCATCACCTGCACAAATATCAATACCGTTACCAGCAGAAACTACAGGAGCGAATGCGCTAAACATTCCAATCATAACCATGCAGACGGTCAAAATTTTTGTAATATTTCTCATACTAAACCTTTCCTATAATATAACCTGTTATAGCAATAGCACTAGAGATAATCACCAGGCCAATAACGGCATATAAAATTGTATTTTTTGCGCTAGCGGTTTTTGCCGGGTCACCAGAAGACAGTGAATAGTTTATGCCGGCAATAACTATAACAATAACCGCTACGATACCAGCTATTTTGAATATGAAGTTAACAATAACCATAATGTCAACTTGATTGTCTGGTACTCCGACTTCGCTAGCGCTACCTAATAATCCAGCAAAAAATTCTAAATATTTCATACTATATTCCTATATTTGATGATATAAAACTAACAACTGCCACTGATGATAAAGCCACAACCAACCCAATCGCTGCATTCATGATTGTTTTTCGTCCGTGAGCTACTTTATCAGAAGAGCCATTACTGGTCATTATAAGGAAGCCGCCATACATAATATACCCAGTTGTAGCATAACCAACAACCTGCAAGAGATCTTCTATTATGTTTAGGACAATCTTCCAAATAAAATTGGCTTGTGAGTCTGTATTATCGCCAGGGGATTTAACATTACAATCACCATCCAACAGGCCATCATACCAAGGTTTTAAAGTCATAATCTTACCATCAGAGCAGGCCGCAGAAGAAGTTTCAGATATAACAATATTAGCACCAAAAGCACCAACTACAATTAAAGATGCTGCAATTATAATATTTTTCATTAGTTAAAAACTCCCCCTGGAATGATAAAGTTGGTAATAGCCACCATAAATGCAAACATCAACAACCCAATAACCGTATTCATCCAAACTTCTCGGGCTTTTTTTACTTTATCTGGACTTCCTTCAGACGTAGTATATAAAAATGCACCATATACAACAGCCCCAAAAGCAGCAACACCAACACCAGCAGTTAAGATCTTGATAACTTGCTTGATTATGTTGATAATTGCCGTGCTACCTTCGCCTTCACAAGAAATAACAGAGGTTTCCGCGCCACCACAGTTGGCAGCCAAAGCTATTCTGGGTATAAAAACACTTCCTGCGATTACTGTTGCTATAAATATACTGATTATAATATTTCTTTTTGTCATAAAAATTTCTCTTATACAGAAATTGTAAAATAGTCAAGCGAAAAAAGCAAATATTTTCCTTGAAAAGATGTAGGTAGTCTGTTAGTATATAAACTGCAATGTGCGCCCGTAGTGAAGTTGGCCTATCACGCCTCCCTGTCACGGAGGAGATCGCCGGTTCGAATCCGGTCGGGCGCGCCACAGATATTTTCACCCTAACAGGGTGTTTTTTATTATAATTGCCAGCTATAACTATTGCATTTATTTAATTTTTATGTTATTATATCGGCAATTAGGTCAATGAACCTAAGGAGATTTATAAATTACACCTGGCAATGCCAGAGAAAGGACCCCAAGCGTTATGGTTTATAGTCCCAATAAGCTTAATAACCCAAGCGGTTCAGAACTACCAAAAAAAATAATGGCACTAATTGGCACGGCAGCACTTGCATTTGGAGTGGCGGGATGTAATAGAGAGACTCACAGCGAACCAACTCCAGACATCACAACATCTACAGCGCAAGAAACTCAGAGTCCAGCACCAGAGTTGTCGCCAGATAAAACACCAGCCTCAAGAAAGACTGATGTTGAAGAAATGCTAAAACCCCTAAAAGACTGGAATTACGAAGGTATTGATCTGAGTATCTTAGACGACAAGAATGCCTCTAGAGAAGACTTGGTAGGAATTTTAGATCAGTTTATTAGAAATAACTATGATAACGGTGAAGAGCCTGTTTTTGATCCAGTAACAAAGAAAACAGCTTGGAGTGCATTGAGAATAATCCGACTAATTCAAATGCTTAGTGTTGATCATTCTGATGACGCAAACTACACAAGGGCAATGAATCTAGCTACGGCTATGTTTAATCCGGAAAAGACTGAAGAATTAGAAAAATTCAAAGAAGCAATAAGAAAGCTTTGGGCAGCTTCAAACCCAACATCTCCTACATGCAAAAAGGAACTCTGTACCGTTGAACAGCGATCGCTTTATTATGACTACACTGAAATACTGAGAGTAAGTAAACAACCTATCGCAGTCAATAATTCTAAAGGAACGAAAGATTCAGTTGTTAGATTTGAGGCAAGTGGAGCAACCATAACTGTGCCATCAAATAATAAGGACTTCGAAGCCAGTCCTATTAATATGTCCGTAGAAGTTAATACGTCGAACATTCAACATCTGATTGAACTTAACGAGATAACATTCGGTGTAGAAAAAAAAGCATGGTGGTCTTAGGGTCACTAATCTTACCATGACAATACCGCATATGCTATAATGCAAGCATATGCGGTATTTTTACTATAATCCTATAAAACCACTGCTGATTATTTTATTTGCATCGCTAGCTTTTATAATTTTGCAGCCAATTTTAGTTGCATATGCGGATGACGCAACCTCCAAACCTATTAAAGGAGGTGCCGTTATCTGTAATACTGAATATGGTAATTACAAGAAAACCCCTCAAGGTGAAGAAAGTAAAGATGATGGATGGTGGTGGTGTTATAGTAGTAAAAGTAACCATAGAGTGAGCTATGACAGACTTAAATGTGATAGTGGATATAAAGCTGAATCACGAGAAGTACAGGGATCAACACCTAAGGAAGGACCCTATTCACAGGGTAGGTGTGTGGAATTATCAAAAGAGGAACAAGTTAAAAATGCCAGAAAAAAGGCCTCAATAGATGCTGCCACTAATCAAGTAACTATGCCCAAGCTAGAGGAAGCTCTAAAACCAACAATTACAAATAGTACTTGGTATAAGGAGTTGCCGGACAGCGAAAAAATCGAAGCTGGATGCGCAACTATTGGTGATAGCATAAGCTGTGATCAAAATGCAAAAAGTAAGCTTGCAAAGAAATTAATAGGGACTTGTATAGCTGCGGCTGAAGAATCTGTATCCTCTCGTAAATACGGAGACACTGGATCTAGCGCCAAGGATCAATACTTCACCGACTGTGTTAGCTCAAGATCAGGTATAGATAAGAGTCAAGTCATACAAAATATGACAACTATAGCCTGGGATGACATTAAAAAAGAGATGGACGCTAAAGCTCAAGAGGCAGAAAATGCTCTTAATAAGCCAGAAGAAAGTGACGAAGAGAAAAATTCCTGTGGCGTAGACGGTGTAGGATGGTTGGTTTGTCCATTGATGAGTTTTGCTGGTAGCTTGGGAGACGCCTCCTACTCCGCAATATCACAGTTTCTATCTATTGACCCAGGAATTTTTAAAAACGATTCTACATCCGGGGGATTAAAACAAGCTTGGGATTTCTTTCGCGACATTGCAAACGCCACATTTGCTTTGATATTTTTATGGGTAATATTTTCCCAAATAAGCAATGTCGGTATAAGCAACTACGGCATTAAGAGAATTCTGCCAAGGTTAATAATAGGAGCTTTACTTGTAAACTTATCTTTTTACCTATGTCAATTAGCTGTAGACTTATCTAATATACTCGGTTTTTCTCTTAAGGGAGTTTTAGAAGGAGCTGCATCAGGAATAGATACTCAATCAGCAGCAACTGGATCTTTTTATAATTTAATAGCCGCTGGATTAACCTTAGTTGGAGTAGGTCTGTTTATATTCCTTGCTGTAAGTATACCTACTATTTTAGCCCTGCTGTTAGCTCTACTTGTAGTGCTGGTTATATTAATTGTTCGACAATCTGCCATTATATTATTGATAGCGATATCTCCATTAGCATTTGCAGCATGGCTTCTCCCAAATACCGAAAATCTGTTCAAAAAATGGGTATCAGTGTTTAGAGGGTTATTAATAGTATTTCCTGTAATATCCCTTCTATACGGAGCTGGAAAATTAGCGGGAGCTGTATTAGCAGCGTCAGCCACAGACGATCCAAACAACCCGAAAGAAACTATGCAGTTCGCAGCACTAGCAGCATCTATATTGCCATTGGGCGCTACACCTTTCGTACTACAGAGCTCATTAAATTCGCTGGGCAACATTGGCGCAAAGATAGGTAGAATGGGTGCTAATGCGCATAGTCGATTCGCTGGAAACGTAAAAGGCACAGCAAAAGGACGTGTTGACAATTCTGTTATTGGTGATACGAAAAGAAAATATTCAGACTTCATGGACAGAAAACGCGCAAGCAGGCGAACGGGTAAAATTGCTACGTGGAGGGATAGTAGTCCACTCGGTCGATTTATGGGTTGGGATAAAGGTGGAGCACGCGCCCGCGCAACTGTAGCTAAGGCGTTCGAAAGCGACGTTGAAAACGCATCCACAATGTTGCAAGGTATGACATCAGGTAATATAGCCAATATAGCCAACGGCACAAACACAACTGCCTCAAAAGCTATGCGCGCAGCTGCTATTGACCATATTATGGCTAATGGTAGTTTTGAAGAACGTATGAAGGTGCTGAGTAGCCTAAAAGGTGTAGACACTTCTATAAAACAACGAGCGATTAAAGGTTCATTTGCAAAGGGAGATAATAATATCATAGGAAACGGATTCGGAGATGCTATTCTCAACGATAAGATTGATGGTATGCAAAATCTATCTAACATGGCAGTAAATAATACCGAGTCTGGAAATCTACAAGCAGAGCACTTAGTACAAAATGGCGCAGCAACCAAATGGCTATCTAAAGCTATTGCCGATAGTAAGAATGAAAAAGCTTCGGCTGCATTTAAAAAAGCAGGAGAAGTTGCCGTATCAAATCCAAATACTGCAAAAAATATAAATCAAGCAATATATGAGGCGTTAAGTGCTCACGGAGTGGTTGCCGAGAATACACCACAGAATACATCCTCCTCTAATTCTCAACAAAATAACCAACAGAGCAACAGTAGCTCTGGAGGGATAATTATTCCCTCTGACGAAGAGGTTAATAAATACGGCAGATGACATTAAGCAAGAAAAAATCATACACAACTTCTTCTCTTGACTTTTTCCATCAAAAATGCTAATATAACCTCAGATGGAGTGGTTGATTTCCCATAAGCAGCTTCTTAATAAGTGGCTGCAGTGGTTCGTGTTGCTGATAGCAGGGATGCTGGTGGGCATTTTTCTTAATACCTTAGCACATTCAACTTCTGTTTACGCCGTAGACGCAGAATGGAGTGGTCGTAATTTAACCTATAATAAAGAAAAATATACAAAGGTAAGCGATGATAAAAAGATCAAACAATTTAACCTACCTGATAATTCGCTTGTTTATGTTAATGAAGATAAGAATAAAAAAGAAGCCAAGGTTATTTATTTCCCATCAAGCGAAATATCTTCACTAAGTTCCGCAACTTACGCGGTTTATTCATTTGCGCCACCAAACACCTACGAACAAACCAGCACCTCAACTATTTCAATTGAATCTCCCTCAGAAAATTCAACCAGCACTTCCTGTGACGTACAGGGAATAGGTTGGATTATCTGTCCACTCTCCAATTGGTTAGCTGATGGCATAGATTATATGTACAGCGCGCTTCAGGAGTTCTTAAAAACTAAGCCATTAGAAACGACCAATCAAAACAGTGGAATTTATTTGGCGTGGGTCATTATGCGCAACATCAGCAACGTGGCGTTTATTGTGGCGTTTTTGGTGATTATCTACTCACAATTGACCTCTGTAGGAATTAGCAATTACGGTATCAAAAAAATGCTCCCTAGGTTAGTGATTGCGGCGGTGTTAGTCAATTTATCGTTTACGTTTTGTGCTATTTTATTAGATTTATCAAACGTAACTGGTTACGCTTTCCAAGACGCTTTCATGGGGATTAAAAACACAATATCCACCGTAGGAGAAAATACGGGCGTAGGTTGGACATGGTCAGAAGTTATTGTGATGATACTGTCCAACGGAGCTTTAGCTGGTGGAGTGGTCGCAACAGTAGCCATGGGAGCAGAACTACTACCATTAGCACTATCGGCATTAGTAGGAATAGGTCTAGTGCTTCTCTTAGTGCTTCTAATTATGGCAGCACGTCAAGCTTTAATTGTAATCCTAATTATCATCTCACCTTTAGCCTTCGTTTGCTATTTACTTCCTGGCACAGAAAAATGGTTTAAGAAATGGCGAGACTTATTCCTCACGATGTTAGTATTTTTCCCGGCATTCGCTGTAATATTCGGTGGGGCACAATTGGCTGGAATAATAATTATCCAAAACGCCACTGGAGCAAATGGTGGAATAATGCAAATCTTAGGAATGGCAGTTCAAGTTATACCATTAGCCTTAACACCTATAATTCTGAAACTTAGCGGCGGAGTATTAGGTAAGTTCGCTGGGTTTGTTAATGATAAGAATAAAGGTTGGTACGACAAGTCTAAAAACTGGGCTAAAGATCGTCGCGAGATCACTAAAAACAAGAAGTTGGCTAACCCCAATATGGCGCGATTCAACCCAAATCGTTTACGCCGTTGGGCAGATCATAGTGGTAGATTACGCAAAAAAGATCTGGAAACTTCACAGAAAAATGCCGAAAACTCATTCAGAAATACAGCCAGATATAAGAAGTCAGACTTAGACGCCAGACAGGCTTCCAGGCGTGCAGATCTGTTATCCGCACAAGATGACAATCGATACACCGAAGCTACGCTGGGTCACGCACCAACTGATACGTATGGAAAGTACGATCGTGCTCTACGAGCTAAGTCAACTAAATACTCAAATTGGCGAGACGCGCAACAAGCTCAATTTATATCAGACATTAAAGACCTAGAAACCGAAATTGCAGTGTCTGGACTAATTAAGAATAACGCTCAACGCCAGCAGCACAGTGAATTTGCAAAACAATTGATAAACAGCAAGGAACTTCGAGGGAAGGCTGGTGGACATGTCTTAGTGGATGATAAAGGTAATTTACTTGGCGCGGATGCCGCCTTAGCCTCTGCCATATCAACCAACCGCAGCGAATTCTCCAAGTCCGTTGATGAAGCTCATCAGATTATGAAGCATTATAAGCTAAGCTCTGGGCAAAGACAAAAGATATCTTTAGGCAATTCCGTGACACTTTCAGATGGAACGGTATTGGATAGCAATAACATATATGTACGTGAAGCTGCAATTGAAGAGCAGATTAAATATGGGACCGTTACAGAAGTTGCTCAGCTTGTTAGCGAATTACCGCCAGAATTCTATTCTTCTGTGGCGGCAGCATTAGCATCATCTGGCGTGAAAAACAAAGCTTCCTTTATGGGTGGTAAATTAATTGACGATATGGTTAAGGGTACTATTAATAACCGTCAAGATTTGCTCAATTATTGTGCTGAATGGCTACAGGGTGGTAAATATAAACCGGAAGCTTTGGCTAACACTGATGCTGATGGGGTTAAACTATTAATAGAAGCTGTTAATAATACCTCTATAATTAGCAAAGAAAAACGCGCATCTATTAAGGAGACTATTGATACAATCCTCAGCGACGAAAGATTGTCAGCGAGTGTAATTGATGCGGCTAAAGATCAGTTCAAAAACCTTCGCAACATGCTATAATCATCGTATTTTTGGTATAATATAAGCAGTATGTCTATATATAAAGTTCCTCAGGATGTTGAGGCGGAGGATAAGCTACTTGGACCATTTAGTTTCCGGCAGTTTGTGTTTTTAATTACCGCAGTTGTTGGAATTGGTATTGCGTATGCTTTGAGCCAATTGTTGCTACCCTTATTTTTAATTCCAATGCCGGTTGTTTTGTTTTTTGGGGCTTTAGCTTTACCTCTTAAAAAAGATCAACCGATGGAAGTATACCTTGCGGCAGTTATTTCTTTTATGTTAAAACCGAAAAAACGCCTATGGCAGCCTGACGGTATTGAAACGTTAGTAGAAGTTGTCGCACCAAAAACTGAGGAGAAGATATATGGCAATAAATACGATCAAACCGAGGTTCAGCGGCGATTGTCATACTTAGCAAACCTGGTAGACAGCCAAGGTTGGTCAATCCGTGGAGTTAATAACCCGAATAGTTCAATGCGCGCCGATTTATTTAACGAAGGCCAAGCGGCCAATGATATTCTAGATGAAAATAGCACTACAGCACAAAACATTAACCATCTAATTAGCCAGTCAGATGTCCGTAGGCGACAGCAGATAATAGAGAAAATGCAAACAGGTCAACTATCTGAGCAACCATCTCAGACTAATAACGACTCAGAAAAACCGTCCGACTTACGCCTTCAGATAAATCCATACCCAACAATGCGCCAGTCAACCATCAATCCGCTGTCAGACAATAAACCTACTAATAGCCAACCGACTGCCACGCCGCAAACTAGCTTAAACGACGTATCACCTGCTATAATAGATTTGGCAAATAATCACAGCGACCTTTCAATTGAAACGATTTCACGTGAGGCAAATCGAATTCAGCAAGAAAATAAATTAGCAGAAGAGGAAGTGGTGATTTCATTACGTTAGGTGGGGTTTATGCAACCAGAGTTACAAAATCAGCAATTGAATCAGCAATTACCGCAAACCAATGCGGCTATTCCTAATATTCCTCAGCAATCCGCCGTGAATACAACCATAGCAGGATCTGCTACTACACCAACCCCGGATAAGTCACCAGAAAATAAAAAACAGAGTGGACCAATCAGCACTCAAAATACTCTCCTGTTTTCTGAAATGCGTGAAAATATGATTATTATGAGTGACGGCAGTTTCCGAGCAGTAATCGAATGTGAGTCAATTAACTTTGATTTGATGAGTTCACGCGAAAGAGAGGGAATAGAGTTCAGCTATCAAAATTTCATCAATTCTCTATATTTTCCAATTCAAATTCTGGTCCGTTCACGCCGGGTAGACATTGGGCCTTATCTAGACAGACTGGCTGATATCCGACGTAATCAAGATAACATGTTGCTCAATGTTCTGATGGATGATTATATGGACTTTATTGATGTTTTAGCGCAAGAAGCAAATATTATGGATAAAAGTTTTTACGTAGTTGTACCGTATTATCCTGATGGTGATACTAATGCATTCAAGCAACAAACAAAAGGACTATTCAGTAGTTTCTTTAGCGGAAAAAAAGAAGCGACTGTAACAAAAATTGATCAAGTTACATACACAAAAGCAAAGGATGAGATAAAAAATCGTATTGATTCAGTAATGAGCGGCTTGTTCCAAATTGGGGTAAAAAGCTGGCAATTAAACACCCGTCAGTTGGGTGAGTTATTCTACACTTCATATAATCCCGACACATCATCACGTGAATCACTGTCAGAAATCGACCCGAGTGAACTAACTACTACCTACGTCACTAAAGGCACAGGACAAGCACCAACAGGAGAAAGACTATAATGGCAAAGAAGAAATTAGACGCTGTTGATATCGCCGCACAACAACGAGCGCGCGAACAAGCTGAAGTTGAGCAAGCCTTTTTAACCGGTGTCCGTACACTGCGTGATTTTATTGCACCAAGTAGCATTGAACTTCATTCCGATCATTTCCGACTAGGTTCAAAATATGGTCGTACTATGTATGTCTATGGCTATCCACGACAAATCTACACCGGCTGGCTCAGTTCAGTCATTAATATCGATGAAGTACTGGATATTAGTATGTTTATTTATCCGGTTGATACGCAAATTGTGTTGAATAATCTGCGCAAAAAAGTTACCCAGCTGGAAGCTAGCATGAATATCAATTCGGAAAAGGGACGCGTGCGTGATCCAGGACTGGAAGCTGCCTTACAAGACGCCGAAGAATTACGCGATCAGCTACAGATTGGGGCAGAGAAGTTCTTCCGCTACGGACTATACATTACAATTTATGCCGATAGTATGGATGAATTGAACTTTGTGCAACACAAAATTGAAACAATATTTGGACAACAATTAGTCTTCTCCAAAGTGGCCTCCAGCCAGCAAGAGCAGGGGCTCAATAGCACAGTCCCACAGTTAGCCGATGAGCTGCAAATTCGCCGCAATATGAATACAGGCGCAATTTCTACCAGCTTCCCATTCACTTCAGCCGACCTAACAGATAATAAGGGCGTCCTGTATGGAATTAATATGCACAATAACGGTCTGGTGATTTTTGATAGGTTTAGCCTGGAAAATGCCAATATGGTGGTGTTTGCTAAATCTGGTGCCGGTAAATCATTTACTGTTAAATTAGAGGCTCTAAGGAGTATGATGGTTGGGTCAGACATTGTGATTATTGACCCAGAAAATGAGTATCAAAAACTTTGTGACGCAGTTGGCGGTAGCTATATTCGACTAAGTCTAAATAGCGATACAAGGATTAATCCTTTTGACTTACCGCGAGTCATCGATACCGAGGAGGCGGACGACGCTTTAAGAGCAAACCTAGTAACGCTGCATGGATTATTGCGACAAATGCTAGGCGGGGCACAAACAACAGCCAGCGGGCAAGTTGTAGCGGGATTAACACCAGCGGAAGAGGCAGACATCGATCAAGCACTCATTGACACCTACGCGCGTGTCGGTATTACATCCGATCCACTGACTCACAATTCCACTCCTCCAACTATTTCTGACTTATATGACACCTTGCTTCACATGGGTGGCACTGGACCAAGCCTGGCACAGCGTCTACGCAAATTTACCTCTGGAACATTTGCTGGTATTTTCTCACAGCAAAGTAATATTGACATCAACAATAATATGGTAGTGTTTAATATTCGCGACCTTGAAGATGAACTTCGGCCAACCGCAATGTATATTGTCCTGAACCACATCTGGAATATTACACGCACTGACCAGAAAAAGCGCATGCTGATTGTGGACGAGGCCTGGCAATTGATGAAATATGATGATTCCGCCAATTTCTTATTCTCCCTAGCAAAGCGCGCCCGTAAGTATCAATTAGGATTAACCACTATCACTCAGGACGTGGAAGATTTCGTTGGTAGTAAGATGGGTCGCGCCATAGTCTCCAACTCATCAATGCAATTACTATTAAAACAATCCACCAGCGCTGTTGATGTCCTCGCTCAGGTATTTAAATTGACCGATGAAGAACAAAAACGACTATCTAATTTCCCAGTTGGTCAAGGCTTATTCTTTGCTGGGCAAAATCACGTTCATATCCAAATTCAAGCTAGCGACACTGAGTATAACCTGATTAACACCAATCCCGTAGCTCAACAAGTAAAGCCGTCTGATACACCAATTGGTGGTTACGGAGAAGTATAAAAGATGGCGCGAGTTGACTATACGACAGATTCCGAGACTGACAGTAGATTAAATCCTGCCGAGCAGGCTAGGTTCGATCAAATCTCAGCTGGACTTGATAGCGGTTCGGAATTAAGTGCTCGCGAAAAGGATGTCTTAAACGACCTTGAGTCTCAATTTGATAATAAGGATTATCAACTTGACCCCGACCAAAATGACTCCGCCAGTGAAGCAGTCAATGGGCGAGAATCTTCCGTGCCTAATAACGGTTTTTATCAGCCGTCTGGTAAACATAAAAAGAAAAGTCCAGTTACATTTAAATCCTTACTGAAAAAACGTGGACCGATTGCAGTAATCACTGCAATATTGGGATTAATTGCCGGAATATTTGGTACTATTTCTAGCCCAATAAATATGCTGACAAGTATGGTCGAAAATATGACGGGGACTAATGATTCAGCTTCAACAGTAAAGGAACACCGTCTAAAAAAATACTTTAATCGAGTTTTTAGCAACGAAGATAATGCAGGAATTTGCCAAGGCAAAAAAGGAATGCGCTGTAAAATGGGAAGAATCTCAAATAGAGCTCTATCAAAACTATCAAAACAAGGGATTAAACCAGTTAATGCGGATGGCAGTGAAATAAGTCTAAAGAAAACTGGATACCCAGATAAGAATCCTTCACATTATAAAGTTGAAGGAATTAATAATGGCAAGCCGATTGAAGCCTCTAGACTAAAAGATGAGCTGATTAAGCCGGAAAATAGGAAAATAGGGAATAAAGTCTACGGGAGAACCGGGCTATTTAATATGCGTTTCCATGCCTGGACTGGAAAGCATATGCAGAAGATGTATAACAAAATGGGCCTAAAGAGAAATGGTGGAATCGCCAATAAAATTGATAAAAAGCTTGGTATAAAAGAACGGGTTGATAAATTTAAGAAAAAACTACCAAGATTCGATAGTAATAAAGCAAGCGGTCATATAAATAATCGCATAACTGGTCTTAGTGAAAGAGTAGGGAAAGGTGGCCTAGCTTATGGCATTGCTGCCGGTGGGTGTATGGTTGTAAAAATCCCAAACATTATTGCTTCGGGGGTTACTGCCATTCAGTTAGCACCTTTGCTTACCTTAGTTATGGAAGTTGTCTTGTCTCCTGGGTCTCAAGCTAAAGCATCAGGTTTTGGTAGCGGATTTACACCAGAGGCGATGGACACAATCGGCACGATGTTAACGGAAAGAGGAAAAATAAAAGGCTCCGAAAACACCGAGGGATCCGCCCTAGATTCACCAGTATTACTTGCTTCAATGGGCATTAATAGTAATAAGCCAGCTATTGCCAAAAATTATGTTCCTGGATATTCAGTCATATCTAATCCAGCTATCCAGTCTATTAATAAACTCAAGGAAGAAACCGCCCCAGCATGTGATTTTATCCTTAGTCCATATACCATGTATGCGTTTACAGCAGCAGAATTAGCGGCAGGATGGGCAACTGGTGGAGTGGGTTTTTTAGTGAGTGCAGTTGGTAAAGTTGCAATTAAGCAAGTGGCAGCGTCTTTATTAGGATGGGTTGCTGGTGAGGCGGTCAAAAGTTTACTTTTAGAACTAGCAGAAAGTCTCTTAACTCCAGGTAATGCTAGATATAAAGATTTGGGAGATTCGCTTGGTGTAGGAGCGGCTGCATTCTTTTCAAATGGATCCATGAGGCAAATGCTACCAGGACTAAAACGAAGTCAGCTAGCAGAGTTCAATAGTATAAAGATAGCCAATGAAAAGTTTCAAAAAGATATGGATATCGCCTCATTAAGTCCATTTGACATCTCCAGTAAATATACCTTCTTAGGCAGCATAGTTCATAATATGGGAAATATGATGCTGGCAAACGCTACATACAATAGAACTCCAGCAGCAATGCTCTCTAATATTTTTAGACTACCATCAATGGCATTAGCCTATTCATCAACCACGAAGGCAGCAAGTGGTATATATTCAGAAAAATATTGTAGCTACGCTAAAGATTTTAACATGGGTAGTGGCTCGCCCGACGATCCGGCAATTAACTTAGCAGGTCTACCATGTACAGGTATCACTAAAGACCAGGCTAATATGTCTACTGAAGAAGCACTAAAAATCGCTGAGGAAGAAGGGTGGATAGACAACAGTAAGGACGTTCCAGATAATGCGACTATAGAAGATCTCGTAGGTAGTGGCTATATTGTCAGCAACACACCGCTTCATGACTTTATTAGCGATTGTAGCGACGCTAGTACCGGAGAATACTGGTTTAAGAGTGGCGGCTGTACGGCGCCATCTAGCTCAACTTCTTCAGGAACAATTAAGCAACAAAATCTTACTGACCCAACCGACGGTTCGGCAATTACCAACGAATCATTTGGAACAGGTGATGGAAATAAGACTTATAGTGATAGAAAATTATCTGCAATGTCGGTACTTTTAATTGACTACCAAGTCGCTCAATCAGTTAACGGTGAAGATGAAGAGAATGACGGAGGTAGCTCAGCTAAGTCTCAAAATGCTGACGATGGCGATGCAATTGGCGAGCCACAATTAGAAGAGGCGCAACAGAAAGGTTGGGGCGGACATGAAAACGGTAAAATACCAGACTCAGAATTGCAAGCATTATCATTCTCATCAAGCGATAAAATGCATAAAAAAGCTGCGAAGGCTATGGAAGAAATGAATAAAGCTTATAAAGCCGAGACTGGTGTTGATTTAACTATTAACGAAGCGTATAGAGACTGCGATACGCAAATTGCTTACTCCACTCCAGGTAATCCACGATACCAGGGCGGGGCGGCAGCACCAGCTCCTCCATGCATATCAAATCACGGTTGGGGTCTAGCAGTAGATATTAACGTCGGTGGAACTGGATCTGCTGTCTATAAATGGCTGGAAGCGAACGCACATAAATATGGCTACGTTCACCCAGCTTGGGCAAAACCGGGTGGCAGTAAACCAGAACCGTGGCATTGGGAGTACGCAAGGAATGTTTGATATGAATAGGGAAGATAAAACTATACTAATATTATCTATCGTGCTTTTCATAAATATTCTGGTTGTATTCTTTATCACGAAAAATCCAGATAAAGGTAAGTACACCACTATTTTATCGTCCGAGCAAACCGTCAGTAAAAAATCAGCCACCCAAAAGACTAGCCCTCAACAACCAATTGAGCAGAATATTATCATTGAATTACTTAATTCCACTTCCAGTAAGTATGGAAAACGTGAACTAAAAAAATATATCTTAGTCAAAGAACAGGGCGGATTTAAATTAATAAAAATGACAATTTTTAGCCATATTACTAATTCCACTTATGATTCTTATGCTATTTTTAAGGATAATACAGTCGTTGCAGGAGTCAATAGCGAAAAAACGATAGATTCGCTAAAGCAAGCTGGCGTACCCACGGACATAGTTAATGAATATGCGAGGAATCAGACTGATGTATAAAAAAATATTCATTGCTATTTGTATTGCCGTATTATTTATATCTACTGTTCAGCCGATTTCTTATGCAGCAGGATATCCAAATACATATATCAATAATAATATCTTATGGTTTAATAAAAATGACACGACATGTTCCGATTCTTCGTCTGCTGGTATATCTGGAGCTGACAATCAAGAAAAGATTTGGGGATACTTGCGTAATGTCGGATTAAGTGCAGAGCAAACGGCTGGTGTGATGGCTAATATTCAAGCAGAGTCAGGATTTAGTCCTACTAGGCATGAAGTAGGACAGGGATGGGAATCCGGAGGATGGGGTCTTGCTCAATGGACATTTGGAAGGCGTACTTTAATAGCTAATAAAATACCATCCGATCTAAAAAAATATTACAGTCAAGAATATGGTGGCGCACCCAACGAAAAAGGAATGATAGACTCTATTCCTGTAGAAGATAACGATAAATTATTAATTTTCGAATTAGAGTATCTGGTTCAAGAAGGAACGGAAAGACCGGTTACAGCTTCTGGATTCGGTACTGCGTCAAATTCTTGGGAGCTACTAAAAACCTTAAAAACAGTAGAGGAGGCTACTATTTTTTGGCATGATGATTTTGAAAAATCAGCTATGACTAAAGAGCAGGTCAAAAATATACGTGGTGCTGCTGCTCAAAAGATTTATGAAAGATTCAATGGTACGGGCGGAAGCGGAGGAGGATGCTCTTCATCAAGTGGCGGCGACTTTATCGACTATGTCAAACGTTATGCCTGGCCAGAAAAAACTGTACGTACAGATAAAAAACCTGAATATGCAAAAGCTATAGAAAAGGCAAAAAGCGAGAACAGATACATTGGAGATTCTTGTCTTGGGGGCGGTGTAGACTGTGGTGCCTTTGTGACAACGATACTAAATGACAGTGGATTTGATAAGAACTATAATTACGGAGGCGAAAACGGTAAGGCTGGCCCGACAGCCACGCAGCGTGCTTGGGCTGAAGAGAACTGGCAAAATCTTGGTGCTGGCAACTCAATAAATATAGCAGATCTTAAACCCGGTGATGTCGCACACAGCCCAGGACATACCTTTGTTTACGTTGGCGATATAGAGGGTTTTGATTCAAAAATAGCATCTGCTTCACAATGCGAATATGCACCAAAAGCAGGAGGTGAAAGTTTAACTTCTCCAAGTGTAACTTGGTATAGGAAAAAATAATGAACAAAAGAACAATTAGTATATTACTATTTTTATCATCACTTATTATATTAACCTACGGAATTGTCATATATACATCCAGAATTAATACGGTACCAGTATTTTTATTAGTCTCACCAAATAAAGCAGAAATTACCGTAGAAAATAAAAAAATTATCGGATCACAAATTATATATCTAGAACCAGGAATATATGATTTTAAAGCATCTAGAGATGGCTTTAAGAGCGAAACCGTTCATATAGAAGTAAAGAAAGATAAACCACTAAGGATAGTATTTTCACTTATTCCAATTACTCAAGAGGCAACTAAAGAGTTAAAATCATCTTCTAGGGGCGCTGAAATAGACAAAATTACAACAGACAAACTTGTTGACGAGCAAAAAGCATTAGAAGATGCAAATCCAATAATTAAAAAATTACCTATCAAAAATCTAATATACTCTATAGGCTATAGAGTAGATCCAAATATCCCAAATGGTATTATTGTAGAGATCGATACTATAGAAGGATATAGAAATGCTGCTATTAATAAAATTAAAGAACAAGGATTTGATCCATCAAAACTAAATATTGTTTTTAGAAATTATGCCAATGTGTTTAAGGAGTAATTTATGAATCGAAGAAATATTATTATAATAATAAGTTCTATAATAGTCGTACTATTATTATTGTCTTTTTTCTTCATTCAACCAACCTATACTATTTCGATATTTTTCGACAAACCAGACTTATCGGCTAAAATATATCGCAATAATGCAAAAAATAACACTGAAATTATATCGTTAGCAGGAGATACTAAAATAAAATTATCAGATGGCAAATATATAATTAAAACCTCATCTAAGTCTGGACATATAAATGAAAATTACACAGAATTTACAGTCGAAGGATCAGACAGGGATGTATCTATAAAAACCAGCTACAGCAAGAAATTTATGTCCAATAAAATAGCCGAATACAAAAATGAGATTTCAGCTGTATTATTTACTAAATACCCAGAATTAAAATCATATTTCATACTTAAAAAGGAAATTATATTAGGAAAGAATATCGATTGGTATGCCGCCACCTATCAAAGAGAGGATATAGATAGAAATTCAGGAGACGCCTACACTGTCATATTAAAAAAAGAAAATAATAAATGGACAATTAAAACTAGACCACAAATAATCAATACTACTTATAATACTAAAAATATTCCAGAAGAAATTTTATCCGAAGCAGCATCTAGGTTATCACCATTTTCCACTAACTCTTAAGTGGCATAATAATGTGTGTATAATCAGGGTTTTTTACCTGCTCTCGGATGACACATGGCGATAATTTACCGTTAAACGAGAATGTAATTTCGTCAGCATCAATAATATTCAGAACTTCCGTTAAATAGCGCGAATTAAGTGTTACTTGACCGTCAGCTGATATAGAAGCCGAAGCTTCTGAGGTGTTTTCACCTAGCTCAGATGCGATTGAGTGGATAGATAATAGGGAGTTTTCCTTTGAGGCGGTCACGGTTATTCCGCCACCAGATTCACGCGCAAATAATGCTGCAATCTTTGTCACTCTACTAAAATCAGCTTTTTTAATCACGATTTCCGTCTCTGAATTTGACGGAATCAATTGACGATAATCAGGGAATTTTCCGTCAATCAACCGGCTAACGATTTCCATATCTCCCGTTCTGAAGCATACTTGAGATTCATCAAAGAGAACGGTGATTTTTTTCTCTTCACCAACACTCTTGCTTACCTCTGAAAGTGTCGAAGCAGGGATAATAGCTGATACTTCATCATTAGACTTAGCTAGTCTTTTTTCCGCCAATCGATAACCATCAGTAGCTGCCAGATATAACGAGCCTTCGTGATTATGCCAATACACACCAGTCAAAACCGCCCGCGTCACATCAGAACTAACCGCAATTTTCGTTTGAATTATCGCCTTCTTTAAATCTTCAACATCGATTTCATATTGGATGGCAGTTTTTTCGTCAATTGTTGGTAATTCCGGATACTCATCCGCCACCACACCATTGATAACTGATGAGAATTTACCCGATGTAATATGAAGATGCTCATTTTTGACTTCAAGCTCAACAGTACCGCTTGGTAAGTTTGAGATAAATTCTGAGACCAAGCGAGCAGGGATGGTAATCGAGCCGTGCTTATCAATTTTAGCACCAATATATTGAGTAGAGGCAATTTCCAAATTTGTTCCAGCGATTAATAATCTGCCTCCATCAGTACATAGTAAAATATTATTTAATATTGGTAATTCATTACGACTTGAAGCAATGTCTTTGATGAGATTAAGAGCTTTTGCAAGTTTTTCTTGAGTGACCGATACTTTCATTATACTTTCCTTAATTTTTAATTAGTCTTAATAGTAATAGGTATTGTGGAAACTGGGTAAAAAATGTATTCAGATAGAGGTAGTTGGTTGATTTTATAGGTGGAAAACTCTGTGTATTGGCTGTGGGCTTTATGGTGGATATTATTCTACTATTCCACTGCTTAACATAGTAATTCATTCTTTCCACATATCTGTGTGTTAGTAATCCGCCAAAAAAACACAGGGTCTGCACAGCTTTTCCACAACTAATGAGCATATAATTTATCCTTAATATCATTAATTTGTTCATGAATGCTTACATTGGTAAGGCTTTCCTTAGTAATTTTTTCAATTGAGTGCATAGCGGTCGTGTGGTCCTTCCGTCCAAGCTCTTGGGCAATTTTTGGGAAGCTCATTTTCAGCTCACTGCGCAGTAGGAACATAGCAATTTGCCTCGGTGTGGCAATAAACTTATCGCGCCTGGACGAGCACATATCTTTCACGTCGATATTATAATAGCGAGCAGTCTTATCGATAATTTGCTTGGCGGTGACATGTTGTGGGCGGCTACGCTTGATATCGCCTAAAATACCCTCAGCTGCCATAAGGTCTGGAGTGAAGTTTTGCATTTCCGCATATGCTAAGAGCCGGTTTAATGCGCCCTCTAATTCGCGAATATTTGTTTTAAAGTTAGTTGCTAAGTATTCTACGACATCAGAATCTAATTCGGTATTACTGAGCTCAGCCTTCGCTTTGATTATGGCACAACGAGTCTCATAATCTGGCATCTGAATATCAATTGCCATACCCCATTCGAAGCGACTACGTAAACGATCCGTTAAGGTTGGAATACTCTTCGGTGGTTTATCGGAGCTAATAATTATCTGTTTGTTGTTCTGATGAAGGTCATTAAACGTATGGAAGAATTCATCCTGAGTTTTTTCTTTGCCGGCGATAAATTGCATATCATCAACGATTAGGACGTCAACATTGCGGTACTTATCCGAAAAACCCTTTTTCTTAAAGCGAATTGAGTCAAGAAATTCATTCACAAAAGTTTCTGTGGTGATATATAGTACGCGGGCGGATGGTTGTTTTCTAATTATCTCATTACCAACCGCTTGCATTAAGTGAGTTTTACCAAGTCCAGATCCACCATACAAATAAAGCGGGTTATATTTTTCTCCGGGGTGAGAGGCGACGGCCTGACAGGCAGCGTAAGCCAAGTCGTTACTAGAGCCAACGATGAAATTATCAAATGTGTAGCGAGGATTTAGATTACTGGCATGAGATTTTTTTGATGGTAAGATGAGCGGCGCTGACGATTCCTGACTCTCGGTTTTAGTAATCTCACGGTTAATACGAGGCTTTTTATTGCTGGATTCAACATGGTAGGAGATTGATGGAGAATTTATTCCGTTATGAGATAAAGCTTCAAGTATTTGTGGGTGAAAACGCTTTTCGAGTTGAGTGCGAGCAAAAATATTTGGGGCAATTATTGAGATTTCTTTATCTGATATTATTTCTAGTTTCGTGTTTTTAAACCACGCCGTAAAAGATGATGACGATACAGTTACTTCAATTTCACCTAATACACCCTGCCAAACTGCATGACTATCCAC